>NZ_LBJW01000112.1:0-414674 GCF_028128865.1 Bradyrhizobium sp. CCBAU 11357 | reverse complement strand
CGTCACCGCCTCGGCGGTGACAGGCATGCCGTCACGGAATTTGCCCATCAGGGTCTCGCCGGCATGTGCCAGCGCTTCCAGCCGCGGCAGGCCGAGAAAGCCGCAGGTGCCCTTGATGGTGTGGACCAGGCGGAAGATGTTATCCAGGATCTTGGCGTTGTTCGGCTCCTGCTCGAACTTCACCAGCTGATTGTCCACGGTGTCCAGGCTCTCGCTGGTCTCCGTCAGAAACTCCCGCAACAGATCATCCATGAGCTACGCCTTACTGACCTGGGCCGCAAACGCGACGTCCGAGCCACCCTCGGCACGGACGGAAGCCCCTATCCTGGATCGTTAGACATCCCCTTTCACAGTCCCGTTAATTTCATCCTCCGTGCTACTACGGATATTGAAGAGAAGTTTGCGGTTCTGCCGCATGCTGCAGCGCTTTTCGACAAAACCGCCTCCGCGCCGCAACGGCGGGAGCCGCGCGGTAAACGAGCCGATAATTGCGCGACGAGGCGCGTGGGAAAGTCCTGCTCGCAAAGAACAATAGGGCCGGCCCGCAGGCGGTTGGCGCGGGCCGCCCGCAACCGGCGGCGCTCTCGCCGCGCGCGCTCTTGAACGTTTCTTGGGCGCTGCCGCGATTTGCGCGATCCACGCTTGAGGTAAACGAAGGGTTACCCTGCGGCCGAAGCGGCTCGTGCGGCGCTAACCGAGCTGCACGGCCGTGGCAATGTCGGAGCGGGGGCGATGCTCTGCCAGGCAATCGTTGATGGCGGCGAGCAGCGCGTGCGGCGTGAACGGCTTGCGCAGACAACGCGCGGCGCCGAGCTCCAGCGCCATCCGCAGGAAGTCGGGCGCGGGCGAGTTCAGATTTGCGAAAGCGTAGCCGGACATCGCAATCAGCGGAATCACCGGCGCCTGCTCGTGGAAAATCCGGATCGATTCGAACCCGCGCATGTGCGGCATGAAGATGTCGATGATCATCAGATCGAATTGCTTGTCCTCGAGGACGCGCAGTCCGGCTTCACCGCCCTCGGCGATCGTCACCCGAAAATTGTTGCGCTGGAGGTAGACCTCGATGGCCATGCACACCATCGGGTCATCGTCGACGACGAGAATTGGCGCAGATCGTCTCGCCCCAATTGAGCTTCCCGTTTCGGCGATTCAACGATTGAACCGTGGGGCACGCCTTTCTCCTTTGGTTTCGATGAGGGATGGAACGAACGTCGTTTGCGGAAGCGGACAAGGCGACGCGCACCGGCGCGATGGCCAGCGCGGATGCAGTGCCTTCCAGCTCCTGAGGCCCCCTTGCCGCTAATTCCCGCGTACGCGTTGCAGGACGGCCGCCTCGCCAGCGAATCAGTGTGCGCTTCTTAATTCCGCCGCAAATGAGACAGCCTGTCTGCCTCTAACGGGTATATGGACGTCACCACAACCTTCAGATTAGTATTTGCGCGCCGTGCACTTGAGTGACGAAAGCCGCCCGCCCACCTTCCATCGAGCCCGCCGGATTGACCTGCATGACCGTGAGCGGGCCCCCGCCCGATGAACTGCTGCAACTGCTCGACGCGGCAGATTTCGATTTGCTGCGTCCGTATCTCGCGACGGTCGAAATGGTCAGTGAATCTGTCGTGGGCGAGGTCGGCATTGCGTCGAGACACGTCTACTTCCCGCATGGTGGATCCTGTTCGGTCAGGGTGAGCCTGTCCGAAGGACAGACGATCGAAATTGCGATGCTGGGCCGCGACGGCGTCGTGGGGACCGGTGCGGCACTTGCCGACCGCATCTCGCCGATGGACGCGGTTGTGCTGTTCCCAGGCCTTGGTGGCAAGACGGGAGCACGATGCGCGCCCACTATGCCGACGTGCACGCAGCGTCGACACATCGCCAGGGCCGGACAACTTGTCTCAATTGCCAATATATCCCGGCGCGAAGATGATGGAACTTACCCGCACACGACGTCATCCGCGCGCTGCGAATTCGAAGGCGCATGGGAACGGGGAGGCAGCCTTGGAAACGATGATGCGTCCATCCAACGGTTTCCTGTCCGCATTGTCGGCGGACGATTATGAATTGATCCGCCCGCACCTGCGAACGGCGGATCTGCCCCACGAGGCGGTGCTGGTCGAGACCGGCGAGACGCTCAGGCGCGCCTATTTTCCTCACCGCGGCGTCATCTCGCTGGTCGTGGAACTGGCCAAGGGCGAGCATGTGCAAGTCGCCATGATCGGCCGCGACAGCCTGCTCGGGACGCTCGCCATCGTGGGCGATGCGTGTGCGTTGAACACCGCCATCGTGCTGGTGCCCGGCGTCGCCTCGGTGGTGGATCTGGACCGCCTGCGCATGGCCGCCGACCAGAGCAGCACCCTGCGCGCACAGCTCTCGCGCCACGGGCTGGCGGTCTACGCCCAGGTGCAGCAGACCGCGGGCTGCAACGCCGCCCATCCGGTGGAGTCGCGGCTGTCGCGCTGCCTGCTGCACACTCATGATCTGTCGGGCGAGTCGCGTCTGCTGCTGACCCAGGAGACCATGGCCCAGATGATCGGGGCCCGGCGCAACAGCGTGTCGCTGGTCGCCAACTCCCTGCAGCAGGCCAATTTCATCCACTACAGCCGCGGACACATCCAGATCACCAACCTCGACGGGCTGCGCCAGACGGCGTGCGAATGCTACGCCGCCGTGAAGGGCCAGTACGACCGGCTGCTCGGCCCGCCCTGAACGCCGCGCGCGCTTGGTAAACCGCGGGCTAATTCCGGCCGGCAAACACCGGCCATCCTGCTACCGGAACTGAAATTCGAATGCCGTAGACACGCGACATGCCTCGCACGGCGACGTGCCGCGCGACAACGAACCGGGATCAAGGCAGGCAAGGCCATGTTTGACGTCACCGTCGCGCTTGCGAAGGCACTCGATGCCGAACCCGCGCGGGAGCCGGGTGCGTACGAGATCCTGGTGCGCGAGATCGGCGAGGCCGGTGCCGGCGAAGTGCGCGACGTGTTCTGGAGCGAGACCTGCGCACGCCTGCAATTGTTCCGCACGCTCTCGCCTGCGCAGCATCACGCGAAGATCGCGCGCGAAGCGCATTCGTTGAAGAGCGCGGCCGGAACGTTCGGCTATCTCAGACTCGCAGCGCTGGCACTGCGGTTGGAGAAAACCGCGGAGAGCCTCGGCGAGGCCGAATTCCACGCGCTCCTGGACCTGATGGATGCCGCCTACGCCGCCGCGCACGCGCAGGAGCCGCAAGGCTAGGTTCGCCCTCGTCACGTTAGTTCGGTTGAAAACCCTCCGAACTACCCGCACGTGTATTCCCGCCGTACTTCTACGGTTTGCGATTTTCACAGATGGCTAATCATAGCTGGCGATAGTCCCGGAAAACCAGGAGGGTTTTCCATGTTCACCTACGAGACCGCAGACCAGAAGGAGGTCCGTCGCTTCCGCATCGCACAGTTCAACGGCCGGATGGCGACGGTGAGGGCCGGCGAGTCGACCGTGACCGGTTTCGTGCGCTCGGTGCTGGAGCAGGAATCGAGCATGCCTCCCCGCTGGACCATCACGATCATTCCGAGCGCGCCGAAGGAAGAGATCAAGCCGCTGCGTCCCGCCTCGCGCGCACGTCCGTTCGCCGAAGACTATTTCTGAGCGCTACGGATTTCCAAACTCTCGAGATGGATTTCGGCATCTCGTCCGCGCCGCCCGAGGGCGGCGCAACCAGCCCTGCTCAGTCGATCGCATGCAAGAGCGCCGCACGGACGAGGTCCGCGGTGTTGCGCGCACCGAGCTTGCGCATCGCCTCGGCGCGATGACTCTCGAAGGTGCGCGGACTGATCTGCATGCGCAGCGCGCCCTGCTTGTTCGAGTAGCCTTCGCTGATCAGCCTCAGCACCTCGCGCTCGCGCTTGGTCAGCCGCTTCTGGCCGGACGGGCCGAGCAGATCGGCGCTCGGTGCGCGCGGCGGCTGCAGCACGCGGGCGGCCCTCGATTCTGCCTCCTCGGTGCTGGACGGGGCCGACAAGCCGCCCTTGTGAGCGCCGGCGAGCTGCTTGACCAGGCCGCAAACGCGCTCGGTCTGTGCCAGCGCGTTCTCCACCACCCGCTGCAGATAGGCGCGATCGCCCATGGCGGGGACGAGCTGATCGCTGTGATGCTTGATCTCGCCCATGTAGAGCAGCAGCGCGGTCAGGGGGCCGTTGAGCTCGCGAGCGATCGCAGCCGCCATTTCGTCGGCCGCCCGCGCACGAACGGCGCTCAGACGGACGAAATCGGGCTCTTCAGCTGAAGCAGCGCTTTCGTGCCATTCCGACGGCCGCGAATCGGTGGCCGTATCATTCTGTGACCCCATGTCACTCGTTTACCGGAACCGGGGCGGGTCTGTGATTAACTTTCTGCTCCGTAAGACTACGGTGATTTAGGCCCTTTTACGCTAAAATGACGGCTTCGGCACAATTTGTGCTTGCGCGACGTCGCACGCGACTATGTAGCGGTTGAGTTTTCTGCCCAGATCCTGGTCTCGGACGAGGAAAAGCTCCTCGTGCGGCCGCCTTGCTCCGACATCCGCCCCCCGGATTTTACGGATTAATTAACGGCGACTTGCTTCTCTAGGGAGGTTGAGAGCGCGCAAATGCCTCCACGCATTGGGCCCGCAAGCCCGCGGGCCACGCTGCGAAAGATTGCGTGCCATGGACGAGATCGATCGGCTGTCGGAATTTCTGCAGAGGCTGACGCCGCTGTCGCGCAGCTGTCTGCTCAGCGAGCTCGAGCGGCTCGAGCTGTGCGGCATCGACATGCCCGGTTCGGCCGACATCCAGGCCCGCTTGCGCGCCGAATTCCGCAAGGACGGATCGACCCAGGCGCGCGCCACCAGCCCGTCGCGCTATTTCTTCGCACCGCTGGAGCTGCTGCTGATCGACGGCGCGCCCGAGCATGCCAACATGGGGCGGATCTCGCGCAACACCCTCACCCCGATCTGGGAGTGGATCTGCCGCGACCTGCTGCCGACCATGGCGCGCGACTACATCAAGGCGATCGGCGACCAGGTCGCCGCCAACAACCCGAAGGAAGTGCAGAAGATCGCCTCGACCTTCCAGACCAAGGTCGTCAAGGTCCTCGAGAGCACCCTCACCTCGCCCGAGAGCGCCGAATCTGCGCGCGCCAAGCTCGGGCAATATACGGCCTCGCGCACCGCTTTCGACGACGTCTTGAAGATGCTGCATGTGTTGCGCGCCGGCGATGCGCTACCGAAATTCAACGCGAAGCTGCCCGAGAAGATCGGGAAGTTCGACGACGGCCAGGTCGCCCAGATTACCGCGCAGCTCGACGCCTTCAAGAAGGCCCATCCCCAGGCGCTGCCCTTCGCGCTGGCGCTGGTGGCGCGACGCCTGAAGACCTCATGGCAATTGGTGCGGCTTGCCACCAGGGCCGCTGCGAGCAAGGCCGCCGCAGACGTCGCCGCCACACCCTATGCCTGTGTCGTGCCCATGGTCCTCGACCGGCTCGACGACAAGCGCCTCGCGCTTCGTGTCGCACTCCGGCACAACCGGGTGCTGATCGCCCGCGACCTGCTCGCTGAAATCTATGACACCGAATATGCGCTCAAGGTTCGTATCGACGGCATCGAGCATTGCGAATGGGGCGTCCGCCTGCAGCAATTGATGGACGCGATCGCGGCGCTGGTCTCCGCCGAGGTGAGCCGCTTCCCCTCCAATGTCGGCCACATTCTCGGCTCGCGGCGGCTGCGCAGCCACGACACGATCGGCGGCAAGCTGAGCTATCTGGCCTGGAAGGGACGCGACGCGATGCAGGACGGCGCGGCGGCGTTCCGCAAATTGATCGGGCAGACCTAGATCGGATTTGGCCGCGAAAAGCCACAGTGCGCCGCGCGGCTAACGCGGCAGACACAGGAAGCGATCCATGAATCGCCCTGACAGCACGAACCTGAACCACCAATACATCATTCGCCGCATCGACATAGCTGTAGTCCTCGACAGCCCTCCACCGGCTCGGGGGACCTTTAGCGCGAGTGCAGCAACGCGCGTGTGATGTACTTCACATTCTTGGCCGCTAGCCCGGACCCGTTGTCGCAGAATCGTCACGCGCGGAAGGCCGCGACGCGCGCATCGCGGGAAGGCGCGAGCTGAAAGTCGCCGCCGATTAACGCTGCGCCGGCTTCATCGCCGCCTCGGAGCAACCGCGCGCGTGCATCCTTCGACGCCGTCGAGCGGCAAGTCGCGCGCCAAGCACGCGCGGAGGCATTTCACCTGCAACAACCGGCGCTGCGCCTGTGGTGCCCGGGTATGCGAATTCTTTTTGAAGATTCTGTCGACAAATTAGCTCGAATTGCAGGGCTTAACGTTACTCAGATAATTCAAGAACGATGTGAAGCTCTCCTTATTTGAACCCACGCTCCGCGGTTATGAAACCGTCACGGAACGGGAGTGGTGTTGCAATGAACGATGGGATGACTGAGCTCGTCGGACGAAGGCCTGTGACCTTCGGACGACGAAAGGTGACGCCGCGCGCCTGCGTGGCCGACAGCAAGCGTCACCTGCGCGCCTTTCTCAGCGAGATCCTCGAAGATCTCGGCTTCGTCACCTGCGAATGCGCCAGCGCCGACGAGCTCAAGACCGTGCTCGCCAGCGAACTGCCCGACCTGATCCTGCTCGGCGTCGCCGCCGACGGCATCGAGCCGGGACGATTCCTCGAAATCCTGGTGCGCGAGGCGTTTGCCGGCAAGGTTCTCGCCGTCGGCGCCCGCGATTCGATCATCGTCAAAGCCGTGCGGCAGGTCGGTGAGGAATACGGCCTTGCGATGCTGCCGCCGCTGACGACGCCCTTTGCCGCGGAGACGCTGCGCGAGCGCGTTGCCATGCTGCTGCCGGAGGAGCCGGCACCGAGCCCGGCCGTGCATGTCGGCGAGGCCTTGCATGCCGGCTGGCTCGAGCTCTGGTACCAGCCCAAGATCGACGCGCGCACGCTGGTGCGCAACGGCGCCGAGGCCTTGGTGCGGATGCGGCATCCGACCTGGGGCGTGGTGCCGCCGGCCTATTTCATCCCGGAGCCGCACGATCCGCATTTTCGCGCGCTGTCGGAGTTCGTGATCGATCGCGCCATGCAGGACTGGCACTATCTTTTGGAGCAACAAAGTCCGGTCGACCTGTCGATCAATCTTCCCGCCTCCTATCTCAGGGAGCCGCAGGCGGTGCGCGATCTCTGCCGCCGCGTGCCGACGCACCCGGCCTTCGGCGGACTGACGGTCGAGATCGACAGCGAGGAGGCGATCCGCGAGCTCGATCTCCTGGGCGAGGTCGCGCGCGAGGTCGGCCTGCACAATATCGGCCTGTCGATCGACAATCTCGGCGCCAACTGGCCCTCGCTGATGGACCTGGACAAGATTCCCTTCGTCAAGCTGAAGGCCGATCGGCAATTCGTCACCGGCAGCGGCGGCGACCGGCTGAAGCGCACGGTGTGCCGTCACATCGTCGAGCTGGCGCAGGGCTTTGGCGCGCGCGCGGTGGCGCAAGGGGTCGAAAGCCGCGCCGATCTCGTCGCCGCGAACGAGCTCGGCTTCGACCTCGTGCAGGGCTTTCTGTTCGGCAAGCCGATGCCGCTGAAGAAGTTTGCACGGAGCGCGCTGACGCGAACCGTGATGGGATGAGCGCGTCGCGCTCCCAGCCTCGAGAGCGCGACGCGAGCCGTCTCGCAACTACGCGGTTGCGGCGCGGAGATTTGTCGTCGATCGAATCACGCCAGGCTTGTCCGCCGCGCCGCCTTCGTCAGGCTGGTCGACGTGGAGCGCGAAGCCGCGCGCTCCGGGCGACTCGAGCCCGGCGCGGAGCTGCATGCTTGGGATGACGTAATCGCCGCCATTCTGGCGCCGATAGGGAATCGGCATGGTCGTCGCGAGCGTTCGCATCCTCTCGCGCAGGCGTTCGGCCGTCGCGCCGAAAGCGGCTTCATCGAGCTTGTCGACCTGATAGGCCACGAACGGCGGCAGGACGTCATAGCCGGGATAATAGAGAATGCCGTGATTGATCGGAAACAGCAGGTCGTCGATCGGCCCATTGATGCCGCGGGCGGAATAATGGTCCTGCCAGCCGCCGGCGGTCACGATCAGCATCGCGCGCTTGCCCACCAAGGTCCCCTCGCCGTAACGGTCGCCCCAGCGCTTGTCGCTGTGCTCGCCGACGCCATAGGCGAAGCCGTAGGCGAACACGCGGTCGACCCAGCCCTTGAGGATCGCAGGCATGCTGAACCACCACAGCGGAAATTGCAGGATCAGAACATCGGCCCACAGCAGCTTGTCGATCTCGCCCTTGACGTCGGCGGTCAGCGTGCCCGCCTCGAACGCCTGCTTGGATGCCGCGGCGACCCCAAGACGCGCATCGATCGGCAGCGACGGGAAGTCGCCGCGATCGACCTCGGACTTCCAGCCCTCGGCATAGAGGTCGGAGACCCGCACCTCGTGTCCCTGCGCCTCGAGCTCTCGGATGGCGATATCCCGGAGCGAGCCGTTCAGCGAGCGCGCTTCAGGATGAGCATAGACGATCAACACTTTCATGTTCAGCACCATTGGATTGATGATTTGCGATCGGCAGATAGCGCGGAGGATCGCGATCCGGTAGAAGCGGCCAATGGATAAGATTGTGCCGGAAAATGGATAGGTCGGAGGTTACGCTCGAGCGCATGCGCAGCTTCGTGCGCGTCGCCGAGCGCGGAAGCCTGTCCGCGGTCGCGCGCGAGCTCGGGGTCGGCCAATCCACGGTGACGCGGCACATTCGGGAGCTGGAGCAGGCGGTCGGCGTGCCGCTGCTCACCAGGACCACGCGCAGGGTCACCATGACGGCGGAGGGCCGCAATTACCACGCCGACTGCGTGCATATCCTGCGTCTCGTCGAGCAGGCCGGCGACGAGGCGCGCTCGACGCGCGGCGCGCCGGCCGGAACTGTCCGGGTCTCCTGCACCGCCGCGTTCGGGGTGCTCCACGTCAGCCGCTTCATCTTCACCTTTCAGGACACTTATCCGGACGTGTCGGTCGACCTCAGCCTGACGGACGAGCGGATCGACCTCGTCAGGGAGGGCGTCGATGTCGCACTCCGTTTGGGGCCGCTCGCCGAGAGCTCGATGAAGCTGAAGTCGCTTGGCCAGTCGCGGCGGCTGCTTGTGGCCGCACCCGGCTATCTTGCCGCGCGTGGCCGGCCCGCGCGTCCGCAAGACCTCGCCAAGCACGAGGGCGTTCGGATGTCCAACATCGCCGGCAGCGATGTCCTCGTGCTGCAGGGCCGCCGCGGTGGCCGCCATGCGATACCCTTCAGCGGGCGGCTGCGCCTGGATCACGGGCTGGCCGCGCGTGAGGCGCTCGCAGCCGGCCGCGGCATTGCCCCGGCGCATCTTTGGCTGGTCAGCGACCTGCTCGCGGACGGCAGCCTCGAACGCGTGCTTCCGGACTATTCGCCGCCGCCCGTTCCGCTGAACATGCTGATCGTGCCGGAGCGGTCCGGCATTGCGCGCGTGCGCCTCTTGGTCGATTTCCTTGCCGAGCAGATCGCGCGATTACCCGGGATCGAAAAGCCTCAATCCGGCAGGAAGTAGAACAAGCGGGTTGTCCTCACGCAAACCGCCGCGCGGCGCTCTGATCTGGTGCCGTGACGGATGAACGCTTCGCGGTCTGCCATGGAACAACAAAAGTGCGAAAACAACCCCATGCACAGTAGACGGGGGTTGCAAGATCAATGGGTTACGCGGAGGGCTGGATCAGGTGCGGGCCGGGCAGGGTTTCGGGAGCCAAAAAGCCGAGGAATCTCCCGTCATTTGCTTCGTCGGGCAAAACAGGAGCATAGTGGCATAGTCGCAGGAGGTCGGACAGGCAGGGCTTTCGCTCGGGTCTCTTAAAGGCGTCAGCCGCCGGACGGTGCGCGTCTTGTGCACTGTCACCGCAACATCCAGCATCCGCTCAGGCGAATTGAGAATAGCGGGACAGCTGAAAGAAGGGTTCTGCCTGGTAGGACGGATCGGTGGCAAGGCGAGCAAGCCTTTGCCCGATGGCGGGCGCGAACTTCGCACCATGGCCTGAACACGCGGAGCAGACGATCAGGCGGGACTCCGGCCAGCGATCGATGATGAATTCCTCGCCCGCGTCTAGCCTGATGTCGGCGGGCGCGGTGTTGGTGTAGAGGCAGACGTCGCGATCGATGATGGGCCCGGCCGCGCCCGGGACGAGCGCGGCCAGCGCTTCGCCGATGGGGCGGAGTTCGGCATCGGTGGCGTGCGGACCCCAATCGTCGGGGCCGACCACGGGCCCGTGGTTGTGAGGCGCCGCCTTGACGCCGCGCTGTTCGAAGTCCGGAAAGCCGTAGACCATGTCATCAGGACCTCGGTCCAGAATGAAGATCGGGAAACGACCGAGCGCCACGCTGTCGGGGCTAGCAGGCGCGAACCAGCCGACCGCCTGTCGGGTCACGTTGAGCAGCGCGCCAAGTCGCGGGAGTGCGCGACCGAGCCACGGGCCAAGCGCCAGGATAGCGCGCTCGGCGAAGAACTCTTGCGTGGCCGTGCGGATCGACACGCCGTCGTGGTGCGGCGTGAAGCTCGCGCGTTCCGGAATCACGCGGTCGCGAGCGCGTGCGCGCATCAGTGTCATGACGACCTCGGTGTGCAGGATTGCGCCACCGTCCTGGACGACGACGTCCCAGTCACCGGGCAGGCTGAAGGCCGGAAATTCCTTGTTCGCTTGAGCCGCCGTCAACATCGGATCCGGGCGCCCTTTCGCGATCGCGGCCGCGCGCGAGGACGCCACCATGGCGGAGCCGGGGCGGCCGGCCTCCAGAACAGGGGTTTCCGTCAGAACCGTTTGACCGCTTTCGTCCTGCAGCCGAATCCAGCCGGCATGAGCCTCGTCGCTCAGGCTGGTGTAGTTGGGGTTTTCGAAATTGAAGCGACGGAAAATGCGACATGAACCATGCGACGAGCCTCGATCCGAACCTGCTGCGACAGGGTCGAAGCCGAGCGCATCGACGCCGGCATCCAGCAATGCGCCCAGCGCTGCTCCGCCCATGAGCCCCAGACCCAGCACGGCAACTTCGCATTTTCGCATGTAGGCCTCGCGAGCGATGCTACGACGCGGCGATCATCGTGATGAATTCGCGTGTTGACAAGGGCTGCGGGAGGGCGGCAGCGCCGTATCAGATCAATGGGGCTGCATCAGCGCCATCACGTCCGTCCCTGTAATCGACGGCCTGCTCGCGGCGGCGGCGCTGAGGCACGATCTGACCGTGGTGACGGGGAATGATCGGGATGTTGCGGGATTGGGGGTGATGAATCCGTTTGGTGCCCAAGCCGTGGCTCACTGCCGTCGCACATTGACGATCCGGAACCCGTACTTGAGTCCGGCACCTCGCATCCCGACTACAAAGCGGCGAAGCTCCTACAGCGGAGGCTCGCGCATAGCGTCTCGAAATTCCATCCCGCTCCCGTGCTCGCAACTGAGGCCGTAAAGCTAAGAAGAAGTGCGCCATTACCGTTCAAGATAGATCAAGCTGGCCTTCCGCAATGCATCGTCCGAACCGGGCCCCCAGAACTTCACAAGTTCGAAGTCCTTTCGGGCTCGCTCTCCGGTGTACTGACTTAGATCCAGCATGTATGCATCATAGAGGCGCCCGGTTCTATCCCGGACTGTTACCCTGAAGCGCGCTCGGTGCAGAAACTTGAGATCAACCAACTCGTTTACGGTCTCGACAAACTGTGACGTCATATCCTTTTCAACAAGGAAGCAGTTTGCTTTGGTCTTGAATATGCAGAAGTCCAAGATTCCTTGAAAGTTGGACATGAGGCGATCGCGATCTTCCGTTGTGCCGGTGTCCCGATTGAACTCCTCCTCCTTGAAAACTCCTTGTTGCCCAGCGGCAACATTTACGTCCTCGCTTCCTACCTTGCTGCCACGTGCAAGCTTTCCCGAGATGATCCGTTCACGCGCGACTTGAATCGATCGATTGAATATTGTCAGGAAATCGCGCGCGACACCTCCGCTGGCCAGAACAAGACGATCTCTGGCGCCTTCGGCTAGGATCGATTGCAGGGCGATAGACGCTTCGGAAGCGAATTGACCCAACAGCTTCATAAGAAAAGCCTTGGTGACGTCATACTTCTCCAACGTCACGTCAAGATCGATTTCGTCAGCATCATCTCCCAGCTTCATTCCTACTGGAGGGTGGCCGAGCACATACCATCTGGACCTATGCCTAATGGTCCCCACTTTAAGCCACAGGTTTGATCCTTTAGCGATCCGGTGAAAATAGTCCACGACGTTCGCCTGATCATTCAGCCGTAAGTGGTAAAGATCATCCAATAGAAGAAAGGTCGGCCCCCCCGCTAGCTGTGACAAACGGCCAAACAGGTCTTGATAGCGCATGATGTTTCGGTGAAGCGCTTCGATTTTCTTATTGGTGTACTCGTTTTGCGTCTCGTTGCTTGATTTACCGGACGTGCTCGTAGACAGGTCCCCGCCTATGCCGCTGTTGGGCAGCTTTGCAGATAGAGCGGCTTTGGTCTCCGTGCCGCTCTCGTCTTTCGCGCTTTCTTTGATCTTGGACTCGTCGGCACTCAACAGAAACGCGTTTAGCTCTCCGATCATTTTACCGAAGTCGTCTGAAAGCGCCTTGGTAGCGGCCCGATTGAAACCCGGCTTGGTCGGCGCAGTCCCGAAAAGCTTTTCCCAGAAGCTAGTTTTATTCGCAGGATTGGTGGCGGCCGTATCGAGCCATCGCTTTACCTCGACGAAGCTCTTAATCAACACGCTCAGCAGTACATCGGGGTAACTGTGCTGCTTGAACGTCTCCAGATCGACGAACGCAATTGGCGTGCGGTCAACGGTTAGATCAGCAGCGATCTTTTGTAGGAGGCTCGATTTGCCTGATCCGCGTCTTCCAAAGACGCTTGCTTTTCGCTTTCGCGAGTACACCAGGCGTAGGCTCAACAAAATGCTTCACGCCCTCGCGGCTTGCCCGAATGGACTCGTCCACAAGCTTGACCAGGTTTTGAACTCCGAGGGAATTGAGCGCGTCTTCAGCAGCCAATGAAATACCTCCCCTTACGAATGCATCTTTTGAAATGACGACAGTGTATGCAACGGATCGTTGCACCGTCCAGTTCTGCATCGAAGAGAGAAGTAGGCTCAGAGGTGGTATCGCGTCCCCAAGGTCGTGCATTCCGGGTTTCTACGGGCGGCACCAGCTAAGCCGACTCAACAGCCTCTAAGGCCCTGGCTTTTTTCTCGGGAAAGACTCAGCCGCTGCTTGCGTCGAGCGGAGGACTCACTTCAAATGAAACACGTCAGTGCGCGGGACCGATTCGGCCCTGAGAAGCAAATCGGCCCGCAATTCTGACTTCCAGCCGGCTTCCAAAACCGGTTTGGAGCCTCGGGCCGTCCGGTTTCCAACCCGGGCGGCCTTTGGTTTTTGAGGACATTCAGTCCTACTGAAATCACCCTAAGTGATTTGCGGCTATACACGCAAAGTGTATTTCGCAAATTCTTCGATGATGATTGCGATGGCCTGTGAATTGTTTTTGTGAATTAGCGGTAGTCGTTTGACGTTGCTGGAAGCTGCTGTTGCGAAGGCGGGTCCTTTCGAGCACTCAGTGCTTCTGACTTCTCATAGAGAGCGCAGAGGCAGGAACTAACGTGCATGAAAAGATGTTCGCGTGGCCTTGCCGATCCGGGAGTCTAGCCGAGGCGCAGAGAATTCATCAGATTCTTCAATGACAGTGGCGGAGAGGGAGGGATTCGAACCCCCGATAGGCTTGCACCTATGCCGCATTTCGAGTGCGGTGCATTCAACCACTCTGCCACCTCTCCTGAAGGCGCCATATAGAGGCAGGGCCCCTGTGGTTGGGGGCGTTCATAAGCGAGGTTGGCGGGCCAGACAAGGCGCGAAACGGGAAAATCCGCTGCCTGTTTCAGCCCTTGTCGTCCCGCTTGGCCTCCTCAGCGCGAAAAGGAACCGCCATGGAGCACCTGACCATCAAGGCCAACGGCGCCGATTTCCACGTGGTCCGCGCCGGAAAAGGCAAACCGCTGCTTTTGCTGCATGGCTGGCCGGAATTCTGGCTGACCTGGGAGCCGGTGATATCGCAGCTTTCGGACCGGTTCACGCTTCTTGCGCCCGATCTGCGCGGCTTCGGCGACAGCGACAAGCCGGATGGGCCTTACGGGCCGGACGGCCATGCCGCCGACATGCTGGCGCTGATGGACGCGCTCCGATTCGACCGATTCGGCGTGGTCGGCCACGATGTCGGCGGCGCGGTGATGCAGCCGCTGGCCCGGCTGGCGCCGGCGCGATTCGCCGGGCTGTTCCTGTTCGATTTCGTCTATCCCGGCATCGGGCCGCGGATGGCCGCGCCTGATCGGCTCAACCAGATCTGGTACCAGTCCTTTCACCAGATGGAGATGGCGCCACAGCTCATTGGGGTGAGCCGGGAGAGCTGCCGGCTCTATATCGGCCATTTCCTCAAGGGCTGGGCGCACCGGAAAGGCGCCTTCGACGAGGTGCTGGAGGCCTTCACCGACAATTTCCTGAAGGACGGCAACCTCGCCGGCGGTTTTGCGCATTACCGCGCCTCGCATGAAGGGCGGGTCGCGATGATGAAGGGCGAAGCACCAAAACTGCCGCCGATCGCGGTGCCGACCTGCGTGCGCTGGGCCGAGCACGATCCGCTGTTTCCGTATGCGTGGACGGATCGGCTCGGCGAGACCTTCAGCGATCTTGATCTGAAGATGTTTCCCGGCGTCGGCCACTTCCCGCATCGGGAAGATCCGGATCGCGCGGCTAGCGAGATCGCGGCGTTCTTTCAGCGGGTGGGGTGGGGTTGAGGCGGCGGGCTCTCGCCGCGCGGGACACTCTGAATCGCGACAGCCCCAATGCGGAGGCACCCTCTCCCCAACCCTCCCCCGCGAGCGGGGGAGGGAGCGCACCGTTATCGGGGCGGGCAGTTGGGATTCAAAGTATGTTCGGTAAAAATGGGGTGGGACCGCCAGACGCGGTAAACACTGGCGGTCCCGTGCCGCTACTTGAAATACTGGCCGTGAAGGGCGGCTTCGCCGGCCGAGTGGAAGCGACGGCCAGACCCTAGCGGGCGGCAGGTTTCCCGCAACGCAATCCGTCCCTTAACCTAACCAGTCAAGGTTACCCGGGCGCGGTAAGGCCGGGGGCGGACATGCGGTCAGCATGATCGAGACCGAAACCCCTCACCCGAATGGCATCTCTCGATGCCATTCCACCTCTCCCTTCGGGAGAGGTGGGCAGCGGCGCGTGGCCGATCGACCCTGGCCGCTCAGTCGCCCTTCTTGCCGTCCTTGTCCTTTTTCTTGCCGTTCTCGGCGGAGTCCTTGTCCTTGCCGTTGCTTTCCTTGCGGCGATTGGTGAAGCGCGCATTGCCGAGGCCGGTGCCGATGGTGAGCACGCCCCAGCGCTGGACGTGCTGCATGAACGGCACTTCCGACAGGCCCTGAACCACGCCGTCATTGTGCATCAGCACCGCGGTGTCGTGTCCGCCGATGCTGGGGATCGCCTCGACCAGGCTCGCCGGCAGGTTGAACTTGCTGCTTTCCCAATTGCCGGGCAGGTTCTGCGCGCCCTTCTCGATCGAGCCGTCCGCATTGATCACGCCGGGACAGGCGATGCCGATGAAGGGTGCGAGCTTGAAGCCTTCGGCCGCGGCGTCCTCGACAAGGCCTTGCAGCATCTTGACCAGCCGCTTCACCGCGGCTTCGCGGCTCGGCTCGTCGTCGGCATGGCGCCACAGGTCGGACTTGAAGACGATCGCCTTGGACAGGTCGGGCGCTTTCTTCCAACGGGTCTCGACGATGCCGCAGCGGATATTGGTGCCGCCGATGTCGACGGCGAGGATGCTGTCATAGGCCTCGAAGATCCAGGACGGCGCGAGATGCAGCGCTCCGATCAGGCCGGCATCGTCGGGGTCGAAGCGGATCGGCACCAGATCGACCTTGAAGCCCTCCGATTTCAGGATGATCTCGGCCCGGGCAATGGCGATCTCGCCGAGCCTAGAGGCGCGAAAGCCGCCCCCGACCACGATGCATTCGGTCTTGGCCCAGGCCTTGGTCTTGAGGAAGCGCCGCGTGACGTAAGCGAGCTCCTGGGCAAAGTCCTCGATCGCGCTGTGCACGACGGCGGTCGCCTCGGTATCGTCGCCGACCAGAACCGCATCCAGGACCTTCTTGCTGATCTTGTCGGACGGCTCGTCGCCGAACGGATCCTCGCCGCTCTTGCGCAAGGGCTTGCGCCATTCTTCGAGGATCTCGCGAAAGGCGCCCTTGCTGGCGCGGTCGCCGAGAAACCCGTCCTCGTCCTTGATCTCGATGTTGAAGCTGTCGACATCGACCGACGGCAGGCGGCTCGCCCCGTGCTGGGCGATGCCCGTTTTCTTGACCAGTTCGTCCGTCGCCATGATAAGCCCTTGCCCGCGTGTCCGATTTGCGAGGACACAACGGGGAGGGAACCCGTTGGTTGCACGCCGGCGGCAGATTCAGCCCACGCGCTGGAATCTCGCCAAATCCTTCAAATCCGTACCGTTTTCGCCCAGTTTTCCTTGACTCTGGGCGGATGGCGGCTATAAGTCCCGCAGCCGGCGCGGGGCGTTTCTCGCGCCGCTTGTTTTTGCGTGGGCTTTCAAAGGGATAACTCCCACCCGCGCAAAACGCAGATAAACCCATAGCGACTGACAAAAAGCCGACCCGGACGGTCATCGTCCCGAGGCCGGGATTGAACACGGAGAAAGAACGATGTTCGCAGTCATCAAAACCGGCGGCAAGCAATACCGCGTCGTGCCGGATGATGTTCTCGAAGTAGGCAAGATCGAAGGCGAAGTCGGCTCGATCGTGCAGTTGAATGAAGTTCTGGTGGTCGGCGGCGACACGCCGGTGCTGGGCGTTCCGACGGTGGCAGGCGCGTCCGTCGCGGTCGAGGTGCTCGACCACAAGCGCGGCCCCAAGGTCATCGCCTTCAAGAAGCGCCGCCGCAAGAATTCGCGCCGCAAGCGCGGCTACCGCGACGAGATCACCGTGCTGCGCATCAGCGAGATCCTGACCGACGGCGCCAAGCCCACCAAGGGCCCGCGTCCGAAGAAGGAGAAGGCGGCGCCGGCAGCGGAAGCCGCCGAGTAACGGAAATCGATCACGCCAATTCACGAATTGAAGCGTGAGACATTTTGAAATGATTCCGTCAAGGAATTGACCTAGAACTACGCAGGATTTCGGAGACGAGCCATGGCTCACAAAAAAGCAGGCGGTTCATCGCGCAACGGTCGCGATTCCAAGGGCAAGCGCCTCGGTATCAAGGCGTTCGGCGGCGAGATCGTCACGCCCGGCAACATCATTGCGCGTCAACGCGGCACAACCTGGCATCCCGGCCTCAATGTCGGCATGGGCACGGATCATACTCTGTTCGCCAAGATCGAGGGCCGCGTTGCGTTCCAGGCCAAAGCAGGCGGCCGCACCTTCGTATCGGTGCTTCCGATTGCCGAGGCTGCTGAATAGACGGTGGACAAAAACGGAGTCCGCCGGTCCCGACTGAACCGGCGGAGTCCTTCAAGATCCCAACAGATCGAAGGCTCCAAGGGGAGGCGGGAAACCGGCCTCCCCTTTTCGTTGCTCACTTAGTTCTTTGCTCACTTTGAATTAGTGACTTTCACGGAGCCGGACATGTTGCAGGATTTTCTAGGCGTGACCTTGGCTGAGGCGAGACCCAGCGTCGTCGCCACCGAGCGGCTGACCTTGCGGCGGCCGACCTTGGCCGACGTCAGGACCATCGCCCGGCTCGCCAACGACCGCCGTGTCGCCGAGAACACCCGCCGCCTGCCGCATCCCTATTCGCAGGACGACGCCGCCGACTTCATCCGCGCCACCGCCGAGCTCGGAGCTGAGACCGTGTTCCTGATCGAGCACGACAGCGGGCCGGTCGGCCTGGTCGGCATCGATTGCTCCAGGCCCGGCAATGCCGAGCTCGGCTACTGGCTCGGCGTCGAGCATTGGGGCCAGGGCTTTGCCACCGAGGCCGCGCGCGGCGCGATCGACTTCTTCTTCGAGGAGTTCGAGGACGAGCATCTCCATGCCGGCGCGCGCGTCACCAATCCGGCCTCGCGCAAGGTGCTGGAGAAGTGCGGCTTCCAATGGAGCGGCGTGCAGCTGCACCGCTTCCTGGCGCTGGGCTCCTCGACGCCCGTCGACTGCTTCCGCCTCTCGCGCGGCGTGTGGGCCTCGCTGAAGAGCTGGAGCAGTGCAAGACGGGTGCGGTAGGCGGAGGCGCGGCTGCATTCACAACTGTCATCCCGGGGCGCGGCGAAGCCGCGAGCCCGGGATCCATAGTCCCGGAGCGGAGTGTGGGGAATAGTGCCCACTCCGGGTCGTCGTCCAACGTCTCCCTGGGGGTATGGGTCCCGGGCTCGCGCTGCGCGCGCCCCGGGACGACAGCGTGCATGTGGCTACGCCGGCGGATTCACTTCGTCGCCGGGACGTCCCAAATCCCGCTCGCGCAAGTAGATATAGAACCCGGCGCCGATGATGATGGCGGCGCCGACGAGTGTTGCGATCGACGGGACGTCGCCGAACACGACGAAGCCGAAGATCACGGCCCAGACGATCATCGAATATTGATAGGGCACCACGACGCTGGCCGGCGCCAGCTTGAGCGAGCGGTTGACGCAGAACAGCGCGGTCACCGAAACGCATCCGGCGAGCGCGAAGATCACGAGGCTGCCAGGCGTCGGCGGCACCCAGTGGAACGCCGACAGCACCGCCCCCAGCGAAAACGTGCCGATGAATTGCGAGGACGCCATCACGATGTCGGGCGTCTTGCGCAGGCTGCGCGTGATCAGCATCAGGGTTGCAAAGGAGAGGCTGCCGCCGAGCGCGATCAGCGCCGGCAGGCTGACCGTCTGCGCCGACGGCCGCAGCGCGATCAAGACGCCGCAAAAGCCGATCAGGATCGCGGTCCAGCGCCGCCAGCCGACCTTCTCGCCCAGAAAGATCGCCGACATCGCGGTGACGAAGATCGGGCCTGCGAGATAATAGGTGATGACGTCGGCGAGCGGCAGATAGACGGTTGCGAGAAAGAAGGCCGCGACCTCCAGCGTCGACAGCACGACGCGAACCAGCTGCAGGCCCGGCCGCTCCAGGTGCAGGAACAGGTCGCGCTGCTTCCAGATCAGGGGCGACAGCAGCAGCAGCGCGGCGCAGGCGCGCAGGAACAAGAGCTGCCCCACCGAATAGGTCCCCACCAGGAACTTGCCCATGGCATCGCCGAACGAGAACATGAAGATCGACAGCACCATGAGCCCGATGCCGGCCAGGCGCGCGGAGCGATCGTCATAGGCAGAGAGATTCTTGAAGAGGGGCATTGCGGTCGTTCGTGGGAGGCGTCATTGCGAGGAGCTCTTGCGACGAAGCAATCCAGTCTGCGTCCGCGGAGACAGACTGGATTGCTTCGCTTCGCTCGCAATGACGAGCGGAGAGAGCGCGGAATCATGGCGACCGGAGTCGCTTGCGGTCGTTTTAATGACGTGAGCCGCCGGGACAAGCCCGCTACCGCCGAATTGAACGGATTGTCGCACTCTTCGCATCGCGGTAGCGATACGGGCCACATCGACTTGAGAGCCAAGAAGAGAGCCAAGCCATGACCGATTTCGATCCGGCCCGGCATCGCATGATCCCGACGCAACGCTGGTTTGAGGATTTCGTCGTCGGCGAACGCTTCGTGCTGCCGAGCCGCACCCAGACCTCGGCTGTGTTCGCCGCATTCCAGACCGCGAGCGGCGACACTCATCCCGTGCACTATGACGTCGAATATTGCCGCGCCCGCGGCATGCCGCATCTGCTCGCCCACGGCTTCCAGACCCTGATCCACACCGCGCCGGGCGCCGGCCTGTTTCCGTTCCTGGTCGAGGAAGCGCTGGTCGGCTTCCTCGAGCAATCGAGCCGCTTTCTGAAACCCGTGTTCGCCGACGACACCCTCTATCCGGCGCTCGAGGTCAGCGAGCTGGTGCCGGGACGTACCACCGGCACGGTGGTGCTGCGCAGCACCGTGTTCAACCAGCGCAAGGAGCTGGTGCTGGAGGGCATGCAGAAATTCCTGATCCGGCGGCGGCCGGCCGGTTAAGGAAGGACGGAAATCGCTTAAAATTCGGCCGTTTCACGGGCCAATTCAGGTTGCCGCACGGGGCCGGCTAGCCTACCTATGCCTCATGAAATTCCTCGACGAAGCAAAGGTCTATATCCGCTCCGGTGACGGCGGGAACGGCTGCGTGGCGTTCCGCCGCGAGAAGTTCATCGAATTCGGCGGTCCCTCCGGCGGCAATGGCGGCCGCGGCGGCAATGTCATCATCGAGGTCGCAGACGGCCTCAACACGCTGATCGACTACCGCTACCAGCAGCATTTCAAGGCCCAGAAGGGCGAGAACGGCATGGGTTCGGACCGCCATGGCGCCAACGGCAAGAACATCGTGCTGAAGGTTCCCGTGGGCACGCAGATCTTCGACGAGGACCGCGAGACGCTGATCCACGATTTCACCAAGGTCGGCGAGAAATTCGTGCTGGCCGAGGGCGGCAATGGCGGCTTCGGCAATGCGCATTTCAAGTCGTCGACCAACCGCGCGCCGCGCAACGCCAATCCCGGCCAGCCCGGCGAGGAGCGCTGGATCTGGCTGCGGCTGAAGCTCATTGCCGATGCCGGCCTGGTCGGCATGCCCAATGCCGGCAAATCGACCTTCCTGTCCAAGGTCAGCGCGGCGCGGCCGAAGATCGCCGACTACCCCTTCACCACGCTGCATCCGCAGCTCGGCGTCGTGAACGCCGACGGACGCGAGTTCGTGCTCGCCGACATTCCCGGCCTGATCGAAGGCGCACATGAAGGCACCGGCCTCGGCGATCGTTTCCTCGGCCATGTCGAGCGCTGCCGCGTGCTGCTGCATCTGATCGACGCGACAAGCGAGCATGCCGGGAAGGCGTACAAGACCGTGCGCAAGGAGCTCGACGCCTATGGCGGCCAGCTCACCGACAAGATCGAGATCGTCGCGCTGAACAAGATCGACGCGGTCGAGCCGGACGAGCTCAAGAAGCAGAAGGACCGCCTGAAGCGCGCCGCGAAAAAGACGCCGCTGCTGATTTCAGGCGTCACCGGCCAGGGCGTCACGGAAGCGTTGCGCGCGCTGGCCGATGTGATCGGCGAGAGCCCGGTCTCCGCCAAGGCGAAGAGCGCGGCCGAAGCGGAGCCGTGGTCGGCTTGAGCCAAGCACCGCTCTCTCGACACCTCTCCCGCAGGGAGAGGTCGATTTGCGCAGCAAATCGGGTGAGGGGATCAGGTCCCACGAGCCACCGTAACCCCTGACTCGGCGCTACGCGCGGACCTCTCCCTTCGGGAGAGGTTTTCTTCGCGCCATCGATAGCGCAATATCGAGCAAACGAAGTGTTGGAGCGAGACGCATGGCGCGCGCAAAGAACGTTCTCTGGATCATGTGCGACCAGCTTCGCTACGATTATCTCGGCTGCACCGGCCATCCCAGGCTGAAGACACCCAACATCGACGCCATGGCCAGGCGCGGCGTGCTGTTCACCAAGGCCTATGTGCAATCGCCGATCTGCGGCCCGTCGCGGATGTCGTTCTACACCGGGCGCTACATGCGCTCGCACGGCTCGCACTGGAACGGCTGGCCGCTGCGGGTCGGCGAGCCCACGCTCGGTGATCACCTCAAGAAAATCGGCGTACGCAACGTGCTGGTCGGCAAGACCCACATGGCGCCGGACATCGAAGGCATGAAGGCGCTCGGCATTCCGCCGGAATCGATGATCGGCGTGCACGTCGCCGAATGCGGCTTTGAGCCGTACGAGCGCGACGATGGGCTGCATCCGACCGGACGGCCGCGGCCGAAATACGACGAATATCTGCGAAAGCACGGCTTTGAAGCCAGCAATCCCTGGGAGCACTGGGCCAATTCCGGCGCTGCCGAGGATGGCAGCTTGCAGAACGGCTGGCTGCTGGTGCACGCCGACAAGGCCGCGCGCGTGCCGGACGAGCATTCCGAGACGCCCTACATGACGCGGCGCGCGATGGACTTCATCAGCGAGGCCGAGACCGACGGCCGTCCCTGGTGTTTGCATCTCTCCTACATCAAGCCGCACTGGCCCTATATCGCGCCCGAGCCCTATGCCAGCATGTATTCGACCGATGACATGATCCCGGTGATCCGCTCGGAGCGCGAGCGACAGAATCCGCACCCGGTGTTCGGCGCCTACATGGACATGCGCTACTCCCGCAACATGGCGCGTGACGAGGCCCGCGAGAAGGTGATCCCGGCCTATATGGGCCTGATCACCCAGATCGACGACCAGATGGGCGTGATGATGAAATTCCTGGGTGAGCGCGGCCTGTTGGACACCACGATGATCGTGTTCACCTCCGATCACGGCGACTATCTCGGCGATCACTGGATGGGCGAGAAGGACCTGTTCCACGAGCAGTCGGCAAAGATCCCGCTGATCATCATCGATCCCTCGCAGGAAGCCGACGCCACGCGCGGCACAAGCAGCGATGCGCTGGTCGAGGGAATCGATCTCGCGCCGACCTTCGTCGATTATTTCGGCGGCAAGGTGCCGGGCCACATCCTCGAAGGACGTTCGCTGCTGCCGCTGCTGCGCGGGCCCACGCCACCGGATTGGCGCAAGGTGGCATTCTCCGAATACGACTATTCCATGCAGGACGTGCGGCTGAAGCTGAACCAGCCGATCGAACGCTGCCGCCTGTTCATGGTGTTCGACGGCCGCTGGAAATACATCCACGCCTCCGGCTTCCGCCCGATGCTGTACGATCTCGAAACCGATCCGGACGAGTACGTCGATCGCGGCGACGACCCTGATTGCGCCGGCATCATCGCGCGGCTGCAGGCCGAGCTGTTCGACTGGGCGCTGCATCCGAACGATCACATCACCACGCCGCGCGAGAAGATCGCCGCCTATGCGGACAATCAGCTGCAGGTGAAGAACGGCGTTTTGATCGGAATCTGGGATGAAGCCGAACTCACGGCGATCAAGGACGGCATCGCCCAGCGCGCGAAGATGTGAGCAGCTCTCCGCGACTGCATCGTCGATACAATCGAATATCCATCCACGCCGTCATTGCGAGCGCAGCGAAGCAATCCAGAATCTTTCCGCGGAGACAGTCTGGATTGCTTCGTCGCAAGGGCTCCTCGCAATGACGGAGGAGAGAGTCAATTCTCGATCTTGTATCCCGTCGCCTTGACGATCGGCTGCCACAGCGCGGTGTTCGCGGCGAGCTCCTTGGATAGCCCGTCCGCATCGCTGCCGACCGGTATCAAGCCGATCGCCGTCAGTTTCTCCTTCACCTCGGGCTTGGCAAGCGCCGCGCTCGCGGCCGCGCCGAGCTTGCTCGCAAATTCCGGCGGGCTGCCGGCGGGAAGCCACATGCCGTACCAGGCATCCGCAACGAGATCGATGCCACTCTCCTTCAGCGTCGGCACGTCAGGCGCGAACGGTGAACGTACCGCGCTCGCGACCGCGATGATCTTCACGCCCTTGGCGCGGTGCTGCGGCAGCGCGTCAGCGAGCGTGGTGATGCCGAACGAGATGTGGCCGCCGACGAGATCGTTGAGGATGGGCGCGCTGCCGCGATAGGGCACGCGGGTCAGGGGAATGCCGAGGTCCTTCTCGAGCTTGGAGCCCATGAAATGCGGGATCGTGCCGTTGCTCGGCACGCCGAACGAGGTCTTGTCGGGATGCGCCTTGAGCCACGTCACGAAGCTCTTGAAATCGGAGGCGTCGACCGCCGGGTTGACCACCAGCGCAAATTCGAAGCGCGCCAGCAGCGAGACCGGCACGAAATCCTTCGCGGTGTCGAAGCTCGGCGTCGTCTCCACCATCGGCAGCAGGTACATGGTCGGCCCGGTCGTCACCAGCACCATGCTGCCGTCGGGGCTCGCACCCTTCACCGCCTTGATGCCGATCAGGCCGTCGCCACCGGTGCGATTCTCGACCACGACGGTCCGTTGCAGCACCGGCGCCATCTCCTGCGCGATCAGCCGGCACAGCGTGTCGCCGCCGGCTCCCGCCGCGAACGGGAAGATGATTTTCGTGAGCCCGGCCTGCGCTTTAGACCCGCTTGCCTGCGCCAACAGCGGCAGCCCGATACATCCGGCCATGAATGTACGGCGATCCATTCGTTTCCTCTCCCGGGCCCCATTATCGTTGAGCGCAGTTAGAGCCAGGCGGAGGCCTGGCACAAGGCCGACATGCGCCGTTTACCATGCCGGCTGCCTTGCGTCGGTCACCATCCTGCTGCAAAAGCAGGGCTCATCGGCGCCGCCTGTCGCTCCGCCGTTTCCCGAGCAATTCGCATCCAGCGCCGTCACGTTACCCACATGGCCAGCCCCGAACTCAGTCAATTCCGCCGCATCGTCGTCAAGGTCGGCTCCGCGCTGCTGGTCGATTCCGACAAGGGCGAGGTGCGGGCGTCCTGGCTCGCCGCGCTCGCCGACGACATGGCCAAGCTGCACAAGGAAGGACGCGACGTCCTCGTCGTGTCCTCCGGCTCGATCGCGCTGGGCCGCAGCCGGCTCAAATTGCCGCGCGGCCCGCTGAAGCTGGAAGAGAGCCAGGCCGCCGCTGCCGTCGGCCAGATCGCGCTGGCGCGGATCTGGTCGGAAGTGCTCGGGGCGCACGGCATCGACGCCGGCCAGATCCTGGTGACGCTTCAGGACACCGAGGAGCGCCGCCGCTATCTCAATGCGCGCTCCACCATCGGCAAGCTGCTGGAGTGGCGCGCCATCCCCGTGATCAACGAGAACGACACGGTCGCGACCACCGAGATCCGCTACGGCGACAATGACCGCCTCGCCGCGCGCGTCGCCACCATGGCCAGCGCCGACCTGCTGGTGCTGCTGTCCGACATCGACGGGCTCTACGACGCCCCGCCGAAAAACAACCCGAACGCAAAGCTCATTCCGGTCGTCGACAGCATCTCCTCGGAGATCGAGGCGGTGGCGGGCGATGCCGAGTCCGAGCTGTCGCGCGGCGGCATGCGCACCAAGGTCGAGGCCGCCAAGATCGCGACGACCGGCGGCACCCACATGCTGATCGCCTCCGGCAAGATCGAGCACCCCTTGCAGGCGATCGCCGATGGCGGCCGCTGCACCTGGTTCCTGACGCCGGCCAATCCCATCACCTCGCGAAAACGCTGGATCGCGGGCACGCTGGAGCCGAAAGGCACGCTGACCATCGACACCGGCGCGGTGACGGCGCTACGTGCCGGCGCCAGCCTGCTGCCGGCCGGCGTGATCAAGGTCGAGGGCCAGTTCGCCCGCGGCGATGCCGTGATCGTGCGCGGCCCCGACGGCAGCGAGGTCGGCCGCGGCCTGATCGCCTACGACGCCGACGATGCCGAGCGGATCAAGGGCCGCTCCTCCCCTGACGTAATGACCATCCTCGGCATCAGCGGCCGCGCCGAGATGATCCACCGGGATGATCTGGTGGTGGGCGGGTAGCCGGCTCTCGACTATTGCATGTCGTCAGAGTTGATATCCTGCCGGCCGTGCATGACGCGGATAATCTCGACGCCGTCCGGTAACGGAATATAGAAGATCACGTAATTGCCGACCGGGAAGCTGCGCAGGCCAGCCTTCAACTCCCGGCGTTCCCGCCCCGCGAGCGGATTCTCCAGGAGCATTTCGAATATCTCGCCGATGCGCGCGATCTGCTTGTCGGCGGCCCGGGCACTGTTTGAAGCAATGAAGTCCCAGATCGAATCGAGATCGAGGTCTGCTTGCGGGGCCTTGCGAAATCTATTTGCCACGTTTGCGCGCGGCCAAACGTTGCCGTCCCCGCGCCTTGATGTCGTTCATCCATTCCTGGACATCGACCTCCTCCATCGGCCCGCTGTCAAAGCCCTTCTGGATTTCCTCCCGCAGCGCCTCCAGCTTAACCTTGCGCCGCTCCTCGCGCTCCTCGATGAGGCGAAGGCCTTCGCGCATCACCTCGCTCGCGGTGGCATAGCGCCCGCTTTCGACGAGGTTGTCGATCAGGTCCTCGAAGTGCTTGCCAATGCTGTAGCTGCTCGCCATGGGATCGCTCCGTTATCAGATAATGATATTTATTGATATTCGGGTGCCCCGCAAGGATCTGTCCGACCTTAGGCATGACCAGGCCATTGGCCGACCCGGCGGCGCGAACCGGGGCCCTGCCATACCCTCCCCGCCCTTCGCAAAAGCGGGATTTCCGTGCTAGGACACCGCCTTAGCAGAAGGTTGAACTCCCATGGCCGCCCCCCTCAAAGCTGTTGACGGCAATGCCGATCTTCAGGCGCTGATGTCCGAGCTCGGAAACCGTGCCCGCGCGGCCGCGCGCGTGCTGGCGCTGGCGCCGCCGGAGCAGAAGAACCGGGCGCTGGAGGCCATGGAGCGGGCGATCCGCGCCAACGCGGCCGCGATTCTCGCCGCCAATGCCGAGGACGTTGCGGAGGCCCGCGCCTCCGGCAATGCCACCTCCTCCTTCATCGACCGCCTGACGCTGACGCCGGCGCGCATCGAGGGCATGGCCGAAGGCATCGGCATCGTGCGCGGCATTGCCGATCCGATCGGGGTCGTCATCGAGAGCTGGCAGCGGCCGAACGGCATGACCATCGAGCGCGTGCGCGTGCCGCTGGGCGTCGTCGGCGTGATCTTCGAGAGCCGGCCGAACGTTGCGGCCGACGCCGGCGTGCTGTGTCTGAAGTCCGGCAATGCCGTGATCCTGCGCGGCGGCTCGGACAGTTTCCGCTCGTGCCGCGCGATCCATGAAAGCCTGGTGCAGGGCCTGCGCGAAGCCGGCTTGCCGGAAGCAGCGATCACGCTGGTGCCGACGCGCGACCGCGCGGCGGTCGGCATGATGCTGTCCGGCTTGAACGGCGCCCTCGACGTGATCGTGCCGCGCGGCGGCAAGAGCCTGGTCGCGCGCGTCGAGCAGGAAGCGCGCGTGCCCGTCTTCGCGCATCTCGAAGGCGTCAACCACGTCTATGTCGATGCCAGCGCCGACCTCGCCATGGCGAAGTCGATCGTGCTCAATGCCAAGATGCGACGCACCGGCGTCTGCGGCGCAGCCGAGACGCTGCTGGTCGACCGCGCTGCGGCTGCTGCGAACCTGAAGCCGCTGGTCGAGATGCTGCTCGATGCCGGCTGCGAGGTGCGCGGCGACGACGCCGTGCAGAAGACCGATGCGCGCGTCAAGCCGGCGAGCGACGAGGATTGGGACACCGAATATCTCGACGCGATCATCGCGGCGAAGGTGGTGGACGGCGTCGACGGCGCGATCGCGCACATCCAGGACCACGGCTCGCATCACACCGATGCCATCGTGAGCGCGGATGAGGCCGCGGCGCAGAAATTCCTCAGCGAGGTCGATTCCGCGATCGTGCTGCACAACGCCTCGACGCAGTTTGCCGATGGCGGCGAGTTCGGTTTCGGCGCCGAGATCGGGATCGCCACCGGCCGCTTCCACGCGCGCGGCCCGGTCGGCGCCGAGCAATTGACGAGCTTCAAATATCGCGTCCGCGGCACCGGGCAGACTCGGCCGTAGACGTCGCGGGGCGCGGGCATTGAGCAACAATCTCGTCGTGCCGCGCTTCGTGGCGCAAGCGGTCCCGCCCTCGACGCCGGGCATGCGCATCGGCCTGCTCGGCGGCTCGTTCAACCCGCCGCATCAGGCGCATCGCGCCATCAGCCAGTTCGCACTGAAGCGATTGCAGCTTGATCGCGTCTGGTGGCTGGTCACGCCAGGCAATCCGCTCAAGGAGAACGGCACGCTGCACGAGCTCGGTGAGCGCATGCAGGCCGCGCGCGACGTCGCCGACGATCCGCGCATCGAGGTGAGCTGTCTCGAATCCGTCATTCGTACCCGCTATACTATCGACACGATCAACACCTTGCGCCGCCGCTTCCCTGGCTTGCGCTTTGTCTGGATCATGGGCGCCGACAATCTTGCTCAATTCCATCGTTGGCAGGACTGGCGGCGCATCGCCGCCCAGGTGCCGATGGCGGTGATCGATCGCCCGCCGCAGAGTTTTCGCGCGCTCGGCTCGCCCGCAGCCCAGGCGTTATCGCGCTACCGTCTGCCCGAAAAAAAGGCGACCCTGCTTGCAGATCGGCCGGCACCGGCCTGGGTGTTCCTGACCGGATTGAAGCTGAACCTGTCCTCGACCGGCCTACGGAACCCGGACGGGAGCTGGAAAGGTACGAAGTGAGACGAAGTGTACGGACATGGTGTGGACTACGGGCTCTCTGGCATATTGAAACCCTTAACCCCACATGATGTAGTGTAACCGGTGGGCGCCGGATTCGGCGTTCGCGATACAGTGAAAGGAATGGTCCCTGACCGCATCTGTATTGTCCAAGCCTGTTTTACCCAAGGTTGCCAAGCCTACGCGTAAAACATCGACCAAAGCTGCGGCCTTGAAGGCGCAACCCGACGCCGACAAGACGCTGAGCCTGATCCTCTCCCGCCTCGAGGACATGAAGGCGGAAGAGACGGTCACAATCGACCTTCGCGGCAAATCGGCGTACTCCGACTACATGATCGTCACCACCGGCCGGGTGAACCGGCACGTCGGCGCGATCGCGGAAAACGTCACCAAGAGCCTCAAGGAAAACGGCATCAAGAACATCCATGTCGAGGGCTTGCCCAACTGCGACTGGGTGCTGATCGATTCCGGCGACGTGATCGTGCACGTGTTCAGACCCGAGGTCCGCGAGTTCTACAACCTCGAGCGGTTGTACACGCAGGGCCCAGGGGCGGCGAAGGCGATCTAGGCTCACTGCCGATTTCGAATCGGCTGACGCGCATGCTAGCGTCGTGCGCGCGCTTGTTGCGCGCGGTCTTGTCAACGCGGCACTGAAATCATGCGTGTTGCTGTCATTGCGGTGGGCCGGCTGAAGCAGGGCCCCGAACGGGAGCTTGCCGACCGCTATTTCGAGCGGTTCTGCGACGCCGGCGGCAAGCTCGGATTCCGCGGGATCAGTGTCTATGAAGTTACCGAAAGCCGCGCGCGCGACGCCACGACGCGGATGACCGAAGAGGCCGCGGCGATCTCGGCGCATATTCCTGAGAAGGCGATCCTGGTGGCGCTGGACGAGCGCGGCCAGAATCTCGACTCCACCGTATTCGCACGGCATCTGGCGCGCTGGCGCGACGAAGGCGCCGGACATACTATCTTCGTGATCGGAGGGGCGGACGGACTTTCGCCCGAATTGCGCCGTAAGGCCAAGCTCGCGATCGCGTTCGGCTCTGCGACCTGGCCGCACCAAATGGTCCGCGTCATGCTTCTGGAACAGCTGTATCGGGCTGCCACCATCCTGGCCGGCCACCCCTATCACCGCGCGTGATGCGCGCCACAACGAGCACCTTTGCGTAAAGCGATGCGAGCGCCTGTCCTCAACCTGCTGATTGCAAGCCTCGCAGGCGCAAACCTCGCAGGCACAAGCCTCGCGCAAGCCCAGACGGCAACGCCGGCGCCCCAGACCGCGGCCGTCTCGCCCGACGCCATCAAGCAGCGCGAGCAGGAGCTCGAAGCTGCGCGCGTGAGGCAGAAGAGCGCGGAGGAAGCGCAGGCCAAGCTGAAAGCCGAGATCACCGCGCTCGGCCAGGACCGCACCCAGCTCAATCAGCAGCTGATCGAAACCGCCGCCAATGTCCGCACTGTCGAGACCAAGATCGACGAGGCCGAAGCGCGGCTGCGCGCGCTCAACGGCCGCGAGCAACAGATGCGCGCTTCGCTGGATTCGCGCCGCGCCGACATCGTCGAGGTGCTGGCGGCCTTGCAGCGCGCCGGCCGCCGCACGCCGCCGGCGCTGCTGGTGCGGCCCGAAGATGCGCTACAATCGCTACGCACCGCGATGCTGCTCGGTGCCGTCGTGCCGGAATTGCGCGGCCGCGCCGAAAGAATCGCGGGCGAGCTCGGCGAGCTTGTGGCCTTACGCAGGACCATCGCCACCGAGCGCGATCAGCTCGCCTCCGACCGTGACAAGGTCAGGAGCGACCAGACCCGGCTCACCGCCCTGATCGAGGAACGGCAGCGCCAGCAATCCGCACGCGAAAAAGACCTCGACGCCGAGGGCGCGCGCGCGATCGCGCTGTCAAAGCAGGTCGGCGATCTCCAGGGGCTGATCGCCAAGATGGAGCAGGACCTGCAAAGCGCCGCCAAGGCAGCCGAAAAGGCCGCCGAGGCCGCAAGGCAGGCCGAGGCCAAGGAGGCCAAACTGGCGGCGGCAAACGCGGCCGCCAGCGCCAAACAGGGCCCGGGCGCGTTCAAGGACAAGTCCCGCACCACCCCGGCGATCGCCTTCGCCTCGGCCAAGGGTCTCCTGCCGTTTCCGGTTAACGGTAACAAGATCAGGGATTTTGGCGGTTCCGACGGGGTCGGCGGCGTCCAAAAGGGCATTTCGCTGGCGACCAAGCCCGGCGCCCAGGTCACGACGCCGTGTGATGGCTGGGTTGTGTATGCCGGCCCATTTCGCAGCTACGGACAACTCTTGATCCTCAATGCCGGGGGCGGGTATCATGTCCTGATCGCCGGGATGGAGCGCATTTCGGTCAACATCGGGCAGTTTGTGCTTACGGGGGAGCCGGTCGCGACCATGGGGTCGACCTCTCAGGTCGCCTCCATTCTCGCCACGAACGCGAGTCAACCTGTGCTGTATGTCGAGTTCCGTAAAGACGGCACTCCAATCGATCCAGGCCCATGGTGGGCCGCAAATGAAGGCGAGAAGGTTCGCGGATGATGCGCAAGACTTCAGTAATCCTCCTCAGCGCCGCCACCGGTGCGGCGCTGACGCTGTTCGTGACCCAGCCGCGCGCGGTGTTCATGGGCTCCAGCGCGCGAGCCGCCACCGCGGACACCTATCGCCAGCTCAACCTGTTCGGCGACGTCTTCGAGCGCGTGCGCTCCGACTATGTCGAGAAGCCCGATGACACCAAGCTGATCGAATCCGCCATCAGCGGCATGCTCACCGGCCTCGATCCGCATTCGAGCTACATGGACGCCAAGAGCTTCCGCGACATGCAGGTGCAGACCCGCGGCGAGTTCGGCGGCCTCGGCATCGAGGTCACGATGGAAGACGGCCTGATCAAGGTGGTCTCGCCGATCGACGACACGCCCGCCTCGCGCGCCGGCATCATGGCGAACGACATCATCACCAATCTCGACGACGAGGCGGTGCAGGGCCTGACCCTGAACCAGGCGGTCGAGAAGATGCGCGGCCCCGTCAACACCAAGATCAAGCTCAAGATCATCCGCAAGGGCCAGGACAATCCGCTCGACGTGACGTTGGTGCGCGACAACATCCGCGTCCGCTCGGTGCGCGCGCGCGTCGAGCAGGATGACATCGGCTATATCCGCATCACCACCTTCAACGAGCAGACCACCGAAGGCCTGAAGCGCGAGGTCGGTAACCTCACGAACCAGATCGGCGGCGACAAGCTCAAGGGCTTCATCATCGACCTCCGCAACAATCCGGGCGGCCTGCTCGAGGAAGCGGTCACCGTCTCGGACTCCTTCCTCGAGAAGGGCGAGATCGTCTCGACCCGCGGCCGCAATGCCGAGGAGACCCAGCGCCGCACCGCGCATGCGGGCGACCTGACCAAGGGCAAGCCTGTCATCGTGCTGGTCAACGGCGGCTCGGCCTCGGCGTCGGAAATCGTCGCCGGCGCGCTGCAGGACCACAAGCGCGCGACGATCGTCGGTACGCGCTCGTTCGGCAAGGGCTCGGTGCAGACCATCATTCCGCTCGGCTCGGGCAACGGCGCGCTGCGGCTGACCACGGCGCGCTATTACACGCCGTCGGGCAAGTCGATCCAGGCCAAGGGCATCGTGCCCGACATCGAAGTGCTGCAGGACGTGCCTGACGAGCTGAAGTCGCGCACCGACACCAAGGGCGAGGCTTCGCTGCGCGGCCACCTGAAGAACGACGGCGACGAGAAGACCGGCTCGCAGTCCTATGTCCCGCCGGACGCCAAGGACGACAAGGCGCTCAAGCTCGCCGGCGACCTGCTCCACGGCATCAAGAACAGCGCCTCGGCCGCGCCGACCCCGGGCAACGACAACAAGGCCACGACCGACAAGCCGAAAGCGGCGAACTAAGTCGGCGTCACGCGCGATCCCACGAAAGGGCGGCTTCCTGAAGCCGCCCTTTTTGCTTGGAACTCCCGTGGTCCCCGGCCTCTCCCGGCCTGCCGCCGCTTGACCGCGGCGTGGTATCGTCGGCACGAGTGATTCGGGATCGCGCATGACTGAGACGGCCGACGATCTGAGCGCCCCGCTCGGACAGGACAAGCCGCGCCGGAAACGCCGGCTGCGGCTGCCGTTCACCGCCCTGCAGCTGCTGGCCGTCCTGCTCGGCCTGTTCCTGATTACCTTTGCCGGCTTCGCCATCTTCAACAAGGATCCGCTCGGCGGCGAGCCGATGGCCAGGCTCGCGATCCGCGCTCCCGGTGCCACGGACGAGAAGCCGGCCGCGTCCGGCCACGGCGCAGAAAGCAAGCCGGACGCCAAGCACGAGACCAAGGAAGCGCCGAAGCAGGCCGCGCCCGGCGAGCAGAAGACCATCACCATGATCGACGGCTCCACCGGCGCCCGCCACGACGTGGTGATCGGCGCAGGCGATGCTGCCGACAAGGGCGAGGCCGCATCCGGCCCGCCGCCCGTCATGGCCGGGATCAATCCGAAGCTGCTGGAGAAATCACGCTACGGCATGATCCCGGTGGTGGCCGACGGGCTGAGGCCGTTCACCGTCTATGCGGCCGATGCCGACCGTGCCAAGGCTGCCAAGATGCCTGTGGTCGCGATCGTGATCGGCGGCCTCGGCGTCGGCGCCGCAAAAACCACCGATGCCATCATGAAGCTGCCGCCGGCGGTAACGCTGGCCTTCACGCCCTACGGATCCGATCCCGGCAAGCTCGCCGAGCGGGCGCGGGCGCAGCGCCACGAGATCTTTCTCCAGATCCCGATGGAGCCCTACGACTTCCCCGACAACGATCCGGGGCCGCAGACGCTGCTGACCTCGCTCAGCCCCGACCAGAACATGGACCGCCTGTACTGGCACCTCAGCCGGATGCAGGGCTATGCCGGCCTCACCAATTTCATGGGCGCCCGCTTCATCGCGACGGAGCCGGCGATGCAGCCGATCATCCGCGAGGCGGCCAAGCGCGGCCTCGGCTTCTTCGACGACGGCTCCTCGCCCCGCAGCATCGCGCCCCAGGCGACGGCCAACCAGGCCGTGCCGTTCGGCAAGGGCGATATCGCCATCGATGCGGTGCCGACGGCGACCGAGATCGACCGCGCCCTCAACAAGCTGGAATCGACGGCGCGCGAGCGCGGCATCGCCGTCGGCACGGCCTCCGCCCTGCCCGTCTCGATCGAGCGCATCAGCGCCTGGACCAAGACCTTGGGCGAGCGAGGTATCCTTTTGGTGCCATTGACAACCGCGATGCTGAAATCAAAATCCAGCTAAATCAACGAATTGGTTCGGCACGGGTCTCGCGGGGCCGGCATGCCTTCCAAAAAAGCAGACAAGAGGTCTGGCGGAATGGCGCGTTACGAGGATCTGCCCTACCGGACCTGTGTCGGTGTGATGCTGATCAATCCAAAGGGACTGGTGTTCATCGGCCGCCGCGCCGGCGGTATCGAGCATGTCGACGATACCCATGTCTGGCAGATGCCGCAGGGCGGGGTCGATCCCGGCGAGGACACCTGGGAAGCGGCCAAGCGCGAGCTCTACGAGGAGACCAGCGTGCGCTCGGTCGAGCGGCTCGGCGAGGTCCCGGACTGGCTCACTTACGACATCCCGCGCACGGTCGCGGGGCGCGCCTGGAAGGGCCGCTACCGCGGCCAGCGCCAGAAATGGTACGCGGTGCGCTTCACCGGCAAGGACAGCGAGATCAACGTCGCGAATCCCGGCGGCGGCGGCCACAAGGCCGAATTCGTGAGCTGGCGCTGGGAGTCGATGAAGAATCTCCCTGAGCTGATCATTCCGTTCAAGCGCCCGGTCTACGAGCGCGTGGTGCAGGAATTTTCCGCGCTGGCGGAGGGGTGATCCTTATGGTCGTCCCGGGGCGATGCGCAGCATCGAACCCGGGACCTCGAGATTCCGGGTTCGATGCTACGCATCGCCCCGGAATGACGACGAGAGATATTTGCAAGTGACGAATCAAAAACCCTATCGCCCCAATGTCGGCATCGCCCTGTTCAACGCTGACGGCCATGTGCTGATCGGCCATCGCTTCGAGGGCGACGGGCCCGAGATCATCCTGCCGGGGCTCGACTGGCAGATGCCGCAGGGCGGTGTCGACGAGGGCGAGAACCTGCGCGACGCGGCGCTGCGCGAGCTCTGGGAGGAGACCAACGTCGTCAGCGCCGACTATCTCGGCGAGACTGACTGGTTCACCTATGAATTCCCGCCTTACGACGGACCTCAGACGCATCGCCTCGCAAAGTTTCGCGGCCAGCGCCAGAAATGGTTCGCGCTGCGCTTCACCGGCCACGACGACGAGATCGATCCTCTGACGCCGCGCAACGGCCAGCCCGCTGAGTTCGACGCCTGGCGCTGGGAGCGCCTCGACCGTGTCGCCGACCTCGTGGTGCCGTTCCGCCGCGAGGTCTACCGCGCGGTGGCGCGAGAGTTTGCGCACCTCGCGAGCTGAACTTTCGAAAACAACCCCATGCACAGTAGAGCTGGGGTTGAAATCGTTAGGTTATTTTGCCGGCGTGGACGCGTAAAGGGGCACCTCTGCCAGCGCACCGATCGGACATCATCGCTAATTGATCGGGCCGACCATGAATGGGCCGATGGCGATGACGTGGCAGTCGCTGTCGCGCTTGGCGCAGTCGGCGAGCGCGGAATTGACGGCGGTCTGCTCGTCGGCGGCTTTGAGGCCGAGGCCGGCGCGGCCGGACGTGCCGACGGCGACGGCGTTCCAGCCCGTGGCGTCACCGAGCTTGCGGACGACCTCGCCGCGCGCTTCGGCCACGATCGAGGAATTGGAGGCGGCGTTGAAGAAGCCGGTGATCCTGAACAGCGTCGGGATCGGCACGACGAAATTGTCGTCGATCGCAACGACCATGCAGGGCACGCCGGCGATTGCGCCGCACGATTCCAGCGAGCGCTTCGCCGCGTCGTCGGCGGATGATGCGCCCAGCACCATGAAATATTGCCCGCCCGGGCTGAGTGCCACCGAGCGCGATTTCGCCGCCGGCACGAAGATGTTCTCGAGCCGGACCTTTTGCGGCTCGCGCACGATCGGAAAATCCTTCGAGGCGAACGGCCGCTCGATCATCGCATCATGCCTGACATAGGGCGGCGGCGGCATCGGCGGCTTGCCGTGCGTGTACACGACGGTGTCGCCGACCGCATAGAGCTCGCAGCGCCGCGGCGATTGCGCGGCGTCGGCGCGCTTCTGGCACTGCTCGAGCGCCATATTGCGCGCGGCTTCCTCGCTTGCCTGGTTCAGCGCTGAGCCGGTGAAGCCGCCGACATTGAGCGCGAAGGCCTTGTAATCGCCGGAGCTCGCATAATCGCCAGCGAGGAAGCTGCGCACGCGCTCGTGGATGAAGGGCACGCTGTCGGCGGAGAGCTTGCCTGACATCGGCGATGCCGATGGTGAGGGCGCAGGCATCGGCGCCATCGCGGCGCTGGCACTTGACGGCGCCATCGGCGCCTTGGCCATCTGTGTCGGCATCGGGCTCGGTGCTGCAGCAGCCGCGGTCGGAGTCGCGCTTGGCATTGCACTCGGCACTAAGCTCGGCGTTGCGCTCGGTGTCGACGCGGGCGGCGCCGCGGCACTCGCGGTCTGCTTGAGCTTGGTGTTGTAGAGAAAGCCGGTGACGACGATGGCGACGATCGAGACGACGGCGACCACCAGCGGCCACATCCACACCGGTGCCGCGGCCACCTTGGAAGCCGCCGTCTTCAGCTGCGGCTTGGCATAGCTGCCGTCCTCGCGCCGCATCGCCACCAGATAGGCGTGCACCGGTGTCGGGATGTTCTTGACCTCCTGCGCGCCGATATCGGCGAACTGCACCGACAGCTTGTTGGCGACCTGCTCATGCACCGCGCGGGAGACGCAGATGCCGCCGACCTCGGCGAGGCCCTCCAGGCGCGCGGCGATGTTGACGCCGTCGCCCAACAGATCGCCGTCGCGTTCGACGACGTCGCCGATGGTGATGCCGATGCGGAACGACATCTGCCGGCTCGGCGGATAGGCCATGTTGCGGGTTCGCAAGCTTTCCTGGATGTCGATCGCGCAGCGCACCGCATCCACCGCGCTCGGAAATTCCGCGAGCACGGCATCACCCGCCGTGTTGAAGATGCGCCCCCCGGCCTTGGCGATGAAATCGTCGACGACATCGCGATAGGAGGCGAGACGCCGCAGCGTCTCCTCTTCGTCTTCCGCGACCAGCCTCGAATACCCGGCAATATCGGCTGCGAAAATCGCTGCGATCTTGCGTTTCATCTGCCACCGGCCCCCGGAACAAATCCGCGGGGCGCAGAATGCCGCCATCTCCGGCGCGGTGCAACAAAGTTTCAGCGCCCGCCACGGTCGTGGCGAGCGCTGAACCTGTTCAGGATTCCTTTGCGGGAATACCTTATCCGAGCCCCGGAGCGATGCCCCGGGGCTTAGTGCATAGCCGTGGAGTTGAGCTGGTGCTGGATGCTCTTGAAGTGGTCGAGCCGCTCGATGGCCTGATCGAGCTCGGAGCCCTCGTGCTCCTTCAGGTTCTCTTCCATCTCCGCGATCGTTTCGGCGAACTGGGCGCGGTCCAGCTCGTCCAGCGAGGTCGCGACGTCGGCGAGCACGGTCAGGCCCTTTTCGGAGATTTCGGCGAGGCCGCCGAGCACGATGACCTTCTCGTGCCTGCCGCCGGTGGTGATGGTGAGAATGCCGGGCCGGATCGCAGCCACGACCGGCGCATGCCCCGCCAGCACGCCGAAGTCACCCTCGACGCCGGGAATGTCGACCTGGTCGACCTCGCCCGAGAAGGCGAGCTTTTCCGGAGAGACGAGATCGAAATGGAAGGTGGCCATGAGAAACCTGCGAGTAGCGAGTGGCGATAGCGAGTGGCGGTCGGGAGCAGCTTCTATTCGCTACTCCCCATTCGCCATTCGCGCCTTAGGCGGCTTCCGCCGCCAGCTTCTTGCCCTTCTCGACCGCCTCTTCGATGGTGCCGACCATGTAGAAGGCGGCTTCCGGCAGGTGGTCGTACTTACCGTCCACCAGGCCCTTGAAGCCCTTGATGGTGTCGGCGAGGTCGACGAACTTGCCCGGCGAGCCCGTGAAGATTTCGGCGACGTGGAACGGCTGCGACAGGAAGCGCTCGATCTTGCGGGCGCGGGCCACCGTCAGCTTGTCCTCTTCCGAAAGCTCGTCCATGCCGAGAATGGCGATGATGTCCTGGAGCGACTTGTAGCGCTGCAGCACCTGCTGGACCTGACGGGCGACGGCGTAGTGCTCCTCGCCGACGACGAGCGGGGAGAGCATTCGCGAGGTCGAGTCGAGCGGGTCCACCGCCGGATAGATGCCCTTTTCCGAGATCGCGCGCGACAGCACCGTGGTGGCGTCCAAGTGCGCGAATGAGGTCGCGGGCGCCGGGTCGGTCAAGTCGTCGGCCGGCACGTAGATGGCCTGCACCGAGGTGATCGAACCCTTCTGCGTGGTGGTGATGCGCTCCTGCAGCGCGCCCATATCGGTCGCGAGCGTCGGCTGATAACCCACCGCCGAAGGAATACGGCCGAGCAGCGCCGACACTTCCGAACCCGCTTGCGTGAAGCGGAAGATGTTGTCGACGAAGAACAGCACGTCCTGGCCCTGGTCGCGGAAGTGCTCGGCGACAGTCAGGCCGGTCAGGCCGACGCGGGCGCGAGCGCCCGGCGGCTCGTTCATCTGACCGAACACCAGAGCGCACTTCGACTTCACACTCGGATCCGGATTGTGCGGATCGGCGTTGACCTTGGACTCGATGAACTCGTGATAGAGGTCGTTGCCCTCGCGGGTACGCTCGCCGACGCCGGCGAACACGGAGTAACCGCCGTGCGCCTTCGCGACGTTGTTGATCAGCTCCTGAATCAGCACGGTCTTGCCGACGCCGGCGCCGCCGAACAGGCCGATCTTGCCGCCCTTCGCATACGGAGCGAGCAGATCGACGACCTTGATGCCGGTGACGAGAATTTCGGCTTCGGTCGACTGGTCGGTATAGGTCGGCGCTTCCTGGTGGATGGCGCGGATGCCTTCCGACTTGATCGGGCCGGCCTCGTCGATCGGCTCGCCGATGACGTTCATGATGCGGCCGAGCGTACCGTCACCCACGGGAACCGAGATCGGCTGACCGGTGTCGGTCACTTCCTGGCCGCGCACCAGACCTTCGGTGGCGTCCATCGCGATGGTGCGGACGGTCGACTCGCCGAGATGCTGCGCGACTTCCAGCACCAGGCGGTTGTTGCCGTTCTTGGTCTCCAGCGAGTTGAGAATGGCCGGCAGGTGGCCTTCGAACTGCACGTCGACGACGGCGCCCATGACCTGGGTAACGCGACCGATCTGTGTGGCTGCTGTAGCCATTTACTGTCTCCTTCGATCCGAATTTCGTGTCCGGTCAGACTGCTTCTGCGCCGGAGATGATTTCGATGAGTTCCTTGGTGATCTGAGCCTGACGCGTGCGGTTGTAGACCAGCGTCTGCTTGCGGATCATTTCGCCGGCGTTGCGGGTGGCGTTGTCCATCGCCGACATCTGCGCGCCGTAGAACGAAGCGTTGTTCTCGAGCAGGGCGCGGAAGATCTGCACCGCGAGATTGCGCGGCAACAGGCGCGTGAGGATCTCGTCCTCCTCCGGCTCATATTCGTAGGAGGTCGCGCTGGCGTTCGCACCGCCTTCCTCGACGACCAGCGGGATGATCTGCTGGGCAGTCGGGACCTGTGCGATCACCGACTTGAACTGCGAGTAGAACAGCGTGCAGACGTCAAACTCGCCGGCGTCGAAACGGGCCAGCACCTTCTTGGCGATGTCCTCGGCATTGACGAAGCCGAGCTGGCGGACGCTGCGCAGGTCCATGTGCTCGACGATCTGCTTGTCGAACAGGCGGCGGAGCTGCTCGTAGCCCTTGCGGCCGACGCAGAAGAACTTCACTTCCTTGCCCTGCGCGATCAGCGCCAGGGCGCGCTCGCGGGCCAGGCGCACGATCGAGGAGTTGAAGGCGCCGGACAGGCCGCGCTCGCCGGTGCAGACCAGCAGCAGGTGAACCTGATCGCGGCCGGTGCCGGCCAGCAGCGCCGGCGCGCCGGGCGAGCCCGCCGCGGCGCTGGCGATGTTGGAGATCACCGCGCTCATCTTTTCGGCATAGGGACGCGCGGCTTCCGCCGCGGTCTGCGCGCGGCGCAGCTTGGAGGCCGCGACCATCTGCATGGCCTTGGTGATCTTTTGCGTCGCCTTGGTGGAGGCGATGCGGACGCGCATGTCTTTAAGTGACGCCATTCTTCGTTCACCCCGGCGGTTCGATCCTAACGATCAAGCCGCTAGCCTATCCCAGTCGTCATGCCCGGGCTTGTCCCGGGCATCCACGTGCCACCTCTCACGTCAATAGACGTGGATGGCCGGAGCTTCAGTTGCGAAGACGCGCTTCGCGCTTCAGCCCGGCCATGACGGCACTCTTAAGCGAAGCTCTTCGCAAAGCCTTCGACCACCGACTTCAGCTTGCCGGCGGTGTCGTCGGAGAGGTCGCGGCTGTCGCGGATCGAGTTGAGGATGTCGGCGTGCTTGCCGCGCAGCAGCGAGAGCAGGCCGTCCTCGAACGCGCGCACCTTGTTGAGCGGGAGCGGATCGAGATAGCCGTTGGTGCCGGCCCAGATCACGCAGACCTGCTCTTCCATCTTCAGCGGCGAGAACTGCGGCTGCTTCAACAGCTCGGTGAGGCGCGAACCGCGGTTGAGCAGGCGCTGGGTCGAAGCGTCGAGGTCGGAGCCGAACTGCGCGAACGCCGCCATTTCGCGGTACTGCGCGAGCTCACCCTTGATCTTGCCGGCGACCTTCTTGGTGGCCTTGGTCTGCGCCGACGAACCCACGCGCGACACCGACAGACCGACGTTCACGGCAGGACGGATGCCCTGGAAGAACAGGTCGGTTTCCAGGAAGATCTGGCCGTCGGTGATCGAGATGACGTTGGTCGGGATGTAGGCCGACACGTCGTTGGCCTGGGTTTCGATGACCGGCAGCGCCGTCAGCGAGCCCGAGCCCTGGTCCTTGTTCAGCTTCGCCGCACGCTCGAGCAGGCGGGAGTGCAGATAGAACACGTCGCCCGGATAGGCTTCGCGGCCCGGCGGGCGGCGCAGCAGCAGCGACATCTGGCGGTAGGCGACGGCCTGCTTGGACAGGTCGTCATAGATGATGACCGCGTGCATGCCGTTGTCGCGGAAGTACTCGCCCATGGTGCAGCCGGTGAACGGCGCGATGTACTGCATCGGCGCCGGATCGGAGGCGGTGGCGGCGACGACGATCGAATATTCGAGCGCGCCCTGCTCTTCCAGCACCTTCACGAACTGCGCGACGGTCGAACGCTTCTGGCCGACCGCGACGTAGACGCAGTACAGCTTGATGTTCTCGTCCGGCTGCGCGTTGAGCGGCTTCTGGTTCAGGATGGTGTCGAGCGCGATCGCGGTCTTGCCGGTCTGGCGGTCGCCGATGATCAGCTCGCGCTGGCCGCGGCCGATCGGGATCAGGGCGTCGATCGCCTTGAGGCCGGTCGCCATCGGCTCGTTCACCGACTTGCGCGGAATGATGCCGGGCGCCTTGACGTCGACGCGCATGCGCTTGTCGGCCTGGATCGGGCCCTTGCCGTCGATCGGATTGCCGAGCGCGTCGACGACGCGGCCGAGCAGACCCTTGCCGACCGGCGCGTCCACGATGGCGCGGGTGCGCTTGACGGTCTGGCCTTCCTTGATCTCGCGGTCGGCACCGAAAATAACGACACCGACGTTGTCGGTCTCGAGGTTCAGCGCCATGCCGCGGGTGCCGTTCTCGAACTCGACCATTTCACCGGCCTGGACGTTGTCCAGACCGTAGACGCGGGCGATACCGTCGCCGACGGACAGCACCTGTCCGACTTCGGAGACTTCAGCTTCCTGGCCGAAATTCTTGATCTGGTCCTTGAGGATCGCGGAAATTTCCGCGGCGCGGATGTCCATCAGCCTGCCTCTTTCATCGCGTGCTTGATCGAATTGAGTTTGGTGCGAAGCGAGCCATCGACCATGCGGCTGCCCAGCTTGACGACGAGGCCACCGATGATCGAGGGATCAATCTTCACGTTCAGCGCGACATCCTTGCCGGTCACCGATTTCAGGGCGACCTTGAGGGCATCGAGATTCTTGTCCGAGAGCGCTTCCGCCACGGTGACGTCGGCCGTCGTCTCGCCCTTGAACTTGGCGACGAGCGCGCGGTAGGCGCGGATGACGTCGGCCACCGCGAACAGGCGGCGGTTGGCCGTCAGCACTTTCAGGAAGTTGGCGGCGATGCCGGCGATGCCCGCCTTGTCCAGCACGGCCGAGAGGGCTCTGGACTGGGCGTCGGCCGCGAACACCGGGCTACGGACGAGGCGCTTCAGATCGGCGCTCTCGCTCAGCAGGGCCTCGAATTTGTCGAGATCGGCTTTGACCGCGTCGACCAAATTCTGGTCGCGGGCCAGTTCAAACAAGGCCGTTGCATAACGGCCGGACACACCGGAAACGGACGTATCTTCTGCAGCCACAGACGCGCTCTTTTTGCTGTCAAACTCGCAAGGGAAAAACCGTCGCCACGAAGCGGCGCCTAGCGATCCAAGCCCTTGGAATTCAAGCGGGACTTCGATTTTCGACCAGCACGGGAGGTGCCGGGCTCGTTAAAATCGCGGCTTTGCTAACATAGCAGGCGCGCAGGTGCAACATGACGCCAAATTAAAGGCATGAGGTTCTGTCGCCAGTTCGTCGCAGCCGCGCGACACACATCGCGCGCCGAGGGGCGGCCGAGGCGGCGGCCTCCCAGCTCACGGAAATTGGCGCCGGCCCTGCCGCCGAGCCTCCATTGGTTCCTGCCCCTAGCGCATAGCCGCCATGAACACGGATCGCTGAGGCGTGAATCCGCCCCAGCGAGTTCCACGCGCCGAATACTTATTGAATTCTAAACGCTGGCGGCGATGACTTCGCTTTACAGTATTCGTGAGTAATCTGGAGGTTAATAAATCGTTAAAGCCGAAGATTACGGAACATCGGCCGAATATCGTGCGGCGGTAACAAGATATTTCATGACGACACATACCGGATTTACTGCCCAATTCACGCCTCATTAGGAATCGAAACGCCAACCCGCTCACAAACTGATGGGGGCTCCACTTGCCACAAATGTGGCAATACTAGCTTAGGGACCATTAAATGCTGTCTTTGAAGACGCTGGGCTTTGTGACCCGGCCGCGTACGGCGATTGCTTTCGTCGCCGCAACTCTGATCGTCGGTGGAACTGCCACCGAAGCTTCCGCCAAATCCCGGCATCACCGGCATCACCACCGCCACCACGCCCAGACCGAAGCCAATGCGACCTCCGATTGGCGCAATGCCAATGCGTCGATGACGCCGACCTCCGGCACGGGCCACAGCTTCTCCGGAGTGGCCTCCTATTACGGCAACGAATCCGGCAGCCGGACCGCCTCGGGCCAGCGCTTCAACCAGAACGCCATGACCGCAGCGCACCGTTCGCTGCCGTTCGGCACCAAGCTGCGCGTCACCCACCGCGGCCAGAGCGTGATCGTCACCATCAACGACCGCGGCCCGTTCATTCGCGGCCGTGTCCTCGACCTCTCCACGGGTGCAGCCCGCGCCATCGGCCTCACCGGTGCCGGCGTCGGCCGCGTCACCGCGGAAGTCGTCTCCTAAACGCGACGAGCGCCCGAGCGAACGCGCAGTTTTCATCAGTTTTCTGCGCACGAGAAACAAGCCCGCGGTCTTGGGGGACCGCGGGCTTTTTTGTTTGCTGTCGTCATTGCGAGCGCAGCGAAGCAATCCAGAATCTTTCCGCGGAAAGACTCTGGATTGCTTCGTCGCAAGGGCTCCTCGCAATGACGAGGGAGAGTCGGGCAGCCACTACAAAAAGCTCTGCGGATCGACGTCCACTTCCAGCTTCAGATTGCCTGTCGGCTTTGGGCAGACCGCGAGCCAGTTGCGCAAATAGTCCGACAGGTCGAAACCGCGCGCCGATTTCACCAGGATGCGGAAGCGGTAGCGGCCCTTGATGACGGCGAGCGGCGCTTCGGCGGGGCCGAGCACGACGACGCGCTCGTCGCGCGGCGCGAGCGCGACGAGCTTGCGGCCAAAGCCTTCAGCGGCCGGGCGGTCGCCGGCGGAGATGATCAGGCTGGCGAGCCGGCCGAACGGCGGATACAGCGTCTTCTCGCGCAGCTCGATCTCGCTGTCGTAGAAGGCCTCGCGGTCGCAGGCGATCAAGGCCCGCATCACTGGATGATCGGGCTGGTGGGTCTGCAGATAACCGACGCCGCGGCCCTGCTCGCGGCCGGCGCGGCCGATCACCTGGTTGAGCAATTGCCAGGTCCGCTCCGCCGCGCGCGGATCGCCGTTGGAGAGGCCAAGATCGGCATCGACCACGCCGACCAGATTGAGCCGCGGGAAGTTGTGGCCTTTCGCCACGAGCTGCGTGCCGATGATGATGTCGACGCGGCCTTCGGCAATCTCATTCAGCTCGCTGCGCATCGTCTCGATCGAGGTGATGAGATCGCTCGACAGCACCATGGTGCGCGCGTCCGGGAACAGCGCGGCCGCCTCCTCCTGCAGGCGCTCGACCCCGGGGCCGACCGCAACCAGCGATTCCTCGGCCGAGCAGTGCGGGCAGATATGCGGGCGCGGCATCGAGAAGCCGCAATGGTGGCAGACCAGGCGCTGGCGAAAGCGGTGATCGACCAGCCAGGCATCGCAGATGGTGCAGGCGAAGCGATGGCCGCAGGCACGGCACAAGGTCAGCGGCGCATAGCCGCGGCGATTGAGGAAGAGCAGCGCCTGCTCGCGCCGCTCGATCGCGGTCCTGATCTCGCCGGCAAGCCGCGGCGAGATGAAGCGACCGCGCGCGGGCGGCTCGCGGCGCAGGTCGATGGCCTCGATATGCGGCATGTGCTGGCCGCCGAAGCGCGAGGGCAGCGCGATGCGCTGATAGCGGTTCTTGCGCGCGTTGACCTCGGACTCCACCGACGGCGTCGCGGAGGCCAGCACGACCGGGATTTTTGCGATATGCCCGCGCACCACCGCCATGTCGCGGGCGTGGTAATGCACGCCGTCGTCCTGCTTGTAGGCCTGGTCGTGCTCCTCATCGACGACGATGAGGCCGAGATTGGCGTAAGGGAGAAACAGCGCCGAGCGCGCGCCGACCACGACCGGCGCCGAACCTTCGGAGATCGCAGCCCAATTGCGCGCGCGGGTGCGCGGCGTCAGCTCCGAATGCCATTCGATCGGCCGCACGCCAAAACGCTGCGCGAAACGGTCGAGGAACTGGCCGGTGAGCGCGATCTCCGGCATCAGGATCAGCGCCTGCTTGCCGCGGCGGATCACCTCGGCGACGGCCTCGAAATAGACCTCGGTCTTGCCCGAGCCGGTGACGCCATCGAGCAGAGCGACATGGAAGGTGCCGTTGGCCGCGAGCGCGCGCATCGCATCCACGCCGACACGCTGCAGCGGCGAAAAATCCGGCCGGCCGAATTCCGGATCGGGCGCCGGCGGTGGAGGCGGCGGCGGCATCGGCTCCACCGTGAGCGTGCCTTCATCGACGAGGCCGTCGATCACGCCCGCGGAGACGCCGGCCTCCCTGGCCGCCTCGGACTTGCCGTGCAGCAGCCGGTCCGACAGCACCGCTATCACGCGCGCCCGCGCCGGCGTCAGACGCTTCGGAGGATCGCCGGTCAGGCGCACGCCGGCGCGCACCCGCTCCGGGCCGAGATTGTCGCCCATGCGCAGGCACATGCGCAGCACCATGCCGCGCGGGCTCAGCGTGTAATTGGCGACCCAGTCCACCACCGAGCGCAGCTCCGGCTTGAGCGGCGGAATGTCGAGCTTCTCGCTGACCTCCTTGAGGCGGTTGTGCAGGCGCGGATCGGGATTGGCGTTCTCGCCCCAGACCACGGCCAGCACCTCGCGCGGACCGAGCGGCACGCTGAGGAGATCGCCCGCCTTCAGCTCCATGCCGCGCGGCACCTTGTAGGAATAGGTCTGGTCGAGCGCGACCGGCACCAGCACGTCGACCATGCGGGTGGCGGGGGCGGTGTTGTTGCGCGGCGATTGGTCCATGAGCTGAGAATCGGAACCTTGAGGCCTTCAGGCTAGCGCCGCGCGGCGGCCTTAGCGAACAGTAAACTGGTGTGATGCGATATACTGTGCGGAATCACCACGTCCAGAGTGCATGAGCAAAGCGGCCGCCCCACACATCGAGCTCGCCAGCGCCGATCCCTCGATCGCGCAGGAGATGGCGCGCTGGCTGGCGCATCTCGGCGCCGAGCGGCGGCTGTCGCCGAAGACGCTGGAGGCCTATGGCCGCGACTTGCGGCAGTGCCTGGATTTCCTCAGCAATCATTGGGGCGAGCGCGTCACGCTCGAGCGCTTCGCGGCGCTGGAGGCGACCGATGTGCGCGCCTTCATGGCGATGCGCCGGGCCGACGACATTGCCGGCCGCAGCCTGATGCGTGCGCTGGCGGGCCTGCGTTCGTTCGGACGTTTCTTGGAGCGCGAGGGCAAAGGCAAGGTCGGCGCGTTGTCGGCGATCCGCGCGCCCAAGGTCGCAAAGAGCCTGCCGAAGCCGCTGCCGATGGCATCGGCCAAACGTCTCGCCGATGCCGACGAGCGCGCCGGCGAGGAACGCGAGACCTGGATTCTGGCGCGCGATGCCGCGGTGATGGCCCTGCTCTACGGATCGGGGCTGCGCATCTCCGAAGCGCTCTCCCTGAAGCGCCGTGAGGTGCCGCGTCCCGGCGAAGGCGACGTGCTGATCGTCACCGGCAAGGGCAACAAGACCCGCATGGTGCCGGTGCTGCAGAACGTGCTGGAGCTGGTGCAGGAATACGTTTCGATGTGCCCCTATCCGCTGCCGGCGGAAGGGCCGATCTTCGTCGGCGCACGCGGCGGTCCCTTGAGCCCGCGCATCATCCAGCTCGCGATGGAGCGGCTGCGCGGTGCGCTTGGGCTGCCCGACAGCGCCACGCCGCACGCGCTCCGCCATTCCTTCGCGACGCATCTGCTCTCGCGCGGCGGGGACTTGCGCGCCATCCAGGAATTGCTCGGCCATTCCTCGCTCTCAACCACACAGGTCTATACCGGCATCGATTCCGAGCGGCTGCTCGAAGTGTATGCGAGCGCGCATCCGCGGCGCTGAAGTGCCGCTGAAATCTGACATGAAGCTGTCACAGCAGTCAGGCCTCTTGCGCAGGCCGCGCGGTTCGGTCAATCGTTGCGGAACCGACCAAGAGGGGAATCATGAGCGCACATGAAAGCATGGAACATGCCGAGCACGCCGAACACGCGTCCGGCTCGAACAAGAAGATCGCCCTTCTGATCGCCGTGCTGGCGCTTTTCCTTGCGATCTCGGAGACGCTCGGCAAGGGGGCCCAGACCGAATCGATCAGCAAGAACGTCGAGGCCGCCAATCTCTGGGCGTTCTTCCAGGCCAAGAGCATCCGCCGCACCGTGGTGGTGACCGCCGCCGAGCAGGGCAAGCTGACGCTGGCCGCCGCGGACGAGGCGCAGAAGCCCGCCGTGCAGAAGCAGATCGAGGATTGGACCAAGACCGCGCAGCGCTACCGCTCCGAGCCCGAGACCGGTGAAGGCACCGAGCAGCTTGCGGAGAAGGCCAAGCACGCCGAGCACGACCGCGACGAGGCGACCGCGAAATACCACCATTTCGAGCTGGCCTCGGCCGCCTTCCAGATCGGCATCGTGCTGGCCTCGGCCACCATCATCACCGGCATGTTCGCGCTCGCCTATGTCGGCGGCGTGCTGACGATCGCCGGCCTGATCATGACCGCACTCGGCCTGTGGTGGCCGCATCTGCTGCATTTGCATTGAGGTGTTGAGGCAGCAATTGTAGCCGCACCGACAAGTGTCATGCCCCGCGAAGGCGGGGCATCCAGTACGCCGCGGCTTCTCGGTTCAATCATTGACGTCTCTGGAATACTGGATTGCCCGCCTTCGCGGTCAATGACCGAATATGTGGGGACAATATCGAACAAGCGGCGTGCAGCTACCGCGCCTGGTGCACGCTCTTCCTGAAACGCTGGATCATACGCAACGTGCGGGACGACCAGCCCTCGCCGTCGCCGGCGATCAATTCGCGGATGCGGCGCTTGATCGGGTCGACCAGCGCGGCGGCCTTGGCGCGGATCTTTAGCACCAGCCCGTAGATCCGCTCGAACCAGCGCATCTCCAGAAGCTTGGCGCGCGTGACGTCGAACACGAAGGCGGTAACGCCGACGCCGATGAGCTTCGCGAACACGATCGTGAAGACGGCGCTGGTCCAGTATTCATGCGCGAGCAGCCACAGGCCGACCAGCTTGAGCGGAAACAGCGGGATGATGGGGACCGCGAACACGATCAGCGTCATGGCCGGCGACAGCGCATCGACGCGCTCCGTCAGCCATTGCTTGAAGCGCGCAAGCGGGACGGCCGCGACGACCTTGGCGACGATCGGCTCGAGATGGTCCCACAGCCAGGCCTCGATCAGGAAGACGATCGCAAGCAGGACCCAGACCGGTTGAAGAAGGCGGCGCAGCATGTGTTTCCCGCCCGATTTGGCGCTGGGCGCTTCGCTACATATGGATGGCGCGCTTGCCGACCGCAAGCGCGGCTTCCTTGACGGCCTCCGAGCGGGTCGGATGGGCATGGCAGGTGCGCGCGAGATCTTCCGCACTGCCGCCAAATTCCATGAGAACACACGCTTCATGGATCATTTCGCCGGCTTCGCGGCCGATAATGTGCACGCCGAGCACGCGATCGGTCTTCGCATCTGCGAGAATCTTCACAAAGCCGTCGGTGGTCTGGTTGACCTTGGAGCGGCCGTTGGCGGTGAACGGAAACTTCCCGACCGTATAAGCCACGCCCGCCTGCTTCAGTTCCTCCTCGGTCTTGCCGACGGAGGACACTTCCGGCGTGGTATACACGACGCCCGGGATCACGTCGTAATTCACGTGGCCGGCCTGGCCGGCGATGATCTCGGCGACCGCGACGCCTTCATCCTCCGCCTTGTGCGCGAGCATGGGGCCCGCGACGACGTCGCCGATGGCATAGACGCCCTTCAGGCTGGTGGCGAAATGCGGGTCGATCTGCACCCGGCCGCGCGCGTCCAGCGCGACGCCGGCTTCCTTGAGGCCGAGCCCGTCGGCGTAGGGCACGCGGCCGATGCAGACCAGCACGACGTCGGCTTCGATGGTCTCGGCGGCACCGCCGGAAGCCGGCTCGATTTTCGCGAGCAATGCCTTGCTGTTCACCTCGACGCCGGTCACCTTCGAGCCCAGCTTGAATGCAAATCCCTGCTTTTCAAGGATGCGCTGGAATTGCTTGGCGATCTCGCCGTCCATGCCGGGCAGGATGCGGTCGAGGAATTCGACCACCATGACTTCGGATCCGAGCCGGCGCCACACGGAGCCGAGTTCGAGTCCGATCACGCCGGCGCCAATGACCAGCAATCGGCCTGGCACCTTCTCCAGCGACAGCGCGCCGGTCGAGGACACGATGCGCTTCTCGTCGATCTCGATGCCCTTGAGGCGCGCGATGTCGGAGCCGGTGGCGATCACGATGTTCTTGGTCTCGACCACCTGCGACTTGCCGTCGGCGGAGACCTCGACCTTGCCGGTGCCCAGGATCTTGCCGGTGCCCTTGAGCACGTCGATCTTGTTCTTCTTCATCAGGAACTCGACGCCCTTGACGTTGCCGTCGATGCCCTGCTGCTTGAAGTTCATCATCGCGGGCAGATCGAGCTTCGGCGCGGAAACGCTCACGCCCATCTTGGCGAAGGAATGGCCGGCTTCCTCGAACATCTCGGAGGCGTGCAGCAGCGCCTTCGACGGCATGCAGCCGACATTGAGGCAGGTGCCGCCGAGGGTTGCGTTCTTTTCGACCACGGCGACTTTCATGCCGAGCTGGGCCGCGCGTACCGCGCAGACATAACCGCCCGGTCCGGTGCCGATGACGACGAGATCGTAGGTAGCCATGAGAGAAAGTCCCGTAAGGTTAGGCGTGGCGAGGATGTGTCAGCGTGGCGCCTCAGCGTCCGCCAGACACATCGAGAATGGCTGAGGTGACGTAGGAGGCCTCGTCCGAGATCAGCCAGACGATGGCATTGGCGATTTCATCGGCGGTGCCGACGCGCTTCATCGGCACCAGATGCGCCAGACGATGGGCGCGGTCGGGCTCGCCGCCGGCAGCGTGGATCTCGGTGTCGATCAGGCCGGGACGGATCGCGGCGACGCGAATGCCTTCGTTCGCGACCTCATAGCCGAGGCCGACGGTGAAGGAATCGACCGCGCCCTTGGACGCGGCGTAGTCGACATAGGTGTTGGGTGCGCCGAGACGGGCCGCGACCGAGGACAGGTTGACGATGACGCCGCCCTTGCCGCCGTGCTTGGTCGACATCCGCTTCACCGCCTCGCGCGCGCAGAGAATGGAGCCGGTGACGTTGACCGCCATGACGCGCTGGATGCGCTCGGCCGACATCTCGTCGACGCGCACGCCGCTCTTGCCGACGATGCCGCCATTGTTGACGAGAGCGCCGAGGGTGCCGAACTTGTCGGCCTCCTTGAACAAATTGAGGATGTCGCTTTCCTCGGCGACATCGCACTTCACAGCGATGGCCTTGCCATTGCTGGCCGCGATCTGCGCGACGACCTCGTCGGCGGCATTCTTGTTGCTGGCATAGCCGACCACAATGCGGAAGCCGCGCGCGGCCGCCGCGATCGCGGTCGCCCGCCCGATGCCGCGGCTGCCGCCGGTGATGACAACGACTTTATCCGTCACGCGCGCCTCCATGGTTCGACACGCGCCCTCGCATCAGTCGCGACGGCGCTCGCAACGCATCAGCGATCAGAGATCGAGCACCAGGCGCGCCGGATCTTCCAGGCTCTCCTTGACGCGAACCAGGAAGGTGACGGCTTCCTTGCCGTCGATCACGCGGTGATCGTAGGACAGCGCCAGATACATCATCGGGCGCACCTCGATCTTGCCGCCGACGACCATCGGCCGTTCCTGGATCTTGTGCATGCCCAAAATGCCCGACTGCGGCGCGTTCAGGATCGGGGTCGACATCAGCGAGCCGTAGATGCCGCCGTTGGTGATGGTGAAGGTGCCGCCCTGCATCTCGTCGATCTTAAGCTGGCCGTCACGGGCGCGGCGGCCGAAATCGGCGATGCTCTTCTCGATGTCGGAGATCGACTTGTGGTCGCAGTCGCGCACCACTGGCACGACCAGGCCCTTGTCGGTGCCGACGGCCACGCCGATGTGATAGTAGTTCTTGTAGATCAGGTCGCTGCCGTCGATCTCGGCGTTGACGGCCGGGATGTCCTTCAGCGCCTGCACGACGGCCTTGGTGAAGAAGCCCATGAAGCCGAGCTTGGCGCCATGCTTCTTCTCGAACGCGTCCTTGTAGTGCGCACGCAGCGCCATGACGTTGGTCATGTCGACCTCGTTGAAGGTCGTGAGCATGGCCGCGGTGTTCTGCACGTCCTTGAGACGGCGCGCGATGGTCTGGCGCAGCCGGGTCATCTTGACGCGCTCTTCGCGGGCGGCGTCATCGGCCGGCGAGGGCGCGCGGACCTGCACGGCAGCGGCGGGCTGGTTGACCGGGGTCGGCGCCGAGGCGGCACGCTCGATCGCGGCGAGCATGTCGCCCTTGGTGACGCGGCCGTCCTTGCCGGAGCCGGGAACGGTCGAGGCGTCGATGCCGGTCTCGGCCGAGAGCTTGCGCACGGACGGAGCGAGCGGCGCGTCGGCCGGCGGTGCCTTCGCGGTAGCGGGCGCCGGCGCGGGAGCAGAAGCGGCAGCAGCAGGAGCAGCCGCCTTGGCGGGAGCAGCGGCGGGCTTGGCAGCGCCGGCACCGTCGGTGATCTGACCGAGCAGCGCGCCCACGGCAACGGTCGCACCATCGGCAGCGATGATCTCGCTCAGCGTGCCGGCGGAGGGCGCGGGGACTTCGATGGTGACCTTGTCGGTCTCGAGCTCCACCAAGGGCTCGTCGACGGCGACGGGGTCGCCGGCCTTCTTGAACCAGCGGCCGATGGTGGCCTCGGTGACGGATTCGCCGAGCGTCGGCACACGAATTTCAGTCATGGTCTCTTCCTTAAGGGATCGCCGGTAGCGGTCATGAATTTCATACGTCATTGCCCGCGAAGGCGGGCAATCCAGTACGCCGTGACCTTCGTGATCAAAACGAAAGCCGCGGAATACTGGATGCCCCGCCCCCGTGCGCGATTGCGCACTAGGCGGGGCATGACCTAGTCCTAAAAACCTTCTCAGCTCAGTGCTTCGTCCAGGAACGCCTTCAGCTGAGCCTGATGCTTGGACATCAGACCCGTGGCGGTCGCGGCGGAAGCGGCGCGGCCGACATAGCGCGGACGCCGGCTCACGCCGTTCACCTGGTTCAGCACCCATTCCAGATAGGGCTCGATGAAGTGCCAGGCACCCATGTTGCGGGGCTCTTCCTGGCACCACACCATCTCGGCCTTCTTGAAGCGCGACAGCTCGGCCACCAGCGCCTTCAGCGGCACCGGATAGAGCTGCTCGACGCGCATCAGGTAGATGTCGTCGATGCCGCGCTTCTCGCGCTCCTCGTAGAGGTCGTAATAGACCTTGCCGGAGCACAGCACGATGCGGCGGATCTTCTCGTCGGGCACGAGCTTGATCGCCTCGTTCGGCAGCATCTGGGCGTCATCATAGAGGATGCGGTGGAAGGTCGTGCCCTTCGCCAGCTCTTCGAGACGCGACACCGCCCGCTTGTGACGCAGCAGCGACTTCGGCGTCATCATGATCAGCGGCTTGCGGATCTCGCGATGCAGCTGCCGGCGCAGCGCGTGGAAGTAGTTCGCCGGCGTGGTCGGGTAGACCACCTGCATGTTGTCTTCCGCGCACATCTGCAAGTACCGCTCGAGGCGCGCCGAGGAGTGCTCCGGACCCTGGCCCTCATAGCCGTGCGGCAAGAGGCAGACGAGGCCGGACATGCGCAGCCATTTGCGCTCGCCCGAGGAGATGAACTGGTCGAACACGACCTGCGCGCCGTTGGCGAAGTCGCCGAACTGGGCTTCCCACAGCGTCAGCGTGTTCGGCTCGGCGAGCGAATAGCCGTATTCGAAGCCGAGCACGGCTTCTTCCGACAGCAGCGAATTGATGACCTCGTAATGGCCCTGCTCGTGACCGAGATGGTTGAACGGCGTGTAGCGGCTTTCGTCTTCCTGGTCGATCAGGACCGAGTGGCGCTGCGAGAAGGTGCCGCGCTCCGAATCCTGTCCGGACAGGCGGACGTGATGGTTCTCGTTGAGCAGCGAGCAGAACGCCAGCGCCTCGCCGGTCGCCCAGTCGATGCCGACGCCGGTGTCGATGGCCTTCGAGCGGTTGTCGAGGAAACGCTGGATGGTGCGGTGAACGCGGAAGCCGTCCGGGACCTTGGTGATCTTGCGGCCGATATCCTTCAGCGTGGCGATGTCGACGCCGGTGACGCCGCGCCGCGCATCCTCTTCCTGGTCGGCGATCTTGAAGCCGGACCACTTGCCGTCGAGCCAGTCGGCCTTGTTCGGCTTGTAGGAGGTGCCGGCCTCGAACTCGGCGTCGAGCCGGACGCGCCAGTCCGCCTTCAGCTTGTCGACCTCGCCCTCGGTGACGACGCCTTCTGCGATCAGGCGCTTGGAGTAGAGCGTGAGCGTCGAGGGATGGGCCGCGATCCGCTTGTACATCACCGGCTGGGTGAAGGCCGGCTCATCGCCCTCATTGTGGCCGTAGCGGCGGTAGCACCACATGTCGATGACGACGGGCTTGTGGAACTTCTGCCGGAATTCGGTCGCGACCTTGGCCGCGAACACGACGGCTTCCGGATCGTCGCCGTTCACGTGGAAGATCGGCGCGTCGATCATCTTCGCCACATCCGACGGATAGGGCGAGGAGCGCGAGTAGCGCGGATAGGTGGTGAAGCCGATCTGGTTGTTGACGATGAAGTGCACGGAGCCGCCGGTGCGATAGCCCTTCAGGTCGGACAGGCCGAAGCACTCCGCGACCACGCCCTGGCCGGCGAACGCTGCGTCGCCGTGCATCAGAAGCGGCATCACGGAGATGCGCATGTCCGGGGGATCACCGTGCTGGTCCTGCTTGGCGCGGACCTTGCCGAGCACCACGGGATCGACGATCTCGAGATGCGAGGGGTTGGCGGTCAGCGACAGATGGATGCGGTTGCCGTCGAACTCGCGGTCCGAGGAGGCGCCGAGGTGGTACTTGACGTCGCCCGAGCCTTCGACCGCGTCGGGATTGGCCGAGCCGCCCTTGAACTCGTGGAACAGTGCGCGATGGGCCTTGCCCAACACCTGCGTCAGCACGTTGAGGCGGCCGCGATGCGGCATGCCGAGCACGATTTCCTTCACGCCGAGATTGCCGCCGCGCTTGATGATCTGCTCGAGCGCGGGGATCAGGGCCTCGCCGCCGTCGAGGCCGAAGCGCTTGGTGCCGGTGAACTTGGTATCGCAGAACTTTTCGAAGCCTTCGGCTTCGATCAGCTTCTGCAGGATGGCCCTGCGGCCTTCGCGCGTGAACGAGATCTCCTTGTCGGGTCCCTCGATGCGCTCCTGGATCCAGGCCTTCTGCGCGGCGTTGCTTATATGCATGAACTCGACGCCGAGCGTTTGGCAGTAGGTGCGCTCGCAGATCGCGGTGATCTCGCGCAACGTGCCGTATTCGAGACCGAGCACGTGATCGAGGAAGATCTTGCGGTCGAAATCGGCCTCGGTGAAGCCGTAGGTGCGCGGATCGAGCTCTTCGCGGTTGCGCTGGGCTTCGATGCCGAGCGGATCGAGCTTGGCGTGGAAGTGGCCGCGCATGCGGTAGGAGCGGATCAGCATCAGGGCGCGGACGGAGTCGCGCGTGGCCTGAAGCACGTCGGCGGAGGAGATGTCGGCGCCCCTGGTCTGCGCCTTGGCGGCGATCTTGGTACCGACCGCCTTCTCGACTTCGGCCCAGTTGCCGTCGAGGGCGGAGGTCAGGTCATCCTTCGGAGTCAGCGGCCAGTTGTCGCGCTCCCAGGACGGGCCTTCCGCGTTCTTGCTGATGTCAGCGGGCGCGTCGTTCAGGCTCTTGAAGAACTCCTGCCACTCGGCGTCGACCGAGGACGGGTCCTTCTGGTAGCGGGCGTAGATTTCGTCGATGTAGGTGGCGTTGGTGCCCTGCAAAAAGGATGACAGGGCAAAGGCTGCGTTCGCGTCCTGGCGAGACATACTTGAGTTCCTGGCGATTTCGGTTCGCGCATAACAAACGGCGCTGGCGCCGAGCTCCCCGACAGGGCTCGACGCGACAGGCACCCTTTACCCTATTTGCTGCGAAACTTCGCCCGGAAAAGCACGAAGAAGTGAATTAGCCTTTCAACTTTTCGGCAAGCGTATGGCCAAGGCGGGCGGGGGACGGAGACACTGTAATCCCTGCGGATTTCATCGCCTCAGTCTTGGAACCGGCATCGCCCTTGCCGCCCGAGATGATGGCGCCGGCATGACCCATGCGGCGGCCGGGAGGGGCGGTGACACCGGCGATGAAGCCGACCATCGGCTTCTTGCGGCCGCGCTTGGCCTCATCCTTGAGGAACTGGGCGGCGTCCTCCTCGGCGGAACCGCCGATCTCGCCGATCATGATGATCGATTCAGTCTTGGGGTCGGCGAGCAGCATCTCCAGGACGTCGATGAATTCGGTGCCCTTGACCGGGTCGCCGCCGATGCCGACCGCGGTGGTCTGGCCGAGACCTTCCTGGGAGGTCTGGAACACGGCTTCATAGGTCAGCGTGCCCGAGCGGGAGACGATGCCGACCGAGCCGGTCTTGAAGATGTTCGCGGGCATGATGCCGATCTTGCACTCGCCGGCGGTCATGACCCCCGGGCAGTTCGGCCCGATCAGGCGCGACTTGGAGCCGAGCAGCGAGCGCTTGACGCGCACCATGTCCACGACCGGAATGCCCTCGGTGATGCAGACGATCAGCGGGACCTCGGCGTCGATCGCTTCGCAGATCGCGTCCGCCGCGCCCGGCGGCGGCACGTAGATCACCGATGCATCGGCGCCGGTCTTCTCACGCGCCTCGCGCACGGTGTCGAACACCGGCAGGCCAAGATGCGTCGCGCCGCCTTTGCCCGGCGAGGTGCCGCCGACCATCTTGGTGCCGTAGGCGATCGCGGCCTCGGAATGGAACGTGCCGTTCTTGCCGGTGAAGCCCTGGCAGATGACCTTGGTGTTCTTGTCGATCAGGATGGACATGAGGTCTGCTTTCGCGAAACTAACAGAGTGAGAGGGTCAGTGGATGCGGCGGTAGACGCCGGTGAGGACGTCGGCCCAGCCTTCCGCGTCCGGCGAGAACTGGATCTTCAACGAGTAGGAATCCTCGTTGATGATCTCGTAGACGTGGCGCGCATTGCCGCGGAGCGAGCCGCGCACCAGCGTCAGGGTCTGGCCGACCCACCCGCCTGAGGCGGGCGAAGGCGGCGTGTAGCCGAGCGAGTCGTACCAGAACAATTTGTAGGTCCGGTCGTCGCGGTCGAAGGTGAAGATGCCGTGGGTGGCGAAGACCTGCTTGCCGTCGCGCATCTGCACCGCGTCCTGGATCAGATAAAATCCATTCAGGTCCATGCGCGCGACGACGTGCGAGGTAGCCGGCCCGCCCGCCGTCCAGCGCGACGGGAAGACCACCTCCTCACCATCCCATTCGCCGGCGAACGCGGCGAGGCGCGCATGCTCGGGGAGCGGAGATGATGCGGCGAGATGGTCCTGGGCCATGGCGTTAGCCTCCCTTGACGGCCTTCACGATCTTCTGCGCGGCGTCGTCGAGATTGTCGGCGGGCACCACGTTCAGTCCGGATTCACGGATGATCTTCTTGCCGAGCTCGACATTGGTGCCTTCGAGGCGGACCACCAGCGGCACGCTGAGGCCGACTTCACGAACCGCAGCGGTGACGCCCTCGGCGATCACGTCGCACTTCATGATGCCGCCGAAGATGTTGACCAGGATGCCCTTCACGTTGGGATCGGCGGTGATGATCTTGAAGGCGGCCGCGACCTTCTCCTTGCTGGCGCTGCCGCCGACGTCGAGGAAGTTCGCCGGCGCCATGCCGTAGAGCTTGATGATGTCCATCGTCGCCATGGCAAGGCCCGCGCCGTTGACCATGCAGCCGATGTTGCCGTCGAGCGTGACGTAGTTGAGGTCGTACTTGGACGCTTCGATTTCCTTGGCGTCTTCCTCGGTCTCGTCGCGCAGCGCGAGCACCTCGGGGTGACGGAACAGCGCGTTGTCGTCGAACGACACCTTGGCGTCGAGCACGCGGAGCTGGCCCTGCTTGGTCACGACCAGCGGGTTGATCTCCAGCATCGACATGTCCTTGGCGACGAAGGCGGCGTAGAGCTGCGCGGTGAGCTTCTCGGCCTGCTTGGCGAGATCGCCGGAGAGCTTCAGCGCCTTGGCGACCGTGCGGCCGTGGTGACCCATGATGCCGGTGGCGGGGTCGACCGAGAAGGTGACGATCTTCTCAGGGCTATTGTGCGCGACGTCCTCGATGTTGACGCCGCCTTCGGTCGAGACGACGAAGGAGACGCGCGAGGTCTCGCGGTCGACCAGGATCGAGAGGTAGAACTCCTTGTCGATGTCCGAGCCGTCCTCGATGTAGAGGCGGTTGACCTGCTTGCCGGCGGGGCCGGTCTGCACGGTCACCAGCGTTGCGCCCAGCATCTGCTTGGCGAACTCGGAGACTTCAGCGGCCGACTTGGCGATGCGGACGCCGCCCTTGTCGCCGGCCGAGGCCTCCTTGAACTTGCCCTTGCCGCGGCCGCCGGCATGGATCTGGCTCTTCACCACCCAGACCGGGCCGGGCAGCGCCTTGGCCGCAGCGTCGGCGTCGCTCGCTTTAAGGACCGGGACGCCCTTGGAGATCGGCACGCCGAACTCACCCAGCAGCGCTTTGGCCTGATATTCATGGATATTCATTTGGTCGCTCCCTGAACCCGCGGGCGGTGACCTCATGGGCCCACCTCAGTCTTGTGGCTGGCATACCATATACCACAGGAACTGCAACCCGGATTCTTTGACTTCGAGATCTCTGGACTAGGGAACCCGCCCCGGCAGTGGGTCCCGGAAGTGAAACCGCCGAAGACCGGTTTCGATCTTCGGCGGGGTGTCGTTTGCGCCTTAGCGGCCGAGAAGATCGGGTGCGATCTTCTTGCAGGCATCGACCAGGCCCTGCACGGCGCCGACCGACTTGTCGAAAGCCTCGCGGTCCTTGCCGGCGAGCTCGATCTCGACCACGCGCTCGACGCCCTTGGAGCCGATCACGACGGGCACGCCGACATACATGTCCTTCACGCTGTACTCGCCGTTGAGATAGGCGGCGCAGGGCAGCACGCGCTTCTTGTCCTTCAGATAGCTCTCGGCCATCGCGATCGCGGAGGCCGCCGGCGCGTAGAAGGCCGAGCCGGTCTTCAGCAAATTGACGATCTCGGCGCCGCCGTTGCGGGTGCGGTCGACGATCTCGTCGAGGCGCGCCTGCGAGGTCCAGCCCATCTTGACGAGGTCGGGCAGCGGGATGCCCGCGACGGTGGAGTACTTCACCAGCGGCACCATGGTGTCGCCGTGGCCGCCGAGCACGAAAGCGGTGACGTCTTCAACGGAGACGTTGAACTCGTCGGCGAGGAAGTAGCGGAAGCGCGCCGAATCCAGCACGCCGGCCATGCCGACGACCTTCTTGTGCGGCAGGCCGGAAGCCTTCTGCAGCGCCCAGACCATGGCGTCGAGCGGGTTGGTGATGCAGATGACGAAGGCATCGGGGGCGTACTTCTTGATGCCGGCGCCGACCTGCTCCATGACCTTGAGGTTGATGGAGAGGAGGTCGTCGCGGCTCATGCCGGGCTTGCGCGGCACGCCGGCGGTGACGATGCAGACCTTGGCGTTGTCGAGCGCCTCGTAGGAATTGGCGCCGGTGTAGTGGGCGTCGAAGCCGTCGACCGGCGAGGACTGCGCGATGTCGAGCGCCTTGCCCTGCGGCACGCCTTCGGCGATGTCGAACATCACGACGTCGCCCAGTTCTTTCAGGCCGATGAGGTGAGCCAGCGTTCCGCCGATCTGACCGGAGCCAATCAAAGCAATCTTGTCGCGCGCCATGTGAACCTGTCCTTTAGACACGTAAGGAGGGGAAAACTGAGACGGGTGGTTATCCCTTTCGCCTCCCCCGTTCAAGTCGCCCAATGCCCAATTGTCGGGCTTGGCGCGGTCTCAGGCACGCAGCCCTGTCATTCCGGGGCGCGACGAAAGTCGCGAGCCCGGAATCCATCGGGCGGCGGAGCGCGCTGAGAAATGGATTCCGGGCTCGCGCTCCGCGCGCCCCGGAATGACGGCGGGGATAGGACTTAAGTCTCCACCAGGCCCTTGGTCGAGCCGCTGGCGGTGGAATCCTTGCGGCCGTGAGGCAGCGCCAGATAGGATTCCGAGCTCATTTCGATCAGGCGCGAGGCGGTCCGCTTGAACTCCATGGCCTCAACACCCTCGGTAGCGAGGTAAAGCGAGATCGGGTTGGCGTCGGCCGAGGCCATCAGCTTCACGGCGTTGTCATAGAGCGTATCGATCAGCGTGATGAAGCGCTTGGCGGCGTTGCGCTGGGAGGAGTCCATCACTGGAATATGGTCGACCAGGATGGTGTGATAGTCGTGCGCCAGCCTGAGGTAGTCGGATGCGCCGAGCGGCTGCTCGCAGAGATCGGCGAAGGCAAAGCGCGCCACGCCATGGGCCGAGCACGGCACGTGCAGGATGCGCCCCTTGATCGAAATGTCGCGCGGCTTGCATTTGGCATTGCCGGTCATCTTCACCCAGGCGCGGTCGAGCGCGGCGTCGGCATCGCCGTCGGCCGGCGTCAGCCACATCCGCACGCCCTGAAGTTTTTCGAGCCGGAAGTCGGTGCGCGCATCGAGCCGCGCGACGTCCATGTGGTCGGTGATCTGCTTGATGAAGGGCAGGAACAGCGAGCGGTTGAGGCCACCCTTGTAGAGATCGTCGGGCGCGACGTTGGAGGTCGCGACCACGACTGTGCCGAGCTCGAACAGTTTCGCGAACAGGCGGCCGAGGATCATCGCGTCCGCGATGTCGGTGACGTGGAATTCGTCGAAGCAGAGCAGCCAGCTCTCCTCGAAGATCGCATTGGCGGTCAACGCGATCACGTCGCCATCGGCGATCTCGCCGCGCGCGATGCTCTGGCGGTAGTCGTAGATGCGCTCGTGCACGTCCGCCATGAACTCGTGGAAATGCGCGCGGCGCTTGTGCTCGACCGATGAGTGCTGGAAGAACAGGTCCATCAGCATGGTCTTGCCGCGGCCGACCTCGCCATGGATGTAGAGCCCGCGCGGCGCCTCATCCTTGTCACCAGAGCTGAACAGGCGGCTGAGCAGGCCTTGCTTGCGGGCGGGCTTGTAGGTCGAAAGCCGCAGGTCCAGCGCCGCATAGGCCTCGGCGACCTCGGCCTGCGCGGCATCGGGCTCGATCGCGCCGGACGCGATCTCGGCCTGGTAGGCCTCGCGGAATGAGGGATTTTGGGTGGAGAGCATGGCCCTTTACGGCCAGAGACCGGCGGAAATTGCAAGCCGTGAAATGAGGTCAGAGCTATGCGGTTTCGTGTCCCGGACGCGCTGCAGCGTGCAACGCTGCTGCGCAGAGCCGGGACCCACTGTCTCGTTCATCACCAAATTTACGTTCATCGCCGAGCACTAGGCCCCGGCTCTGCGGCCGGGGTACGAGAGCGGAGCTACTCACACAGTTCGTAGGCGTCCTCGACCACATACGGGCCACCGCCCGTCGATGCGCGCGAGGAGAACAGCACGAAGCGCTCCGCCGTGAACGCCTTGCTCGGGAAGTAGCCGCGGATCGAGAGATAGTCGGCGACGTCGCGGTCGGAGGCGTCGTGCAGCCGCGCGAGCGTGACGTGCGGGATGAACTTGCGTCCCTCGGGGTCGAGGCCGATGCGCTGCATCATGCGCTCGAGCTCGGCCTGCAATTCCATCAGCGGCTTGCTCGGCGCGATGGTGGCGACCACTGCGCGCGGCTTGCGGCCGCCGAAGCTGGTGAGGCCCTGCACCTTCACCTCGAACGGCTTGCGGTCGACGCGAAACAGCATCGAGGCGATCTCGTTGGCGGAAACGCCGTCGATGTCGCCGATGAAGCGCAGGGTGACGTGATAATTTTCGGGATCGATCCAGCGGGCGCCGGGGAGGCCGCCCCTCAAGTTGGAAAGCGACTGGCCGATCTCGGCCGGAATTTCCAGACCCGTGAACAAACGCGGCATCGTTTCGCACTCCCGATGCTTGGGTACAGTCCTCGAAGCGCGAGAACCATATCCAAATTAGAGCCGGCGACGAATCACCGGTACCCTGATTCCTATCGCAGTTGTGTGACTCTGCGAAGCATGCCGCAGCTCACCCCGGTAAAACCCCGGGAATTAGGGTTAGCGTTGCCTGGTTTTCAACGCCGTTGCTCAGCGATCGTGCCAATGAATGCCTCCACCGTGGGCATGATCCTGCCGACGATGATGTCGACGCCTTCGGCGGTCGGATGAATGCCGTCGGCCTGGTTGAGCTTGGCGTCGGCCGCGACGCCCTCGAGGAAGAACGGATAGAGCGGCACGTCGAATGTCTTCGCCAGATCCGGATAAATCGAATTGAAGCGCGCGGCGTATTCGGCGCCGTAATTCGGCGGCGCCAGCATGCCGCAGAGCATGACTGGAATCTTTCGCGCCTTGAGCCGCTGGACGATGTCGGTCAGCGCCGCGCGCGCCACGTCGGGATCGATGCCGCGCAGCGCGTCATTGGCGCCGAGCTCGACGATGACGCCGTCAGTTCCATCGGGCACCGACCAGTCGAGCCGGTCGCGGCCGCCCGAGGTGGTGTCGCCGGACACCCCGGCATTGGTCATGTCGACCTCTATGCCTTTGGCTTGTAAGGCTTTTTGAAGCTTTTGGGGGAACGCCTCCTGGGCCGGAAGGCCGAAGCCGGCGCTCAGGGAATCGCCGAGGACGACAAGCTTGACCGGTTTGGTCGCGCCCGCCCAAGCCGGGTTCGCCATCGTCATCAAGGCGAGCATCAACACGGCTATGTGCATGAACAATCCGTAACGCCTCTCGACCCCGCGTGCGGAGTTGCCATATGACCGGACCATGGACACTCGCATCGACCCCTCTTCGCTCGCCGCCACCGCGGACACCATCGCCATCTCCAACGTCAATCTGTCATTGGGCGCGGGCGCGGCACGCGTTCACATCCTCAAGGATATCAGCCTGCGCGTCGCCTCGGGCGAGACGATCGGCCTGATCGGCCCGTCAGGCTCGGGCAAATCCACGCTGCTGATGGTGATGGCGGGGCTGGAGCGTCCTGATAGCGGAGAGGTGGTGGTGAATGGCACGCCTTTCAATGCCCTCGACGAGGACGCGCTGGCGCGCTTCCGCGGCCGCCAGGTCGGCATCGTCTTCCAGTCCTTCCACCTGATCCCGACCATGACCGCGCTGGAGAACGTCGCGGTGCCGCTCGAGCTCGCCGGCAATCCCGATGCCGCCAAGCGTGCGGCAGAGGAGCTGCAATCGGTCGGGCTCGGCGACCGCCTGCATCATTATCCGACGCAGCTCTCCGGCGGCGAGCAGCAGCGCGTCGCGCTCGCCCGCGCGCTCGCACCCGATCCCGCGATCCTCGTCGCGGACGAGCCGACCGGCAATCTCGACGAAGCGACCGGAAAGCAGATCGTCGATCTGCTGTTCACCAAGCATGCCGAGCGCGGCATGACCTTGGTGCTGGTGACGCACGATTCCTCGCTCGCACAACGCTGCGACCGCGTCATCCGCCTGCGCTCGGGCCGCATCGACACGCAGTCTGCGCCGGCATGAGCGCCGTGGCCGAACCGTTCGCGAAGCCGAACGCCGTCGCGCTGTCGCTGCGCTACGCCTTGCGCGAATTGCGCGGTGGCCTGCGCGGCTTCTACGTCTTCATCGCCTGCATCGCGCTCGGCGTGATGGCGATCGCCGGCGTCGGCTCGGTCTCCGCCAGCCTGAGCGATGGTCTCGCGCGCGAGGGCCGCACGCTGCTCGGCGGCGACGTCTCCTTCGTCCTGTTCCAGCGCGAGGCCAAGCCCGAGGAGGTCGCGTTCCTGCGCTCGCGCGGCACGCTGTCGACCGCTGCGACCTTGCGCGGCATGGCGCGTTCGGCTGACGGCAAGCTGGCGCTGGTGGAGATGAAGGCGGTCGATAGCGCCTATCCGATGCTGGGGCAGCTGACGCTGGCGCCGCCCCTGCCGATGGCCGATCTGCTCGCCGAGCGCGACGGCGCGTTCGGCGCCGCCGCCGATCCGACGCTGCTGGCGCGGCTTTCTCTCAAGACCGGCGACCGCGTTACCATCGGCGCGGCGACCTTCCAGATCCGCTCGACGGTCGAGGCCGAGCCCGACAAGCTCGCGGGCGGCATCGGCTTCGGGCCGCGCTTTTTGATCAGCGAAGCGGGCCTTCGCGCCACCGGCCTGATCCAGCCCGGCAGCCTGGTGCGCTGGGTCTACCGGGTCAAGCTGCCAGAGGCTGCGAACAACGAGCGCGCCACCGAAGCCTTCATCGCGGATGCGCGCAGCGCCGCGCCGCAAGCGGGCTGGGAGATCCGCAGCCGGTCCAATGCCTCGCCGCAGCTCGAACGCAATATCAGCCGCTTCACGCAGTTCCTGACCCTGGTCGGCCTCGCCGCGCTGCTGGTCGGCGGCGTCGGGGTCGCCAATGCCGTCAAGAGCCACATCGACCGCAAGCTCGAGGTGATCGCCGCCTTCAAGGCCGTCGGCGCCACCGGCCGGGACGTGTTCGGCATCTATTTGGCGCAAGTGCTCCTGCTGGCGGCGATCGGATCCGTGATCGGCCTTGCGCTCGGCGCCGCGATGCCCTTTGCCATCGTTGGCCTGTTCGGCAAGCTGCTGCCGCTGCCGGTGGTGCCGGCCGTGCATGCCGACGAGCTCGCGCTGTCCTTCGTCTACGGCCTCCTCACCGCGCTTGCCTTCGGCCTGTGGCCGCTCGGGCGCGTGCACGACGTGCCGGTGGCCGCGCTGTTCCGCGACACCATCAGCTCCGAATGGCACCGGCCGCGTGCGGGCTACCTCGTGTTCATGGGGGTCGTGATCGCACTCCTCGTCGCGGTGGTGATCGGCCTGTCGTTCGATAAGCGCATCGCCGCGGTGTTCGTGGCCTCCTCCGTCGTCGTGTTCGCGTTGCTGCGCGGCATCGCCGCCCTGCTGATGGCGATCGCACGACGGCTGCCGCGGACGCGGCTGCCGATGCTGCGGCTTGCGATCGCCAACATCCACCGGCCGGGCGCGCTGACGCCCTCGGTCGTGCTGTCGCTGGGACTCGGGCTCGCCGTGCTCGTCACCATCACCCAGATCGACGGCAATCTGCGCCGGCAGTTCCTGGCCGCGCTCCCCGACCAGGCACCGTCGTTCTTCTTCATCGACATTCCGAGCGCGCAGGCCGAGCAGTTCGACGCCTATCTGCACCGGATCGCCCCCGGCGCCAGAATCGAGGACGTGCCGATGCTGCGCGGGCGCATCGTCGCCGCGCGTGGAGTGCGCGCCGAGGAGCTCAAGCCCACCACCGATTCCGAATGGGTGCTGCAGAGCGACCGCGGGCTGACCTACACCGCCGAGCTGCCCAAGGGCTCCAAGGTGGTCGAGGGCGAGTGGTGGCGCGCCGATTATTCCGGCCCGCCGCTGGTCTCGATGGAGAAGAAGATCGCCGACGGGCTCGGTCTCAAGCTCGGCGACGAGGTGGTGGTCAACGTGCTCGGCCGCGACATCCCGGCGAAGATCAGCAATTTGCGCACGATCGACTGGCAGGGGCTCGGCATCAATTTCGTCCTGGTGTTCTCGCCCAACGCCTTCAAGGGCGCGCCGCACACCCACATCGCGACGCTGACGGAAGCGGGCGGAAATGCGGCGGGCGACGGCATGATCATCAAGGAGGTCGCCGACGCCTATCCGATGGTGACGAGCGTGCGCGTGCGCGAGGTGATGCAGACGGTCGGCTCGGTCGTGACCAATTTGGCACTGGCGATCCGCGGCGCCAGCGCCGTGACCCTGATCTCGGCGATCCTGGTGCTGGGCGGGGCGCTCGCCGCCGGCCACCGCCACCGGGTCTATGATGCGGTGATCCTGAAGACCCTGGGCGCGACGCGGCTGCGGCTGCTCGGCGCCTATGCCCTCGAATACCTCCTGATCGGCCTTGCCACCGCGGTATTCGGGGTGATCGCTGGCAGCATCGCCGCGTGGATGATCGTCACGCGGCTGATGACGCTGAGCTTCGTCTGGCAGGCCGGCAGCGCCGCCGGCGTGGTCGCGGCCGCGCTGGTCGTCACCGTCGGGCTCGGGCTTGCCGGCACGCTGCTGGCATTGAACAAAAAGCCCGCGACGGTGTTGCGAAATTTGTGACAAATTGAAGCGGCGGATCGAGCCGGAATCGCCCGGTTTCCGCGATTCACCACGCTGCTCGTCAGCTCCACGTCAGGATTGCCGCCAAGGGCGACATTCGGCCGCGCGTGGAAGGTTGCAGCGAATGTGTTAGTTTCCCACATATCGAATGGGTTCGGGGCCCCGATTGTGAGCCAAAATTTAGTCGGCTGGCAGCGGTCTCCGAGATAGAATTTGACGAACCGGCGGCATGGCGACCCTCATGCCGGACCGGACCAACCAACGGGAATTCGACCATGTCGGACCTAGACCGTAACTACGCTTCTCCTTTCGGCAGGGCCGCCGGGCGTGTCGACGCCGCGACGGTCGATGCCGGCCTGCGCGCCTATATGCTGCGCATCTACAACTACATGAGCATTGGCCTGGCCATCACCGGCCTTGCCGCGCTCGGCGTCTACATGGCCGCCGTGACCGACGTCCCGACGGCGGACGCCGTCCGCGTCGGCAAGCTGTTCCTGACGCCGTTCGGCTACGCAATGTTCGTCAGCCCCCTGAAGTGGCTGTTCATGCTCGCGCCGCTCGCGATGGTGTTCGTGATCTCGGCGGGCATCAACCGTCTGGCCCCCTCGACCGCCCAGATCCTGTTCTGGGTGTTCTCGGCGCTGATGGGCATCTCGCTGTCGTCGATCTTCCTGGTGTTCACCCACACCTCGATCGTGCGGGTGTTCTTCATCACCGCGGCCACCTTCGGTGCGCTGAGCCTCTACGGCTACACCACCAAGCGTGACCTGACCGGGATGGGCTCGTTCCTGTTCATGGGCCTGATCGGCATCATCATCGCCAGCCTGGTGAACCTGTTCCTGGCCAGCTCGATGCTGCAGTTCATCGTCTCGGTGGTCGGCGTGCTGGTGTTCTCGGGCCTCACCGCGTGGGACACCCAGCGGCTGAAGAACGACTACATCTACGGCTATGCCTCGGCCGGCGGTGACATCGCAGAGCGTGCGGCCATCACCGGCGCACTGTCGCTGTACCTGAACTTCATCAACCTGTTCACGCTGCTGCTGCAGCTACTCGGCCAGCGCGAGTAGGCGACAGGACCGAGCGAACGACACGAACCCCGGCCGAGAGGCCGGGGTTTTTGTTTTTGGGCCGTGGCTTCTCCCTGTCATTGCGAGGAGCCCTTGCGACGAAGCAATCCAGAGTCCCTCCGCGGATGCATTTCTGGATTGCTTCGCAGCGCTCGCAATGACGGGGGTGGAGGCGGCGGAACCCCTTCCGGCCGCCGCGGGAAGACTCTAATCTTCCCGCCATGTCCGCACCCGATATCAGGCCCACCACCGAGGCCGACCTTCCCGCCATCACCGCCATCTACCAGCAGGCCGTCCGCGAGGGCACGGCGACGTTCGAGCTGGAGCCGCCCGACCTTACGGAGATGACGCGCCGCTATCGCGCGCTGATCGACGGCGGCTATCCCTATTTCGTCGCCATGCTGGACGGGCGCGTGGCCGGCTATGCCTATGCCGGCGCCTACCGGCCGCGGCCGGCCTACCGCTTCACGGTGGAGAACTCGATCTATCTGGATCCCTCCTTCCACCGCCGCGGCGTCGGCTCGCTGTTGCTGGAACGGCTGATCGCCGAATGCGAGACGCGCGGCTTCCGCCAGATGATCGCGGTGATCGGCGATTCCGCCAATGCCGGATCGATCGGCGTGCACACAAGGTGCGGCTTCAAGATGATCGGCACGCATCCCAGCGTCGGGCTGAAATTCGGCCGCTGGCTGGACACGGTGATGATGCAGCGCGACCTCGGCGAGGGCGCGCGCACGGTGCCGGGGAAGTAAGCTCGGTTTCGTAGGGTGGGCAAAGCGCAAGCGTGCCCACCGTTCGGGCGATTGAGATAGGACGTGGGCACGGCGCGGTGCGCCTTTGCCCACCCTACGGCACCGTTCGCGCCGCTACACCACCGCCAGCTTGCGATCGATCACCAGCAGCACGCGCTCGAGCTCGTGGCCGCGGCGCAGGATCAGGCCGGTCGCCGAGATCACGCTGTACATGCCCTGCTTGCGCGCGAGGCGCGGGTCCTTCTCGATGCGGTAGATCGGCACTTCCGAGGCGCGGCGATAGACCGAGAACACGGCGCGGTCCTTCAGGAAGTCGATGGCATAGTCGCGCCACTCGCCGTCGGCGACCATGCGACCGTAGAGATTGAGAATCCGGTGCAGCTCGAGCCGGTTGAAGGTCACCCGGTTCGGCGGCGCATGCGCCGCGGCGGGACGCGCCGCCGCGCGCTGCTCGCTCGGCTCGGCATCCTCCGACGTCAGACTCATGGGAAGCGCCTCCTCATCGCACGGCTATGACCCGCGTCCGCGAAGACCGTCCCCGGAACCGGGTTCATGACACTTGCATGATTGCGCCAACCGTTCCGCGCCGCAAGGGGCTCAACCGGTCGAATCGACCGTGCCTCTGGGCACACGCAAGGGTGGAACTCCGTCGCGGCAAACCGTCACGGGATCGTTAGCAGGAATCATAGTATCGCCGCTTTTCCGCCAACCGCCCGCCGCCCTGCATTGCGAAAAGACTGGTGTGCGTTGACCCGGTCCTTTCGGTTCCGGATTCCTCAGCCCCCAGCCCCCCGGGGTCGAACAGGATCGGGTCTGTACGCACGACAAGGAGGGCCAACGCAAGTTGGTCCTTTTTTGTTTGTGTCGGGATGTTTCCGGCCACTGTCATTCCGGGGCGCGCCTCTTGGCGCGAACCCGGAATCCATTGCTCAGCTTGCACAATGGATCGACGGATTCTCAGGTGCGCAATTGCGCAGCATAGCTCGCGCTTCGCGCGCGCCGGAATGGCGAGCATCAATTGCTGAGACGTTCTGCTTGCTTCAATGCAGCGACGTATACGCCGCACCCAACATCGGGCCCGGTCGCTCGCGGCTGCCGTCCTGGACGTAGACCACCGCGCCGTCGACGCCGTCGCGTGTGAGATTTTCGATCGGCACCGTCCAGCTCTCCGGACGGCCGGTCCAGTCGCCGACCTTGAGCAGGTTGCGCACCACGTTGTGATAGGTGACCTGCTGTCCGCGATTCTCGCCGCGGGTGATCGCGATCGGCACCGACTTGGCGATCGAGCAGATCCAGACTTCGCCGTGCGAGACCGTGGGCTCCTTGCTCGCGGCCACCGACACGTTGATCTGCTTGCCCGAGAGCGACATCGTCACCGGCACGCTCATCACGCCGTTGCCCTTGTCGGTCTTGCCGATCGCGTTCTCGATGCCGGCGCGATCGCTGCCGATGACATGCGTGGAGCCGTTGACCACGACCTGCGGCGTGTAGACCTCGCGGTCGCCGCGCATGCGCGAATAGGCACGCTGCCGTGCAGAGAAGCGCGAATCCGCCAGCGTGTCCTTCCAGCCGAGATAGTCCCAATAGTCGATCGGCATGCTCAGCGCGATGACCGAGGGATCCTTGGAGAGATCGCCGATGATCTGGTCGGCGGGCGGGCAGGAGGAGCAGCCCTGCGAGGTGAACAATTCGACGACGGCGCGGGGCTCAGCCTCGGCAGGACGAATGACGGCGATGATCGCACATATGCCGAGAGCTCCCGACCAGAGGGCACCGGACCAACGTGGAATCAGATGGGAAGCCGTCATTGTCGTCATGTCGAACGCCGCACACCGTTGCTCTCAGGGGGAAATCTTATCGCCGGATGGTCACCGTAGTCTTACGGGGCGCGGTACATTCATCCATCCGGGTCACGTCCAAGGGGAGATTTTCCGCCGGGCGGGCCCATCTGAAGCGTACCGCAAACGCGCGAAGGCGGCCTTTGATAGGCCGCCTTCGTTAAGGCTTCTACTCACTTCGCAGTGAGCCATCGTTCACAAATCCGCGCTTACGCCGCGAGTTTGCGCAGCACGTAGTGCAGGATGCCGCCGTTGCGGTAGTAGTCGAGCTCGTCCAGCGTATCGATGCGGCAGAGCAGCGAAACGCGCTGCAGCGAACCGTCGCCGGAGACGATCTCCGCGGTCAGCTTCTGGCGCGGCTTGAGGTCGCCGACGAGGCCGCGCAGCGTGACCTTCTCGTCGCCCTTGAGGCCCAGCGACTGCCAGGAGGTGCCTTCCTCGAAGGTCAACGGCAGCACGCCCATGCCGACCAGGTTGGAGCGGTGGATGCGCTCGAAGCTCTGGCAGATCACGGCGCGCACGCCGAGCAGGCGCGTGCCCTTGGCGGCCCAGTCGCGCGAGGAGCCGTTGCCGTATTCGGCGCCGGCGAACACCACCAGCGGCACCTTCTCTTCCTGGTACTTCATCGCGGCGTCGTAGATCGACATCTGCTCGCCGTCGGGCCAGTGCTTCGTCAGGCCGCCCTCGGGGATGTTTCCATCCGCGCCCTTCAACATGAAGTTCTTGATGCGGATGTTGGCGAAGGTGCCGCGCATCATCACTTCATGGTTGCCGCGGCGCGTGCCGTACTGATTGAAGTCGGCCGGACGCACCTGGTGCTCGCTGAGATATTTGCCGGCGGGCGAGGTGAGCTTGATCGAGCCGGCCGGCGAGATGTGGTCGGTGGTGATCTTGTCGCCGAACATGGCGAGGATACGCGCCTCGACGATGTCGGTGACCGGCTCCGGCTCCTTCTTCATGCCATCGAAGTAAGGCGGGTTCTGCACATAGGTCGACGACATGTTCCAGCGATAGGTCTCGCTCTCGACCGTCTTGATCTTGCGCCAGTTGGTGTCGCCCTTGAACACGTCGGCGTACTTCTTCTTGAAGATCGACGCGGTCACGAACTTCTTCATGAAGGCGTTGATCTCCTTGGTCGTCGGCCAGATATCCTTCAGGTAGACCGGCTTGCCGTCCTTGCCCTCGCCGAGCGGCTCGGTGGCGAGATTCTTGGTGACGCTGCCGGCGAGCGCATAGGCGACCACCAGCGGCGGCGAGGCCAGGTAGTTCGCCTGCACGTCCGGCGAGACGCGGCCTTCGAAGTTGCGATTGCCGGAGAGCACGGCGGCCGCGACGACGCCGTTGTCGTTGATCGACTTCGAGATCTCCTCGGGCAGCGGACCGGAATTGCCGATGCAAGTGGTGCAGCCGAAGCCGACCAGATTGAAGCCGACCTTGTCGAGATCGGGCTGCAGACCGGAATTGGCGAGATATTCCGCGACGACCTGGCTGCCCGGGGCGAGCGAGGTCTTCACCCACGGCTTGGCCTTGAGGCCCTTCGCGGCCGCATTGCGCGCGAGCAGGCCGGCGCCGATGAGGACGCTCGGGTTCGACGTGTTGGTGCAGGAGGTGATCGCGGCGATCACGACGTCGCCATGGCCGATATCGAAGTTCTTGCCTTCGACCGGGAAGCGCTTGGCCGGCTCCTCGGCCTTCTTGTACTCGCTGGCGAGCGCGAGCGAGAAGCCGTCCGCGACGGTGGGCAGCGCGATGCGGCCTTCGGGACGCTTCGGACCGGCCATCGACGGCACGACGTCGCCGAGGTCCAGGGTCAGCGTCTCCGTGAACACGGGGTCGGGCGACTTGGCGGTGCGGAACAGGCCCTGCGCCTTGGCATAGGCCTGGACCAGCGCAACGCGGGCCGAGGCACGGCCGGAGGTCTTGAGGTAATCGAGCGCGGCAGCATCGACCGGGAAGAAGCCGCAGGTCGCGCCGTATTCGGGCGCCATGTTGGCGATCGTCGCTTTGTCGGCGACCGAGAGATGGTCGAGACCGGGGCCGAAGAACTCGACGAACTTGCCGACGACGCCGAGCTTGCGCAGCATCTGCGTCACGGTCAGCACGAGGTCGGTCGCGGTGACGCCTTCCTTCAGCGCGCCCTTCAGCTTGAAGCCGACGACATTGGGGAGCAGCATCGACAGCGGCTGGCCGAGCATGCAGGCTTCCGCCTCGATGCCGCCGACGCCCCAGCCGAGCACGGCAAGACCGTTGACCATGGTGGTGTGCGAATCCGTGCCGACCAGCGAGTCGGGATAGGCGACCTCGAAGGTGCCGGTCTTCTTGCCGACGGTCATCTTCTCCTTCTTGGTCCAGACCGTCTGGGCCAGATATTCGAGGTTGACCTGGTGGCAGATGCCGGTGCCGGGCGGCACGACGGAGAAGTTCGAGAACGCCTTCTGGCCCCACTTCAGGAACTCGTAGCGCTCCTGGTTCTGCTTGTATTCCTCGGTGACGTTCTTGCCGAAGGCCTTGTTGTCGCCGAAGAAGTTCACGATCACGGAGTGGTCGATGACGAGATCGACCGGCACCAGCGGATTGATCTTCTCGGCATCGCCGCCGAGCTTCTGCATCGCGTTGCGCATCGCGGCGAGGTCGACCACCGCGGGCACGCCGGTGAAGTCCTGCATCAAGACGCGCGCCGGGCGGAAGGCGATCTCATGCTCCAGCGACTTCTTGCGCAGCCATTTCGACACCGCGACGATGTCTTCCTTCTTGACCGAGCGGCCGTCCTCGTTGCGCAGCAAATTCTCGAGCAGGACCTTCATCGAATAGGGAAGTTTGGAAATTCCCTTCAGACCATTCTTCTCGGCGGTAGGCAGGCTGTAATAGACATAGGTCTTGGCGCCGACCTTGAGGGTCTTTTTGCATTTGAAGCTGTCGAGCGAGGTCATGTAGGAGATCCCAATTGTTAGTTATACCCGGCAGGGTATTTTAACACCGTCAGCGTATCAGGCTGGGCCGCTTGCAGGGGCAGGTTGAGTTGCTGCATCAAGTAGTTCCGGGCTTATAGAAGCTTTCTAACCGCGCCGCCACAGCCACTATCGTGCTGCAGCAATCCGCGAGCCAAAAATTCCCATGCGCTACCCCAAGATTTCCTGAGGCCTGGCTGTGAGCGGATCGAACCAGGGCGACATGCGGCTGTCCGGTCACGGGCTGAGATGCGTGCGGGGCGGACGCGAGGTGTTCGCCGGGCTCGATTTCGCGGCCGTCTCGGGCGAGGCCGTCGCGGTCGTCGGCCGCAATGGATCGGGCAAGACCTCGCTGCTGCGGCTGATCGCGGGCCTGCTCGTTCCCGCCGGCGGGACGATCGCGCTGGACGGGGGCGATGGCGAGCTGACCCTGGCGGAGCAGTGCCACTATCTCGGCCATCGCGATGCCCTGAAGCCGGCGCTGAGCGTTGCCGAAAACCTGACGTTTTGGGCCGATTTTCTTGGAGGAGAGCGTTTCGATGCGGCTGACAGCCTCGCCAAGGTCGGGCTCGACCACGCCACCCATTTGCCCGCCGGATTCCTGTCCGCGGGACAGCGCCGCCGGCTCTCGCTGGCCCGGCTGCTGACCGTCCGCCGCCCGGTCTGGCTCCTGGACGAGCCGACCAACGCGCTGGATGTGGCCGGTCAGGACATGTTTTCCGGATTGATGCGGGAGCACCTGGCTGGCGGCGGCATGATCGTCGCGGCGACGCATGCCCCGCTCGGGGTCGAATCGCGAGAGCTGCGGATCGGGGGGACGGCATGATTCCGAGGTACCCTCAGCTTTCCGAGCGGCTGGGCACCGTGCTCTCAGCGTGGACGCAGCCGTCGCCGCGGGCTCTCTTGCCTCTCCCGCTTGCGGGAGAGGTCAGCATAGGCGGCCCTTGGCCGCCGTCCCTTGAAAACGCCGATGCTTTGCATCGGCTATGGCGCCGGGTGAGGGCTCTCTCGTCTGGGGGAGCCTTCGTTACCGGGGGAATCTTCGTTGTCGAGACACCCTCTCCCCAGCCCTCCCCCGCAAGCGGGGGAGGGCGCGCACCACCTTTGAGGCACGAGGGGAGCCCCCCATGAGCGCCCTCGCCGCCCTCATCCGCCGGGACATCCGGATTGCGCTCCGCGTCGGCGGCGGGGCCTTGATTGGCGTCTTGTTCTTCCTGACCGTGGTGGTGCTGATGCCGTTCGCGGTCGGGCCGGATCTGGCGCTGCTGTCGCGGCTGGGACCTGCGATTCTCTGGCTCGGCGCGCTGCTGGCCAGCCTGCTGACCCTGGACCGGCTGTTCATGGCCGACCATGAGGACGGCTCGCTCGACCTGATCACGATGAGCCGGACGCCGCTGGAACTCGCCTGCGCCGCCAAGGCGCTGGCGCATTGGCTCGCCGCCGGCCTGCCGCTGATTGTCGCAACCCCCGTGCTCGGCCTGTTGCTCAACCTCGACATGGTCGCCACGGCGGCGGTGGCGCTGACGCTGCTGGCGGGCACCCCGGCCCTGACCTTCACCGGCATGATCGGCGCAGCGCTCGCGGTGACGCTGCATCGCGGCGGGCTGTTGATGGCCGTCCTGGTGCTGCCGCTGTCGATTCCCGTGCTGATTTTCGGCGTTGCGGCCTCGCAGGCGGTGATCGTCGGTCCCATGACCTTCGGCGCGCCGTTCTCGATCCTGTGCGCGCTGTCGCTGGTCAGTCTCGTGATCGGCCCGTTCGCGGCGGCGGCGAGCCTGCGCCATGGTCTCGATTGAGATGGACTCGGCCGACCTTGACCCCGATCAACTTTCGCCACGGACTTTCGTGCTGATTGCCTGAGCGGCCCCCGGTGATTATCACGATACCATGACGCTGATCGACCTCGCCAACCCCACGCGGTTCCTCGCGCTGACAGCGCGGGTGTTGCCGTGGCTGGCGGCCGCGACAATCATCCTGCTCACGATCGGTCTCTATCAAGCTGCGCTCGCGCCGGACGACTATCAGCAGGGCGCGACCGTGAAGATCATGTTCATCCACGTGCCCAATGCCTGGCTGTCGATGTTCGTATGGGGCGTGATGAGCATCGCATCATTGGGCACGCTGGTGTGGCGGCATCCGCTCGCCGACGTCGCCGCCAAGGCCGCAGCTCCGATCGGCGCCGCCTTCACCTTCCTCGCGCTGCTCACGGGCTCGCTGTGGGGCCGGCCGATGTGGGGCACCTATTGGGAATGGGACGCGCGGCTGACCTCGGTGCTGATCCTGTTCCTGATGTATCTCGGCCTGATGGCGCTGTGGCGCGCGGTCGACGATCCCTCGCGCGCGGCGCGCGCCGCCGCGGTGCTGACGCTGGTCGGCGCGATCAACCTGCCGATCATCAAGTTCTCGGTCGATTGGTGGAACACGCTGCACCAGCCCGCCTCGGTGATGCGCATGGGCGGCTCGGCGCTCGACAAATCGTTCCTGATTCCGCTGCTGGTGATGGCGATCGCCTTCACGCTGCTGTTCGTCACGCTGCACCTGGCCGCAATGCGCAACGAGATTTTGCGCCGCCGTGTCCGCTCGCTGCAGATGATGCAGGCCAGTCGCATCGCGTTTTCGAGCGAGGTGGCCGCCGGCTCGCGTGACGACAACGCCTCAAAAGAAGCTGGGGCTGCATGACGATGTCGCTCGGTCCCTACGCCTCCTTCATCGTGACGTCTTATGCCGCTGCCGCCCTCGTGGTCATGATCCTGATCGGCTGGGTCATGCTCGATTATCGCAGCCAGACGCAGCGCCTGCGCGAGCTGGAGCAGCGCGGCATCACCCGTCGGTCGGGCCGCAGCGCGACGGAGCCGCGATGAGCGATCAACCTGCCCCCGCTCCGCCGCAGCGCCGCACCTTCCTGGTGGTGCTGCCGCTGATCGTCTTCGTCGGCCTTGCGCTTTTGTTCTGGTTCCGGCTCGGCAGCGGCGATCCCTCGCGGATTCCCTCCGCGCTGATCGGCCGGCCCGCACCGCAGACCGTGCTGCCGCCGATCGAGGGGTTGCAGGACAACGGCACGCAGGTGCCGGGGCTCGATCCCGCCGCCTTCAAGGGCAAGGTCAGCCTCGTCAATGTCTGGGCGTCCTGGTGCGTGCCATGCCACGACGAAGCGCCGCTGCTGACCGAGCTCGCCAAGGACAAGCGCTTCCAGCTCGTCGGCATCAACTACAAAGACGCCGCCGACAACGCGCGGCGCTTCCTCGGCCGCTACGGCAACCCGTTCGGCCATGTCGGCGTGGACGCCAACGGCCGCGCCTCGATCGAATGGGGCGTCTACGGCGTGCCGGAGACCTTCGTCGTCGGGCGCGAGGGCACCATCGTCTACAAGCTGGTCGGGCCGATCACGCCGGACAATCTGCGGACGGTGTTGATGCCGCAGATGGAGAAGGCGCTGAAGGCGGGGTCTTAGCCAAGACCGTCATTGCGAGGAGCCCGCGACAAAATTGCGAAGCAATTTTGCGCTGGTGCGACGAAGCAATCCAGAGTCCTTCCGCAGAGGCATTCTGGATTGCTTCGCTTCGCTCGCAATGACGAGCGGAGAGACCGTCACCCCTTGCTCACATCCCCCGCCTCGGCCTCGCTTCTCTCCAGCGAGACCGGCGCGAGGTGATAGCGCTTGGTCAGCGGCATCTGGGCGATGGCGAAGATCATCGTGATCGGGGTGACGCCGAACACCTTGAAGTTCACCCAGAAATCCGTGCTCTGGGTGCGCCAGACGATCTCGTTCAGCACCGCCATGCCGGCGAAGAACAGCGCCCAGCGCAAGGTGAGGATGCGCCAGCCCTGCGGTGTCAGGTTGAACACCTGATCGAACATCACGGCAATGAAGGAGCGGCCGAACAACAGGCCGCCGCCGAGGATCGCGGCGAACAGGCCGTAGATGATGGTCGGCTTGACCTTGATGAAGGTCTCGTCGTGCAGCACCAGCGTCAGCGTGCCGAACACCAGCACGATCACGCCCGTGACGATCGCCATGATCGGGATGTGGCGCGTCACCATGTAGGAGGCGGCCATCGCCGCCACGATGGCGACCATGAAGGCGCCGGTCGCGGCGAACAGATTGAACTTCGCGTTGACGAAAAAGAATACGAGCAGCGGACCGAGCTCGGTCGCGAGCTTGAACAGCGGATGCGGCTGGGTCTTGTCCATTACCTGACCTTTGTTGCTGTCATCCCCCGCCTTGTGCGCAGTTGCGCACTGGGGCGGGGGATCCAGTATTCCAGAGGCAGCTCGGCTTGAACCGAGAAGCTGCGGCGTACTGAATGCCCCGCCTGCGCGGGGCATGACGAGAAACCTATGACTCGATTCCGGCGATGGCGCGGGCGAAGTCGCGCGCGGTGAAGGGCGCGAGATCGTCGACGCCTTCGCCGACGCCGATGAAGTGCACCGGCAGCTTGAATTTCTCGGCGAGCGCCACCAGGATGCCGCCGCGCGCGGTGCCGTCGAGCTTGGTCATCACGAGGCCGGTGACCCCGGCGGTGCGATGGAAGGCCTCGACCTGCGACAGCGCATTCTGGCCGACGGTCGCATCCAGCACCAGCAGCACGGCATGCGGCGCAGTGTCATCCACCTTGCGGATCACGCGCACGACCTTCTCGAGCTCGTTCATCAGCTCGGCCTTGTTCTGCAGACGGCCGGCGGTGTCAATCAGCAGCACGTCGATGCCCTGCTCCTTCGCCGCGGTGAGCGCGTTGAAGGCAAGGCTCGCCGAATCCGAGCCCTGCGCGCCCGCGATGACCGGCGTCTTGGTCCGCTCGCCCCAGACCTTGAGCTGCTCGATGGCCGCGGCGCGAAACGTATCGCCGGCCGCCAGCATCACCTTGCGGCCTTCGGAGGCGAATTTCTGCGACAGCTTTCCGATGGTCGTGGTCTTGCCGGAGCCGTTGACGCCGACCACGAGGATGACGAACGGCTTTTTTGCCGTGTCGATCACGAGCGGTTTTGCCACGGGCGACAGCACCTTCTCGACCTCGGTCGCGACAACGTCCTTGACCTCGTCCGCCGAGATCGCCTTGTCGTAACGTCCCGCGCCGACGGCATCGGCAATGCGCACCGCGACGGAGGTGCCGAGGTCGGCGCGCAGCAGCACGTCCTCGATGTCGTCGAGCATGGCGCGGTCGAGCTTGCGCTTGGTGACGAGGTCGGCGACCGCGGTCCCGAGCGAGGACGAGGTGCGCTTCAGCCCGTTGGACAGGCGGCGCCACCAGCTCAGCTTGGGGGGATCTGACGTGGTATCGTTCATGGTGGCGTGTTAGCCGTTCCGGCCCGTAAACGAAAGCCTTGACCGAAAGTCCTGCAATTGCTCGATGTTCCCCAATTGACCGCCGATGAGATCTTAGGCCGCGTGCTCCATCGCGACGGGCTGATGCTGGTCATCGACAAGCCGGCCGGCCTGCCGGTGCATCGCGGCCCAAAGGGTGGCCCCAATCTGGAGGATTCCTTCGACGCGCTGCGTTTCGGCCTGCCGCGGCCGCCGGTGCTGGCCCACCGGCTGGACAAGGACACCTCGGGCTGCCTCGTGCTCGGCCGCCACCGCAAGGCGACGGCATCGCTGGGCCTTTTGTTCAAGCACGGCAAGATCGGCAAGACCTACTGGACCGTGGTAGAAGGCGGCCCTGCCGAAGATGAGGGCGTCATCGACATGCCGCTCGGCCGGCTCAATGCCGAACGCGGCTGGTGGCAGAAGCCGGATCCCGAAGGCCAGAAGGCCATCACCAACTGGAAGGTGTTGGGCCGGGGCGACGGTTTCGCCTGGCTTGCCATGGAACCCGTCACCGGCCGCACCCATCAATTGCGCGTGCATTCGTCGGCGACCGGATGGCCGATCTTCGGCGACAATATTTACGGCAATGGCCCGCGGTTCGGCGAGCCGCGCCTGCACCTGCATTCGCGCGAGATCGTGGTGCCGATCTCCCGGAACAAGGAGCCGATCCGCGTTGTGGCGCCCGCCCCGCCGCACATGCATGAGAAGCTCCGGGCCTGCGGGTGGAATGGGGAATAGGTGTCGACCCTCATGGTGAGGAGGCGCGCTAGCGCCGTCTCGAACCATGAAAGGCCCGCATCTCGCCCGCGGCCACCCTTCGAGACGCCCGCTTTGCGGGCTCCTCAGGATGAGGAGCGGAGCCGTGCCCGGCTACCGCGCCATGGTTTACGAAACGTTCAGGGCTCACCTCTAATGATAACGGTTGCTTAGAAAAAGCTTCCGTAACCGCTCAGGACGAGCCGCGTGATATGACCAAGGCCGGGCTATCGATCATCGACGAGATCGAATCCGCACTTCGGATCGGCTCGCCGGAAAAGGGCCTGGCGACGGCCCGCCGCGTCACCGAGCTGTTCCTCTCCTCCGCCGGCAATTTCGACGACGAGCAGATCGCGCTGTTCGACGACGTGCTCGAGCGCCTGATCGGCACCATCGAGCTGCGCGCCATCGCCGACGTGGCCGCGCGCGTCGCGCTGGCCGAGATCAGCGCGCAGCTGGCGCCGATCGCGCAGGCGCCGCCGTCGGTGATCCGCCGCCTCGCCAACAATGACGAGATCCGCATCGCCGGCCCCGTGCTGCAGGAATCCGCGCGGCTCGACGACGGCGAGCTGGTGAAGATCGCATCGAGCAAGGGCGAGCCGCATCTGCTCGCGGTCGCCGGGCGCTGGTGGCTGAAGGAGATCGTCACCGACGCGCTGCTGGCGCGCCGCTATCCCAGCGTCAGCCGGCGGCTCGCCGCCAATCCCGGCGCGCGCGTCTCCGGAAAAGGGTTTGCCATCATCGTCGGCCAGGCCGAAAGCGATCCGGAACTCGCGGTCGGCGTCGGCATCCGCGTCGATCTGCCGTCGGAGCTGCGCCGCCAATTGCTGCGCTCGGCGACGGACGCCGTGCGCACCCGCCTGCTGTCGCGCGCTCCGCCGCATCTGTTCGAGGAGATCCAGAGCGCGATCGCCGCCGTCACCGTCGGCGTCGAGCGCGAGATGTCGGGTGTCCGCGATTTCGAGGGTGCCAGGCGCGCGATCGGGTATCTCAAGGCCACCGGCCAGCTCAACGAGGCGACATTGTTCGGATTCGCCAAACAGCGGCGCTATGAGGAGACGGTGGCGGCGCTGGCGGCGTTGTCGGGGTCGACCGTCGAGGTAATTCGTCCGCTGATGCAGAGTCTCCGCGAGGACGGCCTGCTGGTGCCGTGCAAGGCCGCGCAGCTCAGCTGGGAAACGACCATGGCCGTGCTCGAATGCCGTTTCGCGACAGGCGCGATGAAGCCGGCGGACATCGCCAGGGCGCAGGGACACTACGCGAGAATGACGGCGGAGAATGCCAAGCGGACGCTGCGGTTCTGGCAGGTAAGGGCGCTTTAGGGCGCTTGCTACTCATCACACATTGCTCTGTCATTGCCCGCGAAAGCGGGCAATCCAGTATTCCAGAGACGGCGGAGATTGAACCGAGAAGCCGCGGCGTACTGGGTCGCCCGGTCGAGCCGGGCGACGACACCAACTACGTGGTGAGCCGCTCGCCGTCACTGCCGGCAATCTTCAGCCGCACGATGCTCCCAACCTGCTCGCCCGCAATCGCCACCGGCAGATAATGCTCCGTGCGGCCCTGCTCCGCGCTCTCGATCAGCACCTCGCGCGTTGCGCCGATCTCGGCTTGCAGCCGTTGTCGCAGTGTCGCCTCCCCCGCCGCACGCAACCGCTTCGCGCGTGCCTTGATCTCAGGCCCCGCCACCTGCGGCATCCGTGCGGCCGGCGTGCCGGGCCGCGGGGAATAGGGGAAGACGTGCAGGAAGGTCAGGCCGCATTCTTCGACGAGGTCGAGCGAGCGCGAGAACATGTCCTCGGTCTCGGTCGGGAAGCCCGCGATGATGTCGGCGCCGAAGAGGACATCGGTGCGCAGGCGGCGCACCTGCTCGCAGAACGCGATGGCGTCATTCCGCGAATGCCGCCGCTTCATGCGCTTCAGGATCATGTCGTCGCCTGACTGCAGCGACAGATGCAGATGCGGCATCAGCCGCGCATCCTCGGCGATGGCATCGAGCAGGTCGTCATCCGCCTCGATCGAATCGATCGAGGAGATGCGCAGGCGCTTCAGCTCGGGCACATGGCGCAGGATCTGCTTGGTCAACATGCCGAGCTTCGGCGCACCGGGCAGGTCGGTGCCGTAGCTGGTGAGATCGACGCCGGTGAGTACGATCTCGGCATGGCCGCGCTCGGCCAGGGTCCGCACCTGATCGACCACCGCGCCCATCGGCACCGAGCGCGAATTGCCGCGCCCGAACGGGATGATGCAGAAGGTGCAGCGATGGTCGCAGCCGTTCTGCACCTGCACGAACACGCGCGGCAGGCCGTTCGCATAGCCGTCGAGGAGATGCGGCGCCATTTCCTTGACGGCCATGATGTCGCTGACGGCGATCTTCTCGCCGGCGCCGAGATCGAACGCATCGCGTGCCTTCCGCCACGCCTCGCTGCGCATCTTGTCGTCATTGCCGACGACACGATCGACCTCGGCCATGTCGGCGAACATCGCAGCTTGCGTCTGCGCCGCGCAGCCGGTGACGACGATGCGCGCCTCGGGGCGCTCGCGCTTCAACTTGCGGATCGACTGGCGTGCCTGCGCCACCGCCTCGTTGGTGACGGCGCAGCTGTTGATGACGATCGTGTCGGAAAGCCCTGCGGCTTCCGCTTTGCCGCGAATCACCTCGGCCTCGAAGGCATTGAGGCGGCAGCCGAAGGTGACAATGTCGACGGCCATCAGGCGACCGGCGCGAACAGCGCCGGATCGAAGGTGCCCTCATATTCGAAGGTCGCGGTGCCCGTCATCAGCACGTGATCGTCGCGCTCGCGCCATTCGATGCCGAGCTTGCCGCCGGGCAAAGTGATCTCGACCTTGCGCTCGGCACGCTTCAGCCGCGCGGCGGCGACCGCCGTGGCGCAGGCCGCCGACCCGCACGCCTTGGTCAGGCCGGCGCCGCGCTCCCAGGTGCGGATCGTGATGTGCTCGCGATCGACGATATGGGCGAGCGTGATGTTGGCGCGCTCGGGGAAGATCGGATGGTTTTCCAGGAGCGGACCGAAGCGGCCGAGATCGTAGGCGTTGACGTCCTCGACCCAGAACACGGCGTGCGGATTGCCCATGCTCACCGCCGAGGGCGAATGCAGGATCGGATTGTCGATCGGCCCGATCTGCAATTCGATGTAACGGGTGTCGCGAAACTCTTCCGCCAGCGGAATGTCCTGCCAGCCGAATTTTGGCGCGCCCATGTCCACAGTGTAGAGATCGGGCGCCGGCCCCTGCCAGGCATTGAGCAGGCCGGCGGCGGTCTCGAAGGTCGCGGTGGTCTGCCCGGTTTGCTCGAAGATGCGGCGCACGACGCAGCGCATGCCGTTGCCGCAGGCGCCGGCCTCCGAGCCGTCATTATTGTAAATGCTGATGAAGGCCTCGGTGCCGTCGAGCCGGGGCTTGTGCAGCACCATGAGCTGGTCGTAGGCCACGCCGCCGTTCGCGGACGCCACCGCGCGGGCCTCGTCCGGGGTGATCTTGGCCGCCGAATCGCGCAAGTCGACAACGACGATCTCGTTGCCGATGCCGTTCATCTTGGCAAATACGTGGTTGGCCAGCGCGCTCATGAAAATTCCCGAATTTCGCCTGCCTTATATGGCGATCCTTGGCCGCTTGGCCAGTAATTTGCCACCCGGGTCGGGACATGAGCCATGACGCATCTGTCATGGGACGAATTCGGCGCTCGCGTGTTAGAACGGCGCGGTTCGCGCGAACCGGGACGCGCGGCCGGGTTAAGGCCTTGGTGGGTAAGGCCTTGATGAATTCAGGCCCCGACGAAGCGGGGGCCTTGGGGAGAACAGAATGACCAGTTTCCGTCGCCTCGCTTTGGCCGCGCTGATCCCGGCTGCGGCCTTGTCGCTTGGGCTGTCCGGCGCTCTGGCGCAGACGCCGAGCCCCGCACCGGCCGCATCGGCAAGTCCCTCGCCGGCCCCGTCGGCTTCGCCCGCTCCGGCTGCAAGTGCCTCGCCCGCCCCCGCGGCGACACCCTCGCCTGCGGCGAGCGCCTCACCCGCTCCTGCAGCATCGCCAGCACCCGCCGCCAGCGCCTCGCCCAGCCCGCCCCCGGCGGCCGCCGCCACGCCCGCCCCGGTTCAGACCGCCGATCCCTTTGGCCTCGAGACCACGCTCGAGTCCAAGAAGGTCGTGATGGTCAAGGGCACCGCCAATTGGGACTCGGCCTTCGACACGCTGATCGATGCCTTCAAGGCGCTGAACACGCTGCTGGACAAGCAGGGCATCAAGCCGTCAGGCAATTCGATGATCGTCTACACCTCGACCGACGACACCGGCTTCACCTTCCTCGCCGAGATCCCGGTCGAGCAGGACCCGAAGAGCCTGCCCAAGGACATGAGCGTCGGCAAATCGCCTGAAGGCAAGGCGCTGAAATTCGTCCATCGCGGCTCCTACGACAACATGGACAACACCTATGAGGCGATCACCAACCACCTCGACGACAAGAGGCTGGAAGCCAAGGACACCTTCATCGAGGAGTACCTCACCGATCCCCTGAAGACCGCTGAGGACAAGCTCGTGATCAACGTTTTCGTGCCACTGAAGTGAGACTGATGAAAAAGCCTGCCCTGCTCGCCGCCGTCCTTGCCACCTCGCTGCTGGCCATGCCGGCGCACGCCGACGATTTTCCCTCCGCGATCTCGGTGAGCGGCGAAGCCTCGGTGTCCGCGGCGCCCGATCTCGCGCAGATCGATGCCGGTGTCGCCAGCGACGCCAAGACGGCGAAGGAAGCCTCCGATGCCAACAACGCGGCGATGGGCAAGGTGCTGCTGGCGCTGAAGAGCGCAGGCATCGCCGAGAAGGATTACCAGACCTCGCGGCTGTCGCTGCAGCCGCAATACGGCCAGAACAAATCCACCGGCGCATCGCCCGTGGTCGGCTTCCGCGCGAGCAACCGCGTCACCGTGAAGATCCGCGACGTGACCAAGGTCGCCGGCATCATCGACACGCTGGTCAGCGCCGGCGCCAACGACATCGGCAATATCTCGTTCGAGGTGACGCAGGCGTCAAAACTGCTCGACGACGCGCGCGAGCAGGCGGTGGCGGATGCGCGCCGCAAGGCGGAGATCTACGCCAAGACCACCGGCGTGACGCTTGGCGCGCCGCTCAGCGTCACCGAAGGCGGCGCGCCCGTGCCGCTGTTCAAGGGCCGCATGGCGACAGCTCCGATGGCGGCGCCGGCCGCAGTCGCGCCCGGCGAGGAGACGCTGTCGGTGACGGTGAATGTGAGCTGGGCGATCAAGCAGGGGCAGTAGCCTCTTTCGTAAGAGGCACGTCGGCGCAACACCTGGTCAATCATTCACGCTGATATCAGTAAAAAGGAACCCCGCCGGCGTCTTGGTAAAGACGAAGATGAGCTCGCCGCAGAAGACGAAGTAACTGTCGTTCTTATAGTCATCGCGATCGTAGACGGCCTTGCCGCGCTGGATACACGCGCGATTTTTCGCCGTGAACGAGGTCCGATAGGTCTTGGCGCCAAATTGCGCGGCGTCGCGAATTGCGTTGTCGTTCATGAACGGCAATCGTGTCATAGCGGCGACGGCGGCGGGATCGTTTGCCTTCAGCGCCGCGCGAAACTTCTCGATGAAGCCATCGAATTCCTTCTGCAAGGCAGGAGAAGCAACGGCGTTCTTCGCCTGGGCGGCGGCTGGAGCAAGGCTCACGAGAGCGGTTGCAAGCACAATTCTCAGCAAAAATCCCACAGGCCGGCTCCATCCATTGATCAATCAAGGTCTTCCGACCGAAAGAAATCCATGGTGTTTTGTTGCGTCATGGGCCTTCTGGTTCAACGGCGCAGAGCCGCACAAACCTGTCGCCATGGGAGCAAAGCGGAGATTGCTTTCGTCGCATCACGCCGCCGGGTTTGTGGATACACGACCTAAATCTCCACCACCTGCCCCGGCATCATTGCCACGAACTTCTCCTGCGGAATCTTCGCGGCATCGAGCGCGTCCACCAGCGCTTTCGCCGGCGCGTCGATTGCTTCGTCGGTCAGCTGGAACGTGCCGTGGTGATGCCCGAGCGCTTGCTCGGCGCCGCAATCGGCCAGCGCCTTCACGGCATCTTCCGGGTTCATGTGCTGATCGCGCATGAACCAGCGCGGCTCGTAGGCGCCGATCGGGAGGATCGCCAGGCGCAGCTTGCCGTGCTTCTCGGCGACGCGGCGGAAATGGCGGCCATCGCCGTAACCGGAATCGCAAACCACGTAGATCTTCCCGGCCGGCGTCTCCAGGACAAAGCTCGCCCACAGCGCCTTGTTGCGGTCGAACAGGCCGCGCGCGGTCCAGTGCCGGGTCGGCACCAGATGCACCGCGACGCCTTCGCCGAGCTCGACGCGGTCGTGCCAGTCGAACGCTTCCGCCTTGATGGTGGGATCGGTGCTGCGCATCGTGACGTCGTTGCCGAGCGGGGTGACGATGCGCGGGGCGAAATTCTTGGTGAGCCGCGACAGCGTCGCGATGTCGAGATGGTCGTAGTGGCCGTGCGAGACCAGCACGACGTCGATCTTTGGCAGCTTCTCGAAGGCGATGCCTGGGTCGTTGTGCCGCTTCGGCCCGGCCCAGGCGACGGGCGAGACGCGCATTGACCAGACCGGATCGACCAGGATGTTGAGACCGCCGGCCTGGATCAGCCAGCTGGCGTGGCCGACGAAGGAAAGCCGCACCTTGTCGCCATCGACACGCGCCGGCGGGGTGTCGGCATGTGGGCTGGGCGCCCAATCCGGCCAGGTCGCGCGCCGCCGCTTGCCGCTGAACTGCCAACGCAGCACCTCGCGCAGCGATTTCGGCGGCGACCCGTCCGGATCGAAGAAGGTCAGGCCGTCGAAATGGTCGGAGGCGGGACCGTCATAGGTTTTCATGCGGGACATCCAGAGCGAGGGGACGCCGACCAGCGCGCCGGCTCCGGCAAGCAATCCGAAAAGGCGGCGGCGGGTGATCGGCACGGCGGGCTTCTAGGGATGGTCGGAAGGGTAAGACATCACCGCCTATATGGGCGGGGCTGGCGGAAAAGGAACCCGCGACAAAATGATCACGTTTTCAAAACCTTGCCTTACCAAGGGCGAGCCGGCACCCTAACTTTCCTTGACTTTTGAGCGGGAGCGGCGTTTAACCCCGCCACTTTCTCGGAAAGGCTTTCTTTTCGACCCGCCGACCGGCCTTAGGACCGGAGGTCAACGCCCGACAGCGCTGTGCGCCCTCGGGCGCAAAGGTGTTTGGAAGATCGCTGACCCAAGGAGGTGGTCATCGCCCGACTTGATCGGGCGATCCAGTACTCCGAGGCGGCTCGGCTGGAACCGAGGTGCCGCAGCGTACTAGATGCCCTGGTCAAGCCGGGGCATGACAGCGTGAACGCGGCAACCCTGCGCTAGCAGGACAAAGGACAACGGCATTGTTCGACAATCTGTCGGAACGGCTTGGTGGCATTCTCGATCGTCTGACGGGGCGCGGTGCGCTGACCGAAAAGGACGTCGACGCCGCGATGCGCGAGGTGCGCCGCGCGCTGCTGGAGGCCGACGTCGCGCTCGAAGTGGTGCGCAGCTTCACCGAGCGCGTGCGCGAGCAGGCGATCGGCGCCACCGTCGTCAAGTCGGTCACCCCCGGCCAGATGGTGGTCAAGATCGTCCATGACGAGCTGGTCAACACGCTCGGCAGCGAAGGCCAGACCATCGACGTCAATTCCGTGCCGCCGGTGCCGATCATGATGGTCGGCCTGCAAGGCTCCGGTAAGACCACCACCACCGCAAAGCTCGCCCGCCGCCTGGTCCAGCGCGACAAGCGCAAGGTGCTGATGGCCTCGCTCGACGTCTACCGTCCGGCGGCGATGGAGCAGCTGGCCGTGCTCGGCCGCGACCTCGACATTCCGACGCTGCCGATCGTGGCCGGCCAGCAGCCGCCGCAAATTGCAAAACGCGCGCTGGAAGCCGGCAAGCTCGGCGGCTACGACATCGTGCTGCTCGACACCGCCGGCCGCACCACGCTCGACGAAGAGATGATGGCGGAAGCCGCTGCGATCAAAGCCGCGGCCAATCCGCATGAAGTGCTGCTGGTTGCCGACAGTCTCACCGGTCAGGACGCGGTGAATCTGGCGCGCTCGTTCGATCAGCGCGTCGGTCTCACCGGCATCGTGCTCACACGCGTTGACGGCGACGGCCGCGGCGGCGCCGCGCTGTCGATGCGCGCGGTCACCGGCAAGCCGATCAAGCTGATCGGCACCGGTGAAAAGACCGACGCGCTGGAAGATTTCCACCCCGACCGTATCGCCGGCCGCATCCTCGGCATGGGCGACGTGGTCTCGCTGGTCGAGCGCGCCGCCGCCAATATCGACGCCGAGAAGGCCGCGCGCACTGCGGAGCGCATGCGCAAGGGCCAGTTCGACCTCAACGACATGCGCGAGCAGCTGCTGCAGATGGCCAATATGGGCGGCATCAGCGGACTGATGGGCATGATGCCCGGCATCTCCAAGATGAAGAACCAGATCGCGGCGGCCGGCATCGACGACAAGATTCTGAAGCGCCAGGTCGCGATCATCGATTCCATGACGCGCGATGAACGCCGTCATCCGGACCTTCTGAAAGCCAGCCGCAAGAAGCGCATCGCGGCCGGCAGCGGCCAGAGCGTCGAACACGTCAACAAGCTGCTGAAGATGCACCGGAACATGGCCGATATGATGAAGGCCATGGGTTCGGGCAAGCGCGGCCCGCTCGCCGGCATCGCGCAGGCCATGGGCTTCGGCGGCGGCATGAAGATGCCCTCGCCCGAAGAGATGAAGGCGTTGCAGGAGAAGATGCAAGGCGCGGGCGGCGGACAAGGCCTGCCGAATCTGCCGAAGGATCTGCCGGCCGGGCTTCGCCAGGGCCTGCCGAACCTTCCTGGTCTGACCGGGTTGAGCGGCAAGCCGACGCTGCCGGGCCTCGGCGGTTTCCCCGGCAAGAAGAAATGAGGAATTCGTCGCACGGGATGATCAGCATCTCGCGTGACGCGGAATACCAATCAACCGAACAAAACGTACTTTGAAGGAGAACTGAATGTCCGTCGTTATCCGCCTCGCCCGTGCAGGCACCAAGAAGCGTCCCGTCTATCACGTCGTCGTCGCCGATTCGCGTTTTCCCCGCGATGGCCGCTTCATCGAGCGTCTCGGCTATTTCAATCCGCTGCTGCCGAAGGACAACGAGACCCGCCTCAAGCTCGACATGGACAAGGTGAAGGCCTGGCTCGCCAAGGGCGCGCAGCCGTCCGATCGCGTCGCGCGTTTCCTCGATGCCGCCGGCGTTGCGAAGCGCGAAGCGCGCAACAACCCGCAGAAGGCCGTGCCGCGCAAGGAGCGCAAGGCGCAGGCCGAAGCCGCCGCCAAGGCGTAAGGCTGGATCATGTCGGCGCTGGTCTGCGTCGCGCGGATCGGCGCCGCGCATGGTGTGCGCGGTGCGGTCAAGCTGTGGACCTTCACCGAGGATCCCTTCGCCGTTCGCCGCTACGGCCCGCTGTCGACCAAGGACGGCAGGCGCCAGTTCGAAATCGCGCAGGTGCGCGAGGCCAGGGATCATCTGGTCGCGACATTCAAGGGTGTCGCGACCCGCGATGAGGCCGAGCGCCTCAACGGCATCGAGCTCTATGTCGCGCGCGACAAACTGCCCGCGACGGACGAGGACGAATATTACCACACCGATCTGATTGGGCTCGCCGCCGTCACCATTGATGGCGACGCGCTCGGCCGCGTGCTCGCGATCCACAATTTCGGCGCCGGCGACATCATCGAGATCGCGCCGCTCAAGGGCCCGACCATGCTGCTGCCGTTCTCCAACGCGGTGGTGCCGGAGGTCGACCTCAAAGGCGGCCGCGTCGTGATCGCGCAGCCGCAGGAGATTGAGGGCGACCGGCACGAGGACGACACTTCGTCGTCATGACGGAGCAGTAACGGCTCGCCAACAATTTCCGACAAGGGGCTTGCGTTCGGGATCCGGCTGGTTCACGCTTGGGTTGCACCCTCCCCTCCCGTCGATTCCTTGACATCCGGAGATTTCATGCTGCGCTGCTGTGCTCTGGCAACGATCGGCCTGCTCGTGTCCATAAGCGTCCTCCACGCACAGACGCCGCCCAGCCCTCCGCCTGCAGCCGAGGCCCCATCCGTCGAAGCCATGGAAGAGCCGCACGTCGGCGACCACTGGACCTACGAGATGCGCGACGAGATCACGGGCGACCTCAAGTCAACCGTGACGCACACCATCACCGACGTATCGGCCACCGAGATCAGCATCCGGTTCGAGACCCTCGGCAAGCCCGGTTTCGGCTACCAGACCTACGACCGGTCGTGGGACATCATCAACAATGGCGCCTGGCGCTTCACGCCAAACGATGGTTCAGGTGTCCGCATGCCGCTCGCGGTCGGCAAGTCCTGGTCGTTCAAGTCCAATGGCTCCAACAGCACGGCCGGTGTCAGCCTGAAGCGCACGGGCACCTCTAAGGTCACGGCCAAGGAGAGCATCACCACCCGCGCAGGCACTTTCGAGGCCTACAAGATCGAGACGTCGATCGAGATGCGAAACACCAACGATCCCACCAAGAAATCCCAGTTTGAGCAGCAGGTCTGGTACGTGCCCGAGATCAATCATTGGGTGAAGCGCACGTATGTCAGCAGGTCGTATGGCAGGGTTCGCGAGCGGGGCGCGCTCGAAATGGTCGAATACGGTCGCCGCTAACATCCGACGCGAAGACGCCGTGAATGGCCGAAACTCCCTGGGGGAAAACGCTGATGTCTCGTTACGCGGCCACGATGATCGCTTGCCTGCTTGTCGGCGCCGCCTCCGCATGGGCGGCAAACGATACACCATCGCCCCCGCCTGCCGATACAAAGCCGGTCATCGCCATGGAGCAGCCGCTGCAAGGCGATTTCTGGACCTACGAGGTGCGGGACGAAATCGGCGGCAAAATCAGCTCGATCCGCACGCACATGGTCACCGAGGTCTCGCCGAGCGAGATCAGCGTCCGCACCACCATCAAAGGCAGGGATACCGACATCCTGAGCGTCTACGACCGATCGTGGAATCTGAAAGACAACGGCGAGTGGAAGTATCAGCCGGGCGATGGCTCCGGCATTCATTCGCCGCTGAAGACCGGCGATAGCTGGAATATCTCCGCCGACGACGTCAACAACAGCAAGGGCTTCATCTGGAAACGCTCGGGCCGCTCGAAGGTCGTCGGCCAGGAGGCCATCACCACCCGCGCCGGCACGTTCGAGACGTACAGGATCGAAACGACCCTCTCGAGACGCTCGACCAACGACCGGAGCCGCAAGCAGGACATCACGACCGTGACCTGGTACGCCCCGGCCATCGACCATTGGGTGAAGAAAACCTTTGTATTACGGGAGAACGGCCATCTGCGGATCAATAACGTTCTCGAAGTCGTCGAGTACGGCCGCAAGAGCTAGGCAATCACGCCCGCGAGGGCCTCGACCTGCCGGCCGCAATGCCCTAACCAGCGGCCATGACGACTCCCTCACCCTGGCGCGCGACGGTGCTGACGCTGTTTCCGGAGATGTTTCCGGGGCCGCTCGGCGTGAGCCTCGCAGGCCGGGCGCTCGCGTCCGGGCTCTGGCAGATCGAGGCGCGGGACATCCGGGCCTCCGCGACCGACCGCCACCGCAGCGTCGACGATACCCCTGCCGGCGGCGGCCCGGGCATGGTGCTGCGGGCGGATGTTCTGGCGGCTGCCATCGATGCCGCCGAGATCGGGCAAGACCCGTCAAAAGCGCGGCCGCGCCTGCTGATGAGCCCCCGCGGTCGGCCATTGACGCAGGCCCGCGTCACCGAGCTCGCCCGGGGCCCCGGCCCCCTGATCGTCTGCGGGCGGTTCGAGGGGGTGGACCAGCGGGTGATCGACGGACGGGGACTGGAGGAGGTCTCGATCGGCGATTACGTGCTGTCCGGGGGCGAAATCGCAGCCATGGCCCTGATCGACGCCTGCGTCCGGCTGCTGCCGGGGGTGATGGGCAAGGAAGCCTCGGGAACCGAGGAAAGCTTTTCGGACGGCCTGCTGGAGTACCCCCAATACACCCGCCCGCAGCTGTTCGAGGGGGTTCCGATCCCTGCCATCCTCACCTCCGGCGACCACGCCAAGGTGGCGGCGTGGCGGCGGGCCGAATCCGAGGCCCTGACAGCCGCCCGGCGCCCGGATTTGTGGGAAAAGGCCGCGAATCGGGCGAGCGGCCAAAAAACGCCAAAAAACAAGACAGACGGGTGACAAACGGTCCGGCTTGCCTTATAGGAGCGGCCACATCCGCAATGGCTGGATAGACGAATTTCACGCAGCCCCCGTTTCTTAAAGGCTGGGCGCGCCGATGGAGATTTACCCATGAACCTGATCAAGCAGCTCGAGCAGGAGCAATTCGACAAGCTGTCCGCCGGCAAGGACATCCCGGAATTCGCCCCCGGCGACACCGTGATCGTCAACGTGAAGGTGGTCGAAGGCGACCGCACCCGCGTGCAGGCCTATGAGGGCGTCTGCATCGGCCGTTCCGGCGGTGGCCTCAACGAGAGCTTCACCGTGCGCAAGATCTCCTATGGCGAGGGCGTCGAGCGCGTGTTCCCGCTGCTCTCCCCGATGATCGACTCGATCAAGGTGGTGCGCCGCGGCAAGGTGCGTCGCGCCAAGCTCTATTACCTCCGCAACCTTCGCGGCAAGTCGGCCCGCATCGTCGAGAAGCAGGACCGCGCTGCTGCTGTCGGCGAGTAAGTTTCGCCACCAGGCAAGTCTTTCGAAAGCGCGGGGCTCGGCTCCGCGCTTTTTTGTTTGGCCCACGCTGTCATTGCGAGGAGCCCTTGCGACGAAGCAATCCAGACTGTGTCCGCGGATGCATTTCTGGATTGCTTCGCTGCGCTCGCAATGACGAGCTGAAACTCTCGCGCTTTTATCGCTGCGTGCTATATAGCTTCTAGAATGTTTCCAGATCCGACCAGCTTCGCCCCCATCCAGCGCATCGTCATCGACGATCGCTCGCGGCTGCCTGGCCGGTTCTTCGGACGCTTCGCGACCTCGGCAACGTCAGAGCTTAGCCGCGCAGCCTGAAGGCTGCGCTGACGATTTTGTTGCCCGCGCGGCCTGCCGCGCTCATCGCTGACACACATTCTTCGGAGCTCGAGCTCATGTCCAAGCCGACCACCCTGTACGACAAAATCTGGAACGACCATCTGGTGCACGAAGCCGAGGACGGCACCTGCCTGCTCTACATCGACCGCCATCTGGTGCATGAGGTGACCTCGCCGCAGGCGTTCGAAGGCCTGCGCGCCACGGGGCGCAAGGTCCATGCGCCCGAGAAGACGCTCGCCGTCGTCGATCACAACGTGCCGACCACCGACCGCACCAAGCCGAATCCCGATCCTGAAAGCATCGAGCAGATCAAGGCGCTGGCCGAGAACGCCAAGGAGTTCGGCATCGAATATTACAACGAGTTCGACAAGCGCCAGGGCATCGTCCACGTCATCGGCCCCGAGCAGGGTTTTACGCTGCCCGGCACCACCATCGTCTGCGGTGACAGCCACACCTCGACGCATGGCGCGTTCGGCGCGCTCGCCCACGGCATCGGCACCAGCGAGGTCGAGCACGTGCTGGCGACGCAGACGCTGATCCAGAAGAAGGCGAAGAACATGCGCGTCACCGTCGACGGCAAATTGCCGGAGGGCGTAACGGGCAAGGACATCATCCTGGCCATCATCGGCGAGATCGGCACCGCCGGCGGCACCGGCTACGTGCTGGAATATGCCGGCGAGGCGATCCGCGCGCTCTCGATGGAAGGCCGCATGACGGTCTGCAACATGTCGATCGAAGGCGGCGCGCGCGCCGGCCTGGTTGCGCCCGACCAGAAGGCGTTCGACTTCCTGCGCGGCCGCGCCAAGGCGCCGAAGGGCGCGGACTGGGACGCGGCGATGCGCTATTGGGAGAAGTTGCGCTCCGACGACGGCGCGCATTTCGACCACGAGCTGCGCCTCGATGCTGCAAAGCTGCCTCCGATCGTGACCTGGGGCACGAGCCCTGAGGACGTGATCTCGGTCACCGGCATCGTGCCCGACCCCGACAAGATCGCGGACGAGGCCAAGCGCATCTCCAAGCATCGCGCGCTGAAATATATGGGCCTGACCGCGGGGACCAAGATCACCGACATCAAGCTCGACCGCGTCTTCATCGGCTCCTGCACCAACGGCCGCATCGAGGACCTGCGCGCCGCCGCCAAGATCGCGGAAGGCAAGCAGGTTTCCGCCAGCGTCAACGCCATGGTCGTGCCGGGCTCCGGCATCGTTAAGGAGCAGGCCGAGGCCGAGGGCCTCGACAAGATCTTCATCAAGGCCGGCTTCGAATGGCGCGAGCCGGGCTGCTCGATGTGCCTTGCCATGAACCCGGACAAGCTGAAGCCGGAAGAGCGCTGCGCCTCGACCTCGAACCGCAATTTCGAGGGCCGCCAGGGTTTCAAGGGCCGCACCCATCTGGTGTCGCCGGCGATGGCGGCCGCGGCGGCGATCGCAGGTCACTTCGTCGACGTCAGGGACTGGCGCTAAGCTACTTCCTGCAATTGTAGCGATCGCGGCAAAGCGTCGTTAATCGGCGGCGCCGACAGTGTCCTCGCGACGGTTTCGCGAGGACACGTCATGGCCAACAAGCCGGAATATGTCGATCTCATCAGCGAAGCGACGCGCCAGCACCGCCGGCGCGCGGCGCCATTGCGCATCGTCGCCAAGCCGGAGGTCGAGGAGACCTCCAAGCTCAGCCGCTGGCGCCGGCGATGTTTCGGCAGTGGAAGGTCGAGACGCTGATGCGGTGGAAGGCTTCGTCGTGGAAGCTGAAGGACTGGCTTTGAACTAGTCACGTCATTCCGGGGCGATGCGAAGCATCGAACCCGGAATCTCGAGATTCCGGGTCTGGCGCTACGCGCCATCCCGGAATGACGGCTCCTAGCTCACATCACCAATAGTACCGGTACGGGTAGTGCCAGCGGGGCCAGCGACAGACGCGGCGCGGGCCGTAATAGGTCCAGATGATCCGGCAGCGGCGCGGATAGTGATAGTAGGGATAGTAGCCGCCGTAATAGTGGCGCCGGTGGAAGTGACGATAGCCGTAATGGGGGCGATGATGGCCCCAGTGCCGGTGATAGCCGCCATATCCGCCGTAGCGAAAGCCGCCATAGCGATAGCCGCCGACATGGCTGTGGTGAAAGGCCGGCGCGGCGCGGAAGCCGCCGCCATGAAAGCCACCGCCGCGGAAGCCGCCGATATGTCCGACGCCACCGCGAAAGCCTCCACCGTGAAAATGCCCGCCGCCACCATGTCCGCCGTGCCCGCCATGGCGAACCTGCGTGACGAGATCGTCGGTTGCTGCCTTCGTCACCGGCGAGGTCGCCGGATTGATCAAGGTGAGCGCTTCAGCGCGACGCGCGCTGCCGGCCGACAGCATCAGCGTCGCGGCGGCCGCAAGCCCAAGCAGGCGCATCGGGCTGGCCCGACGACCCAATATCCTCAGCATGAAATCCTCCCTGAACCCGGACGGCAGAGCTGCGACGTCTCGGCGCGCCATTGCTGTTCAATTGCAGTCGCTCCAGGGATTAAATTGCGGACAGCGATGTGAACGCGCCATGAATGAACGACACGCGGCGCCGCGATGCGACGCCGTGCCTCGCGCGATCACAAAGCCAGCGGTCCAAGGCGGCGCCTTACCAGAACGGCCCGTAGCTGAAGACGAACGGCGCCGGCACGCCGTAGGGATAGGGACGATAGTAGACAGGGCGCGCGTAGTAGCGCGGATCGCGGCGTACGGCAGGCCGCGCCATGTCATATGTCCGCGCGTGTCGTCGCACATCGAAAACCGCGATCCCTGCCGACGCCTCCGGGATCGTCGCCCTCGGCGCGGCGGACGCGCGAGGCAGTCCGGCGGCAAGCGCGGCGGCAATTGCTAATGCGATCCATCTCGCCATCATGGCCCTCACGAGGCCGCCGCGAAGCTCGCTGGCGCGGGCATCGACGGTCAGCCCCGGCGCCAGTAGCAGCTCACGCGCGGCACGATCACCGTGCCGCTCGGCCGGTACTCCTGCACATAGGTGGCGTTGCAGACGCGGACCGCGTCGGGGCCGGGATTGTAGCGGGGATAGACGCCATCCGGGCTGTAATAGGGCGTGACGCGCAGGCGCGCCGGAGGCCGCTTGCGCGGCGGGGGGACATCGTCCGGTGAGACCAATTGGGCCATCCGGAGTCCGGAGCTGGCTGTCTGCGCCTCGGCACCGACGCAAAACTGCGAAAACAACCCCATGCACAGTAGAGTCAGCGCTGTTTTCGCTCGCATTTTTCCGCCCACCTGAAACGCCCCATTGACCGCCCCACGCTCCCCGTTTTGGCGGCGCCCGTCAACCTCGCCGCTTATAAAGCCAGATGCATCGCCACGGAACCCGCGGTATGAGGGGCACATGTGGACGGAATTGAAAGCGCCTTCGCTCGCCGAGATGGAAGCGATGACTCACGACGTGTTCGAGCGCCTGCCGGCGGACTTTCGCAAGCTCTGCGAGGGCGTGATCGTCCGCGTCGACGACTTCCCGACCGAGGAGGTCCTGGACGAGATGGAATGCGAGAGCGAGTTCGACCTGCTCGGCCTGTTCCAGGGCGTCGGCCTGCCCCAGCAGAGCTTTGGCGACGTGGCGCGGCTGCCCAACATGGTCTGGCTCTACCGCCGCCCGATCCTGGACTATTGGGCCGAGCACGACGAAAGCCTCGGCCACATCGTCCGCCACGTCCTGATCCACGAGATCGGCCACCATTTTGGTCTGTCGGACGACGATATGGCCGCGATTGAGGCCAAGGCGGAGTGAATGGCGCCGCCACGCGCGAAGTGCGCTCCCTCTCGCGCTTGCGGGAGAGGTAAAGTCCCGATGCCGCACCATTGAGCCTCAAACCCCTAAGGCAGACGAGCCCTGCCGATTTCGGCCTAGGATTCCCGGTCCGATCGCGATAAATAGCCGGTTCCCTGAACCACGTGCGGGAAAGCGCAACAATGGACAAGTTCACCACGCTGGAAGGCGTCGCGGCGCCGCTGAAGATCATCAATGTCGACACCGACATGATCATTCCGAAGCAGTACCTCAAGACCATCAAGCGCACCGGCCTTGGCAAGGGGCTCTTCTCCGAGCAGCGCTACAAGGACGACGGCAGCGAGAACCCGGACTTCGTGCTCAACCAGCCCGCCTATCGCAATGCGAAGGTGCTGGTCGCCGGCGACAATTTCGGCTGCGGCTCGAGCCGCGAGCATGCGCCCTGGGCGCTGCTCGACTTCGGCATCCGCTGCGTGATCTCGACCTCGTTCGGCGACATCTTCTACAACAATTGCTTCAAGAACGGCATTCTGCCGATCCGCGTCTCGCAGGAAGATCTCGACAAGCTGTTCGACGACGCCGAGCGCGGCGCCAATGCGACGCTGACGATCGACCTGCCGAACCAGGAGATCCGCGGCCCCGACGGCGGCAAGGTCAAGTTCGAGATCGATCCGTTCCGCAAGCACTGCCTGATCAACGGCCTCGACGACATCGGCCTCACCATGGAGAAGAAGGCTTCGATCGATTCCTATGAGGACAAGCTCAAGCGCGAACGCGCCTGGGCCTGATCGTAGACTATGGTTCGAGCCCCGGTGCTGTCTGCGCCGGGGCTTTTTGTTTGCCCGGATTGTCCCGTATAGATTTGCCCATGCTGCCCGAGATCGTCACCTTCTGGCACGGCCCGATGGATGCGCTACGCCAGACCTGTCTGCGCTCGCAGCTGGCTGCCGGGCACAAGGTCACGGTCTACAGCTTCGATCCCATTCCCGGCCTCCCCGCCGGCGTTGCGAATGCCGAGGCCGACGCGATCCTGCCGCACGCGTTCTCCGAACGCTTGCGCCCGCCGCAGCCGGACGGCAGCTGGCGCGACTGGACCATTTTGCAGTTCAGCGACTTCTTCCGCATGAAGCTGATGGCGAAGGGCTTCGGCCTCTGGCTCGACGCCGACGTGCTGCTCCTGAAGCCGGTCGAGATCGATCCGGCAAAGCCCTACTTCGCCTGGGAGCGGCCGCGCCAGCTCGGCAATTCCGTGCTCTACCTGCCGCCCGCGCACGGCATCGTCGCGGCGTTCGAGGAGCTGATGGAGCAGGAGGAGCTGACGCCGAACTGGCTGTCGCTGCGCCATCGCATCACCTTCATGATGCGCCGCCTGCGCGGCGGCTCGAACCGCCTCTCGGATATTCGCGTCGCGATCTACGGGCCCGCGGCACTCACAGCGCTGGCGCGGCTTACCGGGGAATTGCAGAACGCATTGCCGAAGCAGTCGTTCTACGCCGTGCATGCCGAGCCGAAACTGTTCTTCGATCCCTCGAGCTATCTCGGCCTCGTCACCGACGCCAGCATCATCGGCCTGCACATCTCACCGAAGGGCCGCGGCGGCGAGAAGCCGATTCCCGGCAGCCTGTATGCGTGGGCGGCGGAGCGGTTTAGGTAGTTGCTACGGAGGAAGTGCGCCCCCTCTCCCGCTTGCGGGAGAGGGTTGGGGAGAGGGTGTTTCCGCAAAGGGACAATCCCCAAGAGGAAAGAGCCCTCACCCGCGCCTTCGGCGCGACCTCTCCCGCAAGCGGGAGAGGTTGGCAACCCCGCTCTTCCCCGTTTGATCCAGCGCAACGCGCTTCTGCATCATTGTGCTTATCTCGCTCCAATTCCGCTCGTCCGAATGGAGCTTGCCATGAGCACCGCAACCAGGCCCTATCCCATCGTCCAGGATCTCATCGAGTCCTTCGCGAACTGGCTGAAGCACCGCCGCGAGATCAACGAGATGCGGCAGCTCGACCGCGCCGATTTCGACCGGATCGCCAATGATCTCAGGATCGCGCCCGACGATCTGGAGGAGCTGGTCCGTCACGGCCGCCACGCCGCCGACGAATTGCCGAAGATGCTCGAGCAGCTCGGCATCAGCACTGAGGCGCTCGGCCGCGCGCAGCCGCTGCTGCTCCGCGACCTCGAACGGGTCTGCTCGCTCTGCAATCAAAAGGGACAGTGCGACCGCGATCTCGCCGACGGCACCGCCGCGGAGAATTACCACGGCTATTGCGCCAACGCCTCGACGCTGGAGACGCTCGAGCGCGCCGAACACGCGCCGCGGTGAGGCATTGCGCTACTCGATCCACTTCGGCGCGTAAGCCATCCCTTGGCTTTGCGCCGTATCGTGATTGATCCAGATTTCGGCGTTCTCGACGCGTAGCAGCTCGACCACCTTGGTCATCGACGCAACCGTCGCCTGCGGGTCGGCATTGAACGACGGTACACGCATGCGCCGGAGGTTCTCTCGGTTATGCGCGACGTCGCCGCTCAGCAGCACGGCGCCGCGCCGCGGCAGCTTCACCATCAGCGAGCAATGCCCAAGCGTATGGCCGGGCGTGAAGATCATGCGCACCGCGCCGTCGCCGAATATGTCGTGATCACCATCGACGATCTCGTAAGGCCGCTCCTTCAACATCCTGTAGTGCTGAAGCGAGTAGCCGAATTCGTCAGGCTCAGGCCCGAACATGGCCTCGAATTCGGCCCGCTGAGCGATCCATCTTGCATTTTCGAACAGGTCGACATTCCCGATATGATCGAAATGCGCGTGGGAAAGGAGGATCGTGCGGATATCGCGGGGCCGCACACCGATTTCATCCAATTGGTCCGCGATCGGACGACGCACGATGCCGCGTATGCCATGCGCGATGATGCGCCCTTCCGGATGCTTCGCCAGCTCATCCTCAATGCCCGTATCCCAGATCAGCCACTCGCCGCGATGACGGATGAGATAGGCATTGCAGCTCAACGTCATGGGAATGCCGACATTGATGCCAGGAGAATAGATCGAACCGTCTTCGACCTCCGCAATGCCTCCGTCGAGGATGTAGATCCTGTCGATTGTCGCCATTTGAGAACTCTTCAAGCCGCCGATTCGATGCGCCGCTTCGCCTCGCGCATGTCACGCCCGGGCGGCATGCCGAACAATCGGCAATATTCCCGCGTGAACTGCGTGACGCTTTCGTAGCCGACCCGATGCGAGGCAGTCGCGATGCTTGCGCCATCGGCCAGCATGGTGCGGCGCGCCTCGATCAGACGAAGCTGCTTCTGAAATTGAAGCGGGGTCAGCGACGTGACGCTGCGAAAGTGCAGGTGAAATGCCGACTGGCTCATCCCCGCGGCCTTGGCGAGCCGGTCGACACGCAAAGGCTTGGCATAGTCGGCGCGGATGATCGCAACCGCACGGCCGATCCGCTGCGCATGGCTGTCGGCAATACCGAGCGCCCTGATGGCGCCACCGTGCCGACCGGCCAACAGCCAATAATGCAGCTCCCGCAGCACTTGGCTCTGGAGGATTGAGGCGGACGCGGGCCGATCGATCAGGCGCAACAGCCGCAGCGCCGCGTCGCTCACGTCCCGCTCCGTCGGCTCGACCCGCAGCGGCTGCGACGGGACATAAGGCGCCGCTCCCATCTCGACGACCAGCCCCTCAATGACAATGGGATCGAGCTCGACGACGAGCGACAAATAGGGCACCGCGACTGTGGCGTACGTAATCTGGCTGACCGTCGGCACGTCGCTCGCGATCACCAGTGAATCGCCCGCACCCAGGTCGAAGGACGTGGCGCCGACCGCAACACGCTTGGCGCCTTGCAGCACCAAGGCGACCAGAGGCTTGGAGATCGCAAATTGGAGCGCGCTCGGCGCGGTCTCACGAATGATCGAGATGCCGGCGAAAGGCGTGGACGCAAGGCCTTTGTCGTCGGCGCGAGCTGCGGCGTAGCGGCTGGCGATCTGGAGCAGCGTTTCGGTCACGGGCCCAATCTAAGCCGAGCCAGGCACGCGGGCAATTGCCAGCGGGCGATCAGGCAAGAAGCCGGGAGTTCCAGGCAAGTCTGCCGCCGAGCGCATTCCGGAGGGTTGGGCAAGACGATCAGAGGATCCGGCAACATCCGACGCTCGATCACAGGCAGAAGGGCCCCACCGAAACTCCACGAGGAACCTGCAATGCCCACCATTTCTCTCGTCACCGGCGCCAGCCGGGGCCTTGGCCGCAATACCGCAATTGCCATCGCGCGTCACGGCGGCGACGTCATCGTGACCTATCGCAGCGGTGCCGCCGCCGCCCGCGAAGTCGTCACCGAGATCGAGGCGCTCGGCCGAAAAGCGGTCGCGCTCCAGCTCGACGTCACCTCCGTATCGACCTTTCCGGCGTTCGCTGCAAAAGTCGGGTCGGCACTGGCGGAGCACTGGCACACCGAGAGGTTCGATCATCTCGTCAACAATGCCGGCCAAGGCGAAATGGCCGCCATGGCCGAGACGACGGAGCAGCAGTTCGACGCGCTCTTCGACACCCATGTCAAAGGGCCGTTCTTTCTGACGCAGGCCTTGCTGCCGCTGCTTGGCGACAATGGCCGGATCATCAACTTCTCGAGCGGGCTGACGCGCGTTTCTTTCCCCGGCTTCTCGGCCTATGCCGCCGCCAAGGGCGCCATCGAGGTTCTGACCGTCTACATGGCAAGAGAATTCGGCGAGCGCGGCATCACCGCCAACGTCGTTGCGCCGGGCGCAATCGAGACCGACTTCCTCGGCGGCGCCGTTCGGGACATGCCGGATTTGAACAAGCAGTTTGCGCAGATGACGGCGCTCGGCCGCGTCGGCCTGCCCGACGACGTCGGGCCGATGGTCGCGCGCCTGCTCGGTCCGGAGAACCGCTGGGTCACGGCACAGCGGATCGAGGTGTCCGGCGGACAGACGATCTGAGCGAGCGGCACTTGCGCACTTCGTCGCGAGGCGATGGAGTGCGCGAGCCCTCAGCCCTTCCGCATCACGCGATCGCATCCGCGATCTTGCCACCGCTATCGTCACCGAGAAAGACCCGACCATCTGCCGGACCGCTGATGGCAGCGTACAGCAGAGCTTTCACCTCGTGCGCATCGCCGGGTGGCAACGGGCGTAAATAGTATGACTGTTTGCGCGGCGAGGATGCGGGAAAGCTCACCGCAATTATCCGTGCTTGATCTCGACTATTAGCTCTGTTTGGATCGATACCGTTCCGCAATTCGCATTTCGGATAATCATGGCGAATGAAACAGATGATTCCCGTCGTTCGTTGGGTGCTCGTTCAACAGAGGACACCGTGACTGCCCACCGCAAGGGCATCGGGAATCGGCTATTGGCGGCGCTGCCGCCGGCGGATCTCGCTTTGCTGACGCCCCACTTCCAGAAGGTCTCGTTCGAACCCGATGCCGTCCTGGTGCGATCGGGCGACGAGCTCGACCCGGTCTATTTTCCCCATAGCGGCGCGATCGCCTTCATGCTCGACATGCCGGACGGGCAAACGGTCGCGACCACCTTGATGGGACGGGAAGGCGCTTTGGCCTCGTTCTCCGTGCTCGGCCCGTCGCCTTCATCCGTGACCGCGATTGCCCGCACAGCCGGCACTGCATCGGTGATTTCCGCCGCCAAATTTCGCGCTGCCCATGTGCAAAGCGCAGCGATCAGGCATGTCGTGCAGGTCCACGCCCGCGCCGTGTTATTGCAGCTCCAGCACGTCGCCGCTTGCAACGCACTGCATCGGGTGGATGGCCGCATGGCGCGGTGGCTCCTGCAGCTTCACGACCGCGTTCCCGAGGACCTGCTTCCGGTGACGCAGGAGGCGCTGGCGCAACTGGTTGGGGTACGGCGGACGACGGTGACTTTGACGATGAGCAAGCTACGCGAGGCCGGCGCCATCCCGTCCGACCGGCGCGGGTTTGTCGAAATCCATCGGGCGCGGCTCGAGAGGGTCGCATGCGATTGCTATGCGCTCATGCAGCGCACCATCGATCGGATGTATTGCCAGGAATTGGCGGCGCCGCAGCCTGCCGATACGCCTTTCCGGCAAAGCGCCATCGCCGCCTCCCACGGAGCAGGCGGTGAATTCAAAGCCGTTTCACGGGCGGGACGATAGAGAGCGAAACCTGCTTGGCGCGCGGAAAAGTGGATCTCGCGCCTCAGCCCTTCGCCATCGCCGCGATCGCGTCCGCAATCGCGATCGTGCGCCGGGCCATGTCGGCGTGCAGGCGCTCCACCATCGCGCCGTCGAGACGGATCGCGCCGCGCGAGGCGTTCTCCGGCAGTTCGAACGCCGCGATGATTTTTCGCGCGCGGGCGACTTCCTCCTCCGGCGGGGTGAAGATCGCGTTGCAGGCGTCGATCTGGGAGGGGTGGATCAGGGTCTTGCCGTCGAAGCCGAGGTCGCGGCCTTGCGCGCATTCGGTGGCGAAGCCGTCGGAATTGGCGATGTCGCTGTAGGGGCCGTCGAGGATCTCGAGGCCGTGGGCGCGCGTCGCCAGGATGCAATGGGTGATCATCGGGATCATCGCGGCGCGGCCCGGCAGCATCCTGATCCGCGTCTCGCGCGAGATGTCATTCGGGCCGAACACGAAGCCCGAGAGGCGGCTCGATGGATCGCGGCCGGCGGCGGCCAGTTCCTCGGCATGCAGCACGGCGCGCGCAGTCTCGATCATGGCCCAGACCTTCACGGTCGGCGCGGCGCCGAGCTCGGCCAGCTTGCGGCCGATCACGTCGAGATCTTCGACACTCGAGACTTTTGGAACCAGGATGCCGTCCGGCGAAGCCTTGGCGGCCATGGCGACGTCATCTGCCCACCAGGACGAGTCGAGGCCGTTGGTCCGGATCAGGATCTCGCGCCTGGCAAAGCCCTTGGCGGCGATCGCCGCCGCAATGCCGTCGCGCGCCGCCGCCTTGGCCTCTGGGGCGACGGAATCCTCGAGGTCGAGGATCAGGCCGTCGGCGGGGAGATTGCGCGCCTTTTCCAGCGCACGCGGGTTGGAGCCGGGCATGAACAGATGGCTGCGGCGCGGGCGGGTCATGCTGGCGTTCCTTCCTGGTCTGTCGTCCGTCCCCAGCCGATAGCACTTGGCCTGCCCATTCGAAAGGCTTGTCGGCCCCAACGGTATGTGATTAGGCATGGGCCATGACGACATTCCCGAAGCAATTGCTGGAAGGCTACAAGGCCTTCGCCACCCAGCGGCTGCCGACCGAGCAGAACCGCTACCGCGAACTCTCGGTCAAAGGGCAGTCGCCTGAGACCATGGTGATCGGCTGCTGCGACTCCCGGGTCTCCCCCGAAGTGATCTTCGACGCGGGGCCGGGCGAGCTCTTCGTCGTCCGCAACATCGCCAATCTGGTGCCGACTTATCAGCCCGACGAAAGCGCGCACGGCGTCTCGGCAGCGCTGGAGTTTGCGGTGACGGTGCTGAAAGTGAAGCACATCGTGGTGCTCGGCCACGCGCAATGCGGCGGCATCCGCGCCTTCGTCGACAAGATCGAGCCGCTGACGCCCGGCGACTTCATCGGCAAATGGATGCAGATGTTCATCAAGCCGGGCGAGGTGGTCGAGCAGCGCGAGCACGAGACCATGGCGCAATTCGTCGAGCGCATCGAGAAGGCCGCCGTGTTCCGCAGCCTGGAAAACCTGATGACCTTCCCGTTCGTGCGCAAGGCCGTGGAGAGCGGCCAGATGCAGACCCACGGCGCCTATTTCGGCGTGGCGGAGGGATCGCTGTTCGTGCTGGACAAGGCGGCCAAGGAATTCAAGAACGCGCGCGCGGCATAGCCCGCTCGCCGGTGGGCAGAGCGGCTTGGCCGTAAGGCGCGCGCTTGCCCTCCTTGCGAAATAGCGCATATCGGGGGCCTGCAAATCGTGCGTGATGAATGGCGGACAGGCGCCTGGTTCGCTAGAGTGCTCTCCATTCGCCACTCGCCGTTTGCTGTTTCATGCTGATCCTTGCCATCGATACTGCGCTCGAAGCCTGCGCGGCCGCCGTTCTCGATACCGACGCCGGCGAGCTGCTCGCCCGGGAATCGCAGCTCATGAAGCGTGGCCATGCCGAGGCGCTGATGCCGATGATCGCGCGCGTGATGCAGAGGGCCAGCCTCGCCTTCACCTCGCTCGACCGCATCGCCGTCACCGTCGGGCCCGGCAGCTTCACCGGCCTGCGCGTCGGCATCTCGGCGGCGCGGGGCCTTGCGCTGGCGGCGAAACGGCCGGCGGTCGGGCTGACGACGCTGTCGGCCTATGCCGCTGGTGTCGTCGGCCAGAGCGGAACGGCACCGGTGATCTCCGCGATCGATGCGCGGCACGATCACGTCTATTTCCAGATCGTCGCCGGCGACGGCAGCCAGCTGGTGCGCCCCTGTGTCGCCGCGATCGACGCAGCGATCGCGGCCTCGCAATTCGGCGCGCCGCATCTGGTCGGCAATGCCGCCAATATCCTCGCCGATCGTTGGCCGAAGGATGGACCGCAACCCGTTGCGGTCGACGCGCAGCCCGCGCCCGACATCAGCTGGATCGCCTGGCTCGGCGCGGCGGCCAATCCCGACACCAATCCGGCGCGGCCGTTCTATCTGAAAGCGCCCGACGCTAAGCCGGCGGCACAGACGCCGCGCGCAGCACAAGCCGCGACCTCATGATGGGATGGCTGTCGGAGTGGTGGCGCGGCGGCACGGCCGCCGTCGAGCCCGCGACCATGCGCGATGCCGCGCGGCTCGCGCAGCTGCACGGCGCCGCCTTCGCGCATGGCTGGGGCGAAGGCGAGTTCGAGAGCATGATGAGCGAGCGCAACACGCTGGTGCATCGCTTGCGTCTCGGCCGCAAGACGGTCGGCTTTGCGGTGTCGCGGATCGGGGCGGACGAAGCGGAAATTCTCTCGGTTGCGGTGGACGGGGCTTATCGCGGCCGCGGCCTCTCCCGTACGCTGCTGATGACCCATCTCGGCCACCTCGCCGGGCGCGGCGTGCGCACGATATTTCTGGAAGTGGAGGAAAATAACCAGCCGGCGCGGCGGCTTTACGATCGAGCTGGATTCGTGGTGGTCGGGCGCCGCGATCGCTACTATAAGCAGCCCAACGGGGAACAATTGAACGCCCTTCTGATGCGACGCGACTTGGCGTAACATCGGTGGCAGAAAGCGCCCGCCAGGCAGACAACGCTATGACCACACTGAAACATTCTCCTGCATCCAAGGCGTCCGATATCGAAGCGCGCTGCGCCGCCACGGGCATGCGCATGACCGAGCAGCGCCGCGTCATCGCCCGCGTGCTGGCCGAAGCGATCGATCATCCCGACGTCGAGGAACTGTACCGGCGCTGCGTTGCGGTCGACGACAAGATCTCGATCTCGACGGTCTACCGCACCGTGAAACTGTTCGAGGACGCCGGCATCATCGAGCGCCACGATTTCCGCGAAGGCCGCGCGCGCTACGAGCAGATGCGCGACAGCCACCACGACCACCTCATCAATCTGCGCGACGGCAAGGTGATCGAGTTCACCTCCGAAGAGATCGAGAAGCTCCAGGCTGAGATCGCCCGCAAGCTCGGCTATCGTCTGGTCGACCACCGGCTCGAGCTCTATTGCGTCCCGCTCGATGACGACAAGCCGACGTCTTGATTGCTTTGCAAATTCCACGCACCGGCGTCCCTTCACCTCTCCCCGTTGGGGAGAGGTGGCACCGCCCGCTCTGAACCACGGTGCCAAAACCGAGCTGCACACTGAATGCCCATCGATCTCATTATCTTCGATTGCGACGGCGTGCTCGTGGACAGCGAGGTGATCTCCTGTCGTGCGCATGCTGACGTGCTGACCCGGCACGGCTATCCGATCACGTCGGAGCAGGTGTTCGCGCGCTTCCTTGGCCGCTCGACCAAACAGGCCAATCTCGAGATCGAAACCGAGCTCGGCCGCAAGCTGCCCGAGGCTTATCACGGTGATCTCCAGGACGAGCTTTTTCGTTCGTTCGAAGCCGACCTGGAAGCGATCCGCGGCATCCATGATGTGCTGGATGTCGTCAGCCAGCGCGTCTGCGTCGCCTCCAGCGGCTCGCATCCGCGCATGCAGGTGAGTCTCGGAAGCACGGGGCTTTATGAGCGTCTCGCGCCAAATATCTTCTCGGCCTCGCAGGTCAAGAACGGCAAGCCAGCACCTGACCTGTTCCTGTTCGCGGCGAGCCAAATGGGCGTCCCGCCCGAGCGCTGCGTCGTGATCGAGGACAGCCTGGCCGGCATCGCCGGCGCGCGGGCGGCCGGTATGAAAGTGTTCGGCTTTTACGGGGGCAGCCATTGTGGGGGCGGCCATGCCGAGACGCTGCGTCAAGCCGGCGCCGACTTAACTTTTGCCGACATGCATCAGTTGCCGGACCTGGTTCGGCGGGTCGAGGCAGACGCTCTGGCGGGTTGATTGTTGCGCCGGACCGTCATTCCGGGGCACGCGCGACCCGCGTGAACCCGGAATCTCGCGCCAAAACCTCTGGATTCCGGGTTCGCGCTGGTGCGCCCCCCGGAATGACGGCCGGAAATGGCCGCATTCGCTGGATTTTCGGCCCTCCAGCCTATATCTGAGGGCCGTCCTCCACCTCCATTTCGGGTTCCATGACGCCGCCGCGCAAGCTGCACATCAAATCATATGGCTGCCAGATGAACGTCTACGATGCCCAGCGCATGGTGGACACGCTGGCCCCGGAAGGATTCGTGGAGACGGCGAGCGCGGAGGATGCCGACCTCGTCATCCTCAACACCTGCCATATCCGCGAGAAGGCCTCGGAGAAGGTCTATTCCGAGCTCGGCCGCCTGCGCGTGGCCAAGGACGAGGCCGCGCGAGCGGGCCGCGCGATGAAAATCGCGGTTGCAGGCTGCGTGGCGCAGGCCGAGGGCGAGGAGATCGTGCGCCGCGCGCCTGTCGTCGACGTCGTGGTAGGCCCGCAGAGCTATCATCATCTGCCGGAGCTGTTGAAGCGCGCCGAGGGCGAAGGCCGCGCGATCGAGACCGAGTTTCCGGCCGCCGACAAGTTCGGCTTCCTGGCCCAGCCGAAGCCGGACGCGATCCGCGCGCGCGGCATTTCCGCCTTCGCCACGGTGCAGGAAGGTTGCGACAAGTTCTGCACCTTTTGCGTCGTGCCCTATACGCGCGGCGCCGAAGTCTCCCGGCCCGTGGCTAAGATCGTCGACGACGTGAAGCGGCTCGCCGACAACGGCGTGCGCGAGCTCACGCTGATCGGGCAGAACGTCAACGCCTATCATGGCGAAGGGCCGGACGGAAAAACCTGGCCGCTCGGCCGGCTGCTCGAACATCTGGCGGCGATTCCCGGCATCGCGCGGCTGCGCTATTCGACCAGCCATCCCCGCGACGTCGACGACAGCCTGATCGCAGCCCATCGCGATCTCGGTGCCCTGATGCCGTTCGTGCACCTGCCGGTGCAGTCGGGCTCGGACCGCATTTTGGCGGCCATGAACCGCAAACATACCGCCGATGATTACCGGCGGGTCATCGACCGTTTCCGGCACGCACGCCAAGACATTGCTTTTTCATCGGATTTCATCGTCGGCTTCCCCGGGGAGAGCGAGCAAGATTTTCTCGCCACCCTCGCGCTTGTCACGCAAATCGGTTACGCTGCGGCCTATTCGTTCAAATACTCCGCCCGGCCGGGAACGCCGGCCGCGGACATGCAGGAGACGGTGTCCCCCGCCGAGATGGACCAGCGATTGGAGCGGCTCCAGGAACTGATCGACAGCCAGCAATCGGCCTTCAACAAGGCCGCGATTGGCTCAACGGTCGACGTGCTGTTCGAGCGTCCGGCGCGCAAGCAGGGCCAGATCGTGGGCCGCACCGCCTACCTCCAGCCCGCCCATGTGATGGCCCCGCCCGACATCATCGGACAGATCCTGCCGGTCAGAATCGACAGCCTCGAGCGCTACAGTTTTCTCGGCGAGCTCGTGACGCCGCGCAAGGCGCGCGAGCCCGCTTTATCGCAAGCCAGTGGAGCCTGAACCCTTGCCCAAAAGCGCATCGGATTCGTCTTCGTTCGCTCCCAGCCGCAAATTTGACCGCGACATGCAAGTTCCGCCCGAGACCCAGGTCGTCATCGACTTCGACGACAACCGCGCCGCTTCCGCGCTGGTCGGCCCCTACGGCCAGCACCTCGCGCAGATCGAGCGGCGGCTCGGCGTGGTGGTCGATTCCAAGGGCAACCACATCACCATCGGCGGCACCCGCGACGGCTGCGACGCCGCGCGCCGGGTGCTGGAGATGCTCTACGCGCAGGCCGTGAAGGGACAGGATCTCGACCAGGGCGAGGTCGAAGGCGCGATCCGCGCCGTGATCGCGCAGGGCTCGCTGTTCGAGTTCGACGCCAAGTCAGCCAAGTCCACCTTCGACAGCATCAACTTACGCAAGCGCCCGGTGCGTGCGCGTACCGCCGCGCAGGACTCCTACATCCGCGCGCTGAAGCGCCACGAGCTGGTGTTCGGCATCGGCCCCGCCGGCACCGGCAAGACCTGGCTCGCCGTCGCGCACGCCGCGCAGCTGTTCGAGCGCAAGGAGGTCGACAAGATCATCCTGTCGCGTCCGGCGGTGGAAGCCGGCGAGCGGCTCGGCTTCTTGCCCGGCGATCTCCGCGAGAAGGTCGATCCGTATCTGCGCCCGATCTACGATGCGCTCTATGATCTCATGGATGCGCGGATCGTCGAGCGCGCGCTGCAGACCGGCGAGATCGAGATCGCGCCGCTCGCCTTCATGCGCGGCCGCACGCTGACCAACGCCGCCATCATCCTGGACGAGGCCCAGAACACCACGTCGATGCAGATGAAGATGTTCCTGACGCGTTTGGGCGAGAACAGCCGCATGATCGTGACCGGCGATCCCTCGCAGATCGACCTGCCGAACGGCCAGACCTCGGGCCTGGCCGAGGCGACCCGCCTCTTGAGCGGCGTCGAGGGTATCGCCCAGGTTCATTTCAAGGCCGAGGACGTGATCCGCCACGAGCTGGTGGCGCGGATCGTCGCCGCTTACGAAGGGCCGCCGCAGCGGCCGGCCACCGGTCAGTCCTGACGAGGCAACACCGGACCCAAGAGGGCGCGAGCTCGGCGCCTTTCGTCCGAGACAACACAATGTCCCATTCCAACCTTCCCATGACCGAGGTGCTCGTCGTCGCCGATTGCTGGCAGCGCGAGCCCGATTCCGAAGCCGTGATCCAGCGCGCGGTGGCGGCTGCCGCCGAGAGCGTCGACGAGGACGTTGCCGACGCGGAAGTGGCCGTGATGCTGACCGATGATGCCGGCATCCGCACGCTCAACAGCAACTGGCGCGGCATCGACAAGCCGACCAACGTGCTATCGTTTCCCGCGCTGCAGCCGGAGGGCGCGTGGAAGCCGGGCGATGCGCCGCGCATGCTCGGCGACATCGCGATCGCCTACGAGACCATGCGGCGCGAGGCCGACGAGGAACACAAGCCGTTCGACCATCATTTGAGCCACCTCGCCGTGCACGGCTTCCTGCACCTGATCGGCTACGACCACGAGAACGAGAGCGACGCCGAGGAGATGGAAGCGCTCGAAACGGAGATCCTCGCTCATCTCGGCATCCCCGATCCCTATGCCGACCGCCCGGGGACGCACTGAGATGCCGGATTCCGAGCCTACCCACGACAATCCCCGCACCACGGCCAATCTGCCGGCCGTGGTGACGCCGGGCGAGGTGCTGCGCCCGACCGCCGACAGCTGGCTGCTGCGCGCCATCCGCACGCTGTTCGGCTGGAAGGCGGGGTCGGTGCGCGACGACCTCCAGGTCGTGCTCGACGCCTCGACGCCCGACGACACCGGCTTCTCCGCGGTCGAGCGCACCATGCTGCGCAACATCCTCGGCCTGCACGAGCGCCGCATCGCCGACGTCATGGTGCATCGCGCCGACATCGTCGCGGTGAAGCGCGACATCCCGCTCGGCGAATTGATGGACCGCTTCGAGAGCGCCGGCCATTCGCGCCTCGTGGTCTTCAACGAGACGCTCGACGATCCCGTCGGCATCGTCCACATCCGCGACCTGCTCGCTTTCATGACCGCGCGCGCCCGCGTGTCGGAAGCCACCAAGACCAAGCGCAAGAAGCCGCTGCCGGCCGGGCTCGATTTGCGCGCGGTCGATCTCGCGCTGCCGCTTCACGAGGCGCACATCATTCGCAAGCTGCTCTACGTGCCGCCGTCGATGCGGGCGATCGACCTGCTCGCGCAGATGCAGGCCTCGCGCATCCATCTGGCGCTGGTGGTCGACGAATATGGCGGCAGCGACGGGCTGGTCTCGATCGAGGACATCGTCGAGCAGATCGTCGGCGAGATCGACGACGAGCACGACAGCGACGAGCCGCCCTCGATCGTGCGCCTGCCCGACAACGCCTTCATCGCCGACGCCCGCGCCAGCCTCGACGACGTCCGCTCGGTGATTGGCGAGGATTTCGTCACCGGCGAGGCCGGCGAGGAGGTGGAGACGCTGGGCGGCTATCTCGTCAGCTTCGTCGGGCGCCTGCCGGTGCGCGGCGAGGTGATCTCGGGCCCCGGCAATTACGAGGTCGAGGTGCTCGATGCCGATCCGCGCCGCGTCAAGCGGCTGCGCATCGCGACGCGGAAGGAGCGCCCGGCGCCCCGCACCCAGCGCGAGAGCCGGCGCCGTGAAGCCACGCCGGAGAGCGGACAAGCCCCGGCCAGCGACACGCCCACGCCGCCGCCGAGCGACGGGGCCGGCCCGCAGTGAGCCCATCGCAGCGCCTTCGGCAAATTGCGCTGGCCATCATCCTCACCTGGGGATGGCAGCGCGCCATCGTCGCCATGGCGGCCGGCGCGCTGTCGGTGCTGGCGCTGGCGCCGTTCAACCTCTTTCCGGTGCTGTTCGTCACCTTCCCGGTGCTGGTCTGGCTGATCGACGGCGCCGGGGCCGGCCGCTACGGCGGCGTGCCCGCGGCGGCCTTGACCGGCTACTGGTTCGGGCTCGGCTATTTCGTGCCCGGCCTCTACTGGATCGGCTATGCCTTCTTCGTCGACGCCGACATATTCGCCTGGCTGACGCCGTTCGCGGTGCTGGGCCTGCCGGCCTATCTTGCGATCTTCACGGCGATCGGCTTCGCGCTGGCGCGGCTGCTCTGGAGCAAGAACGCCACGCGCGTGCTGGCGCTCGCAGCGAGCCTCACCATCAGCGAATGGCTGCGCGGGCATGCGCTGACCGGCTTTCCCTGGAACGCGTTCGGCTATGCGCTGTCCGAGCCATTGCCGCTGGCGCAGACGGCCTCGCTGATCGGCCTGTGGGGCATGACGTTCCTGACGGTCGCGATCTTCGCGAGCCCGGCGACGCTGATCGACCGCACGCCCGATCGGCGCCTGCAATGGCGGGTGCCGGCCGCGGGCCTCGCGCTCCTGCTTGCCATGAGCATCTTCGGGGCGATCCGCCTGTCGCTGCATCCGACCACGATGGTGTCGGGCGCCAAGCTGCGGCTGATGCAGCCCAACCTGCAGCAGGACGCGAAATTCAACTACGCCGCCAAGCCGGAGGTGATGAAGAAGTACCTCGCGCTGTCGGACCGCGCCTCCGGGCCGCAATCGACCGGCGTGCGCGATGCCACCATCCTGATCTGGCCGGAATCCGCCTTTCCGTTCTTCCTGACCCGCGAAGCCGACGCGATGGCGCAAATCGCCGATCTCTTGCCGAAGGGCACGGTGCTGATCACGGGATCGGTCCGAGCGCCTGACCTGCCGCGGGGCACGCCGATCACGCGTGCCTACAACTCGATCTATGTGATCGATCACGACGGCAGCGTGCTCGCCGTGTACGACAAGCTGCACCTGGTCCCGTTCGGAGAATTTCTTCCCTACCAGTCGTTGATGGAGAAGCTCGGTTTCGAGCAACTGACGCGTGTGCGCGGCGGCTTCATTCCAGGGACCGTGCGGCATGCGCTCCCCGTTGCCGGCGCGCCGCCGGCGCTGCCGCTGATCTGCTACGAGGCGATCTTTCCCGACGAAGTGGCCGCACGCAACGAACGTCCGGGCTGGATCGTGAACCTCACCAATGACGGCTGGTTCGGCATCTCGACCGGTCCCTACCAGCACCTGGAGCAGTCGCGGATGCGCGCGATCGAGCTCGGATTGCCGCTGGTCCGCTCGGCCAATACCGGCATCTCCGCAGTAATCGATCCGGTCGGCCGCACGGTGGCGAGCCTCGGTCTCGGCATCGAAGGCATCTTGGATGCAAATCTGCCGGCCGCGATCCCACCGACCGTTTATGCACGGGTGGGTGATGTGCCCGCAGCGATGCTCGTCGCGGTGGCCGTGCTGATGGCGGTCCGCCGACGAATAGGCAAACGCCAGCCCTGATCGCGCCGCCGCCGCTGCGGCCGGAATCCTTTGACAACCGTAGTCCCACGGTTGACAGACTGCACGCGGGCTCCCCATTCTGCATCGGCTGCAAAAGACAGTGGTGCGTTGCTAAATTTCTCCGCAATGTTTCCCAATAACAGGGTTTGATATTGGCGATGTTGCATCCGAGGCATGCTTGATCATTGCGCCGAAGGTGATGTTTGGAGGGCTGAGGAAATGTCGAAAGCGCCCAACCCTGTTGACAAATATGTCGGCAGTCGCGTGCGCATGCGCCGCATCATGTTGGGCATGAGCCAGGAAAAGCTCGGTGAAGCTTTGGGCCTGACTTTCCAGCAGATCCAGAAATACGAGAAGGGCACCAACCGGGTCGGCGCAAGCCGTATCCAGCAGATCGCCGAGATTCTGCAGGTGCCGGTGTCCTTCCTGTTCGAGGGCGGCCCGAGCGGCGTGCCGGGTCCGGATGGCTTCAGCGAAGGCGCCTCGCCCTCTTACGTCTCGGACTTTCTCGCCACTTCCGAAGGGCTCGCCTTGACCAAGGCGTTCACGCGAATCACGGATTCGAAGATGCGCCGCTCGATCGTCGATCTGGTCGAGCAGATCGCGGCCCGCGAAGGCCCCGACAAGCGCTGAATCGCCATCTCCACGGCGATTTGAGACTGCATCAAATCTGGCCTATGTCGTCATTTACGACCGCGCTTTGATGCGCGTCCGCTGCGATGATGCGATTCAAAGGCACAGATGCGTCCATGACCGACTCCAATTGGTTCGATTCACAAACTATTCTCGATGGCATCCGCCGCTGGGTGGAGATCGAGACGCCGACGGAAGCACCTGAACAGGTCAACAAGCTGGTCTCCGTGGTCGCGGAGCAGTACCGCGACCTGCCCGTCACGCTCGAGCGCATCGCCGGCACGGACGGCTGCGGCGATCATCTCGTGGCGCGCACGAATTGGGGGCAGGAGCAGCCGGGCATCCTGGTGCTGAGCCACCTCGATACCGTCCATCCCATGGGCTTCATCGAGCGCCTGCCGTTCAAGGTCGAAGGCGACGTCGCGTTCGGCCCGGGCATCTACGACATGAAGGGCGGCGCCTACATCGCCCATCACGCCTTCCGCGCGCTTTGCGCGACGGGCGATCGCTCGCCGCTCGGCATCACGCATCTGTTCACCTCCGATGAGGAGATCGGCAGCCCGACGTCGCGCGCGCTGATCGAAAAGGAAGGGCGCAAGGCCAAATATGTGCTGGTGACCGAGCCGGCGCGCGACGGCGGCAAGATCGTCACCGGACGCAAGGGCGTCGGTCGCTTCCGGGTTTTCATCAAGGGCGTGCCCGCGCATGCCGGCTCGCGACCCGAAGACGGCCGCAGCGCCGTCCGCGAGCTCGGCAACGTCATCCTGACGCTGGAAGGGATGAACGATCTGGCGCGCGGCGTCACCGTCAATGTCGGTGTGGTGCGCGGCGGCACGCGTCCCAACGTCACGCCCGAGGAGGCCTATGCGGAAGTCGATCTGCGCGTGGTGAGTCTCAAGGACGCAGACGAGTTCGTCGGCAAGATCCTCGGGCTGAGATCGAAGACCGACGGCGTCACCGTCACGGTCACCGGCGAGCTCAACCGGCCGCCTTACGAGAAGAGCAATGCAGGCGCCTCGCTGTACGAGCATGCCAAGACGCTCGCCGGCGAGATCGGCTTCGAGCTGATCGACACCCATACCGGCGGCGGCTCGGACGGCAATTTCACCGCCCCGCACACCGCGACGCTCGACGGGCTCGGCGTCGACGGCAAGGGCGCACACACCCATTACGAGCAGCTCTATGTCTCCTCGCTGGCACCGCGCGCGCGGCTGCTCCATCGCCTGTATCAGACGCTGCGATGAGCGAGCGCAAGTCAAGCCCCGATCGCGAGGACAGCGAGCGCGCCTTCTTCGGGCGCCGCAAGGGCCACAAGCTCAGGCAACACCAGGCCGGGTTGATCGAGCAGCTGCTGCCGCATCTTGCCCTCGATATCGAGAGTGAGGCGCCGGCGGACGCCCGCGGAATCTTCGATCCCGCAGCCGACGACATCAGGCTCGAGATCGGCTTCGGCGGCGGCGAGCATCTCGCGGCCGAGGCGCAAAACTTTCCCGCCACCGGCTTCATCGGCTGCGAGCCCTATGTCAACGGCATGGCCAAGATCCTCGCGCAGATCGAGGCGGCCAACATCGGCAATATCCGCCTGTTCGCGGGCGATGCCGCCGAGCTGCTCGCCTGGCTGCCCCGGGAGTCGCTGTCGCGGATCGACCTGATCCATCCCGATCCCTGGCCGAAGCGGCGACACTGGAAGCGGCGCTTCGTCCAGGACCGCACCATCGCGGCAATGGCGCGCGTGCTCAAGCCGAATGGTGAATTCCGTTTCGTCTGCGACATCGACGATTACTGCGCCTGGACGCTGTCGCATCTTGCGCGTTCGCCCGACTTCATCTGGCTCGCCGAACGCGCCGACGATTTCCGGCAGCCATGGCCGGGCTACACCATGACGCGCTACGGCCGAAAGGCCGCGCGCGAAGGGCGCAAGGCGGCTTATCTGCGGTTTCGGCGGGTCGATTAGCCGTCATTGCGAGGCGCGAAGCGACGAAGCAATCCAGAGTGCCTGCTCGGAGAGATTTCTGGATTGCTTCGCTGCGCTCGCAATGACGAAGCGCGGAGCTAAATCGTCTGCCGGTTGCGCCAGAAATTCACGACGCGCTCGGCGGTCGTCGGCATCAGGCGCGTGAAGTTCACGCGCGCGGTCTCGATGTCGGCATCGGCCGGCGTGCGGTTCGAGCCGTACCAGAGCAGGATGAGCGCGCGCACCGTGGGCCAGCCGAGGTTCAGCACGCGGCCCAGGATCAGCAGCGGATCGTAGCGGTCGCCCGCGATCAGGCGGTCGAGGACCTGGAGGCGAACGCCCGACATCGCCGACAGCGCGGCGACCGATTCCTCGTATTTGTGCGCCTTGGCGAAACCGAGCAGCGCGCTCTCGCCGAGATGGCCCTCGCGATTCAAGGTCAGCACGGTGCGTTGTGCCGCGGAGAAATCGCGGCGCGGGCCCGGCGGCAGCGCGGCCTCCTCGATCGCGGCCATCGCGCGCTTGATCTCGACCTGGCGCGCGGGATTGACCACGGTGGAGAGGCGGCGGCGAATGACGTCGAGCGTCCCGTCCAGCAGCAGCTTCAGATTCTCGCCGGAAAGATCGTTGCGCTGACCGATCTTGAGCGTCAGCACGCCGTCCTGCGCCGCGCGCTTGATCATCTCGGAATAGCTGCCTGGCGAGAACACCGCACCGGCATTGGCGGCGGCACGCCGCACCACGTCGCGATCGCCGCGCTCGACCAGCACGTCGGTGACGGCCGGAGACAAAGCGGGACGCTCCGTCATCGCCAGCAGATGACCCTGGCCCTTCAAGCGCGCGATCTCGACCAGCGCCGCCTCGTCGAGCACGGGCGAGCGACGCAGCACGGGGCCGGCCACCATGATCTCGTTCTCACGCGCGAGCTGATTGACGAGGTGCGGCGGCGCGTTGTTCAGGCGCGAGAAGCGCTCGGCCAGATCAGCGCGGGAGGCGAGCTCGGCATGCGGGACGAGATCGATCAGGAGATTGTCGAAGAGATCGATCAGCTCGGGGCGGAGCTTGTCCGCGTCCCGGAAGAACAATTGAGAGATGGCACGCGCGATCTCGCCGCGGCGGCGCGGATCGCCGCGCTTGACGATATCGTCCAGTCCAGGAATGAGCGACGTGGCAACGGTCATGAAAACGCAACTCGAACGGGGCACGCCGCGGGTGCGCCCTTGGTTCAAGCCGCCCCACAATCGGGAAATCTAGGCCTGCTTGATGAAGGAAGCGTTGCGCAGGGCCCGCAGACGGGCGCAAAAAGGCCCCGTTCCCGCTGCAATGGGGCCTTGTCCGGGGGGTGGGAAAGCGCTATATCAGCGCCAATTCATCTTCTCATACGATCCGCGTAGTGAGAGTGGGCCCGAAAGGACCCGCTCTTTTTTATTACCTGAACGCGGCTCGGCGGGAGATGCGCCCGACGCGTTGTCGGGAAAGTTCCGAAGCGGGCTTTGAGATCGTAACCAAGCCTTAACCATCGAGCGCCCTGACCCTGGACATGACCGAACCGAACCCTGGTTCCACGGATGCTGAATTGCTGGCCGAGCCGCGGCTCGTGGTCGAGCCCGGCGTCGCGGCACGGGTGTCCGCGGTCGCTGGTCCCGTGCTCCAGGGCATGGGCTACCGCCTGGTCCGGATCCGCATTTCCGGGGAAGCCGGCTGCACCGTGCAGATCATGGCCGAGCGGCCCGACGGCTCGATGCAGATTGAGGATTGCGAGGCGATCTCGCGGGCCCTGTCGCCCGTGCTCGACGTCGCCGATCCCATCGACCGCGCCTATCGGCTGGAGATCTCCTCGCCGGGGATCGACCGTCCGCTGGTGCGCCGCTCCGATTTCGAGCGCTATTCCGGGCATCTGGTGAAGATCGAGATGGCGGTCGCCCATGACGGGCGGAAGCGTTTCCGCGGCACGCTCGGCGCGGTCGAGGGCGACCGCGTGCATCTGCATCGCGACGATGCCAAGGCTGGCGACGATGCCGACGTTCTCCTGACCATGGAGGATATCGGCGATGCGCGGCTGGTGCTGACCGACGAGCTGATCGCCGAATCCATGCGCCGCGGCAAGGCCGAGGCGCGCGAGATGCGGCGCAATCTCGGTCTCGAGCCGCCGCAGGCGCCGCACGCCAAGATCAGCGAGAAGACCACCAAGAACACCAAGCCGAAGAAGAAGCCGGCCCCGACCAACACGAAGAAACATCGCCTTGCCGCCGAACGCGCGCGGCGCGGCGAGACCGAGCCTGACCAAGGAGACTAGCCATGGCAGTCAGCGCCAACCGACTCGAATTGCTTCAGATCGCGGACGCCGTCGCACGCGAAAAGTCGATCGACCGCGGCATCGTCATCGCGGCGATGGAGGACGCCATCGCCAAGGCGGCGCGCGCCCGTTACGGCAGCGAGACTGACGTTCACGCCGAGATCGACCCGAAGAAGGGCGAGCTGCGGCTGTCGCGCCACATGCTGGTGGTCGACAAGGTCGAGAATCACTCCAACCAGATCTCGCTGGTGGACGCGCAGCGCGCCAATCCGGGCGCGCAAGTAGGCGACACCATCGCCGACACCCTGCCGCCGCTGGAATATGGCCGCATCGCCGCGCAATCGGCCAAGCAGGTGATCGTGCAGAAGGTGCGCGAGGCCGAGCGCGACCGGCAGTACCAGGAATTCAAGGACCGTATCGGCGACATCGTCAACGGCGTCGTCAAGCGCGTCGAATATGGCAGCGTGATCGTCGATCTCGGCCGCGGTGAAGCCATCATCCGCCGCGACGAGATGCTGCCGCGCGAAGTCTTCCGCAACGGCGACCGTGTCCGCGCCTATATCTTCGACGTCCGCCGCGAAACGAGAGGCCCGCAGATCTTCCTCTCCCGCACCCATCCGCAGTTCATGGCAAAGCTGTTCGCGCAGGAAGTGCCGGAGATCTATGACGGCATCGTCGAGATCAAGGCGGTGGCCCGCGATCCCGGCTCGCGCGCGAAAATCGGCGTGATTTCCCGCGATTCCTCGGTCGATCCGGTCGGCGCCTGCGTCGGCATGCGCGGTTCGCGCGTGCAGGCCGTGGTGAACGAATTGCAGGGCGAGAAGATCGACATCATTCCCTGGTCGCCCGACATCGCGACCTTCGTGGTCAACGCGCTGGCGCCGGCGGAAGTCTCCAAGGTCGTCATCGACGAGGACCGCGAGCGCATCGAGGTCGTGGTGCCCGACACCAACAACCAGCTCTCGCTGGCGATCGGCCGCCGCGGCCAGAACGTGCGCCTGGCTTCGCAGCTCACCGGCTGGGACATCGACATCCTGACCGAGCAGGAGGAATCGGAGCGCCGCCAGGCCGACTTCGAGAACTCCACGCGCGTCTTCATGGAATCGCTCAACGTCGACGAGGTGGTCGGCCAGCTCCTGGCGTCCGAAGGCTTCACCTCGGTCGAGGAGCTCGCGATGGTGGACGTCAAGGAGCTCGCCGGCATCGAGGGCTTCGACGAGGAGACCGCGCAGGAGCTGCAGAACCGCGCCCGCGAATATCTGGAGCAGCAGGAAGCCGAGCTCGAGGCGAGGCGCAAGGAGCTTGGCGTCGAGGACGCGCTCAAGGACGTGCCCGGCGTCACCTCGAAGATGCTGGTGAAGTTCGGCGAGAACGACATCAAGAGCGTCGAGGACCTCGCCGGCTGCGCCACCGACGATCTGGTCGGATGGACCGAGCGCAAGGAAGGCAGCGAGCCGACCAAGCACGCCGGTGCGCTCGACGGCATCGACATCTCCCGTGACGACGCCGAAGCGATGATCATGCAGGCCCGCGTCAAGGCCGGCTGGATCACCGAGGCCGATCTCGCCAAGCCTGCCGAGGAGGCCGAGGCGACCGAAGATCAGCCGGCTTAAGGGCAAAGGAGAATGTCGCCCGGATGCTTGCAGATTCCGACCTCGAACTTGACCATGGCCCGCGGACCGAAAGGTCCGCGACCATGCGCATGTGCGCGGTCAGCCGCGAGGTCCGGCCGATCGACGAGCTGATCCGCTTCGTCGCATCGCCTGACGGACAAATAGTTCCCGATCTCAAGCGCAAGCTGCCCGGACGCGGGATGTGGCTCACCGCCTCACGCAAGACGGTTGCGGAAGCGGTGCGGCGTCACCAATTCAGCAAAGCCTTCAAGCGCGAGCTGCGCATCCCTCAGACGCTTCCCATCGATATCGAGGCGCTCCTGGTTCGGAGCGTGACCGAGGCCCTTGGGATCGCCGCCAAGGCGGGCCAGGTCGTGGCCGGTTTCGGCAAGGTCGAGAGCGCCCTTCGGGAAGGGACGGTCGAGGTCCTGATCCATGCCAGCGACGGGGCCGCGGACGGAATCCGCAAATTGGACATGCTGGCGCGCCAGAATGCCGGGAATCGCGGTGCTAAGGCGCAGATTCCCGTCGTTACCGCTCTGAAATCGTTAGAATTGGATTTGGCACTGACCCGGTCAAATGTGATACATGCTGCCCTGCTCGCGGGCCCGGCGAGCAAGTCATTCCTGTCACGTAGCCAGATCCTGGTCCGATACCGGATGGCGGACGACGACAAGACTGCCGAAAAACCCGGCCAGGATTTCTGAGAGACAACGACGACCCAATTGGATGGTGCGGCAACGCACAACACTGATAAATCAGGATTAGGACTGCTGAATGGTTGATACCAAGACCCCTGGCGACAAGAAGCTGAGCGTTCCGAGCAAGACGCTATCGCTCAAGCCGCGCGTCGAAACGGGCACCGTGCGCCAGAGCTTCAGCCATGGCCGCAGCAAGCAGGTCGTGGTCGAGAAGCGCGGCAAGCGCCGCATTGGCGACGGACCCGAGCCGCACGCGCCTGAGGTGACGGCAAAGCCCGCGCCGGCCGCACCCGCCGCGCCGCCGCGCCCGGCCCCGTCTGCCCCGCCGCGCAACGCCGGTTCCGGCGTGGTGCTGCGCACCCTCACCGAGGACGAGCGTTCGGCCCGTGCCAGCGCGCTGGCCGATGCCAAGCTGCGCGAAGTCGAGGAACGCCGCCAGGCCGAGGAAGAGGCCCAACGCCGCTCCGCCCGTGAGGCCGCCGAGCGCGCCGAGCGCGAAGCCGCCGAATCCCGCCGCAAGGCCGAGGAAGAGCGCCACCGTCACGAGGACGAAGCCAAGCGCAAGGCTGAGACCGAGGCCAAGAAGCGTTTCGGCGAGGGTGAGCAACCATCCGCCGCGCGCCCCGCGACCGCAACACCGGCCGCCGGCGCTCCGCGCCCCGGTGCGCCTGCGTCCCGGCCTGGAACCACCACCACAGCGCGTCCGGGAACCACGACGGCGCGTCCCGCAACGACGACCGCGCAGCGTCCGGGTGGACCGGCTGGCCGCGGCCCCGCCGTTGCGGCCGAGGCTGACGATGACGAGGCACCGCGCCAGATCCGCCGCGGCCCCGGCGGCGCCGCGCGTCCCGTGGTAGCCCCCAAGCCCACCCACAAGCCCGGCCCGCAGAAGGAGCGCGGGCGCCTGACCGTCGTCACCGCGCTCAATGCCGACGAAGTGCGCGAGCGCTCGATCGCCTCGTTCCGCCGCCGCACCCAGCGCCTGAAGGGCCACGCCTCGAATGAGCCCAAGGAAAAGCTCATCCGCGAGGTGGTCATTCCGGAAGCGATCACCATCCAGGAACTCGCCAACCGCATGGCCGAGCGCGCGGTCGACGTCATCCGCATGCTGATGAAGCAGGGCGCGATGCACAAGATCACCGACGTGATCGACGCCGACACCGCGCAGCTCATTGCCGAAGAGCTCGGCCACACCGTCAAGCGTGTTGCTGCGTCCGACGTTGAAGAAGGTCTGTTCGACGCTACCGACGATTCGACCGACACCGAGACCCGTTCGCCCGTGGTGACCGTCATGGGTCACGTCGACCACGGCAAGACTTCGCTGCTCGACGCGCTCCGTCACGCCAACGTGGTCTCCGGCGAAGCCGGCGGCATCACCCAGCACATCGGCGCCTATCAGGTGACATCGCCTGAAACCGGCAAGAAGATCACCTTCATCGACACGCCCGGCCACGCAGCGTTCACCGCGATGCGCGCCCGCGGCGCCAAGGTCACCGACATCGTCGTGCTGGTGGTCGCGGCCGATGACGGCGTGATGCCGCAGACGGTCGAAGCCATCAATCACGCCAAGGCGGCAGGCGTGCCGATCATCGTTGCCATCAACAAGATCGACAAGCCCGATGCCAAGCCCGAGCGCGTGCGCACCGAGCTGCTCCAGCACGAGGTGCAGGTGGAATCCTTCGGCGGCGAAGTCGTCGACGTCGAGGTGTCCGCCAAGAACAAGACCAATCTCGACAAGCTGCTCGAGATGATCGCGCTGCAGGCCGAAATCCTCGACCTGAAGACCAATTCGGAGCGTCCCGCCGAAGGCACGGTGATCGAGGCCAAGCTCGATCGCGGTCGCGGTCCGGTCGCCACCGTGCTGGTCCAGCGCGGCACGCTCCGTGTCGGCGACATCATCGTCGCCGGCGCCGAAATGGGCCGCGTCCGCGCGCTGATCTCCGATCAGGGCGAGACCGTGCAGGAGGCCGGCCCCTCGGTGCCGGTCGAGGTGCTCGGCTTCAACGGCCCGCCCGAGGCCGGCGATCGTCTCGCAGTGGTCGAGAACGAAGCCCGCGCCCGCCAGGTCACCAGCTACCGCGCGCACCAGAAGCGCGAGAACGCGGCAGCCTCGATTTCCGGCATGCGCGGCTCGCTCGAGCAGATGATGTCGCAATTGAAGACGGCGGGCCGCAAGGAATTCCCGCTGATCGTCAAGGCCGACGTGCAAGGCTCGCTGGAAGCCATCCTTGGCTCGCTGGAGAAGCTCGGCACCGACGAGGTCGCCGCCCGCATCCTGCATGCCGGCGTCGGCGGCATCTCGGAATCCGACGTGACCCTGGCCGAAGGCTTCAACGCCGCGATCATCGGCTTCTCGGTTCGTGCCAACAAGGAGGCCGCTGCGGCCGCCAAGCGCAACGGCATCGAGATCCGCTACTACAACATCATCTACGACCTCGTGGACGACGTGAAGAAGGCGATGAGCGGCCTGCTCGCGCCGACCTTGCGCGAAACCATGCTGGGCAATGCCGAGATCCTGGAGATCTTCAATATCTCCAAGGTCGGCAAGGTCGCCGGCTGCCGCGTCACCGACGGCACCGTGGAGCGCGGCGCCAATGTGCGCCTGATCCGCGACAACGTCGTCGTGCACGAAGGCAAGCTGTCGACGCTGAAGCGCTTCAAGGACGAAGTGAAGGAAGTCCAGTCCGGCCAGGAATGCGGCATGGCCTTCGAGAACTACCACGACATGCGTGCCGGTGACGTGATCGAGTGTTATCGCGTGGAGACGATCCAGCGCTCCCTGTAAGTCCAAATCTTACCGAAGCGTTCGGATCTTTTTGAACTGAGATTGCAGGAGTGCGATGGCCGGATTTTTCCGGCCATCCACCCCTCTTCGTTTCAACAGGACAAATGACAATGCCCGTGTCGCGGATGCGGGCATGACGAGGTGATTTTCGAAAAAATGCCACGGCATCATCAGAAGAAGAGTTCCGCGCCCGGCGGCTCGCAGCGTCAACTGCGCGTCGGCGAGCAGGTTCGCCACGCGATGGCCGATATTCTGGCGCAAGGCAATGTGCATGATGCCGACCTCGAAGGTCACATCATCACCGTGCCGGAGGTACGGATGTCGCCCGACCTGAAGCTCGCGACCGTCTATGTGATGCCGCTCGGTGGCCGCGACACCGAGATCGTGATCGCTGCGCTCGAACGCAACAAGAAGTTCCTGCGCGGCGAGGTCGCGCGGCGCGTTAACCTGAAATTTGCACCTGACATTCGCTTCCGCGTCGATGAACGATTCGACGAAGCGGAACGGATCGAGAAGCTTTTGCGAACGCCTGCGGTGCAGAAGGATTTGGAACAGGATCCGGATTCGGATCGGGAAGAAGAGCAATGACCATGGACCCCGCTCACGGCACGATCGGCGGCAACGACACCGATCAGCGCGACGTGCAGAACAACAATTTCGCGGAGAATTCTCAGCCGCATCAGGAGCCGCGCCGCGTCAACAACGATCCGCGCGCCAGGCAGCAAAAGGGCAACCAGGTCCGCCGCGACCGCCGCGACGTCCATGGCTGGGTTGTGCTCGACAAGCCGATCGGCATGACCTCGACCCAGGCGGTCGCCGTGCTCAAGCGGCTGTTCAACGCCAAGCGCGCCGGACACGCCGGCACACTCGATCCGCTCGCCTCCGGCGGGCTGCCGATCGCGCTCGGTGAGGCCACCAAGACCGTCCCCTTCGTGATGGACGGCCGCAAGCGTTACCGCTTCACGGTCTGCTGGGGCGAGGAACGCGACACCGACGACATCGAGGGGCGGGTGACCGCGACCTCGGACCAGCGCCCGAGCCGGGAGGCCATCCTCGCCCTGCTGCCCCGCTTCACCGGGGTGATCGAGCAGGTCCCGCCGCGCTATTCGGCGATCAAGGTCCAGGGCGAGCGCGCCTATGACCTCGCCCGCGACGGCGAGGTCGTGGAGCTGGCCCCCCGCCCGGTCGAGATTCACCATTTAACCCTTGTGGATCAACCAGATAGCGACCGGGCCGTGTTCGAGGCCGAATGCGGCAAGGGCACCTATGTGCGGGCGCTGGCCCGCGATATGGGCCGGATTCTCGGCACTTACGGCCATATCTGCGCGCTCCGGCGGACCCTGGTCGGCCCATTTGGCGAAAACGACATGATTCCGCTGGATCAGTTGGAGGCTTTGTGCGATAGAGCCGCGTCCGGCGAGGGCAGCCTCGCCGACGCGCTTTTGCCCGTTGAGACCGCGCTGGACGACATCCCGGCACTGGCCGTCACTCGGGCTGATGCGGCAAGGCTCCATCGGGGCCAGGCCGTTTTGTTGCGCGGACGGGATGCGCCCACTTGTAGCGGCACAGTCTATGTCACGGTGGCAGGCCGTCTTTTGGCGCTTGCCGAAGTTGGCAATGGCGAAATCATCCCCAAGCGTGTGTTCAACCTGACCGGCCTGACTGCCAGCCCCGGTCGCAACGAGAGAAATTGACGATGTCGATTGCCGCAGAACGCAAAGCGGAAGTCATCAAGACGAATGCCACCAAGGCCGGCGACACCGGCTCGCCCGAGGTTCAGGTCGCGATCCTGTCGGAACGCATCAACAACCTCACCAACCATTTCAAGACGCACGTGAAGGACAACCATTCGCGTCGCGGCCTCTTGAAGCTGGTCTCGACCCGCCGCTCGCTCCTCGACTATCTCAAGAAGAAGGACGAGGCACGCTACAAGGCGCTGCTCGAGAAGCACAATATTCGTCGTTAAGAGTTCCTGCGCGCGCCACCGGCGCGCGTTTTCGCACGTGGTTTCGAACGAAAGCGCTTATTTCAAGCTTTTTGATCGAGGTTGCGCGCACATCGGATGCAAGCCGTTGAGGGCGAGCATCCGGGCATGAAGAGCGAGGACCGCGTTTCGGTGTTCGCATTCGTGCCGACTGACAGTCCAGCAGCAATCCGGCGGCTGGGCACAACGGGCAAGGCGCCCGTATGACCCGAAAGGATGGACGCCATCCGACATCCAAAAACCATGGCAGGATCGCAGGACGCTGATCATCCGCTCCGATCAGCGTCCCGCAATCTTGCGCATGGTTTTTGTTTTTCGAGAGCCGTCCCTTCTTTCGAGAACCCATGAAAGAAGACCTCTATGTTCAATAAGCATTCAGTCGAGATCGACTGGGGCGGACGCCCACTCAAGCTCGAAACCGGCAAGATCGCCCGCCAGGCCGACGGCGCCGTCGTCGCCACCTATGGCGAGACCGTGGTGCTCGCCACCGTCGTCGCGGCGAAGGCGCCGCGCGAAGGCGTCGACTTCCTGCCGCTGACCGTCGATTACCAGGAAAAGGCCTACGCGGCGGGCCGCATTCCCGGCGGCTATTTCAAGCGTGAGGGTCGTCCGACCGAGAAGGAGACGCTGGTCTCCCGCCTGATCGACCGTCCGATCCGCCCGCTGTTCGTCGACGGCTGGCGCAACGAGACCCAGGTGATCGTCACCGTGCTGTCGCACGATATGGAGAACGACCCTGACATCGTCGCGCTGGTGGCCGCGTCGGCTGCGCTGACCCTGTCGGGCGCGCCGTTCAAGGGCCCGATCGGCGCCGCGCGCGTCGGCTTCGCCAATGACGAGTTCATTCTCAACCCGACGCTCGACGAGATGGTCGACACCCAGCTCGACCTCGTCGTCGCCGGCACTGCCGACGCCGTGCTGATGGTGGAATCGGAAGCCAAGGAACTGAACGAAGACATCATGCTCGGCGCGGTGATGTTCGGTCACCGCCACTTCCAGCCGGTCATCAACGCGATCATCGAGCTCGCCGAGAAGGCTGCCAAGGAGCCGCGCGAAGTCACCGCGATCGACAATTCGGCGCTCGAGAAGGAAATGCTCGGCCTGGTCGAGCAGGAGCTGCGCGCCGCCTACGCCATTCCGGTCAAGCAGGATCGCTACGCCGCGGTCGGCAAGGTCAAGGAAAAGGTGATGGCTCATTACTTCCCCGAAGGGCAGGAGCCGCAATACGACAAGCTTCGCGTCGCCGGCGTGTTCAAGGAGCTGGAAGCCAAGATCGTTCGCTGGAACATCCTCGACACCGGCAAGCGCATCGACGGCCGTGACAGCAAGACCGTCCGCAACATCGTCGCCGAAGTCGGCGTGCTGCCCCGCGCCCACGGCTCGGCGCTTTTCACCCGCGGCGAGACCCAGGCGATGGTCGTGACCACGCTCGGCACCGGTGAGGACGAGCAGTACATCGACGCGCTGTCGGGAACGTACAAGGAAACGTTCCTGCTGCACTACAACTTCCCGCCCTATTCGGTCGGCGAGACCGGCCGCCTCGGCGGCACCAAGCGCCGCGAGATCGGCCACGGCAAGCTGGCCTGGCGCGCGATTCGTCCGGTGCTGCCGCCGCATCATGAATTCCCCTACACCACGCGCGTGGTGTCGGAGATCACCGAGTCCAACGGCTCGTCCTCGATGGCTTCGGTCTGCGGCGCCTCGCTGGCGCTGATGGACGCGGGCGTGCCGCTGAAGCGGCCGACCGCGGGCATCGCGATGGGCCTGATCCTCGAAGACAAGCGCTTCGCGGTCCTCTCGGACATCCTCGGCGACGAGGACCATCTCGGCGACATGGACTTCAAGGTCGCCGGCACGGAAGCGGGCATCACCTCGCTCCAGATGGACATCAAGATCGAGGGCATCACCGAAGAGATCATGAAGGTGGCGCTGGCTCAGGCCAAGGACGGCCGCATCCATATCCTCGGCGAGATGGCCAAGGCCCTCACCGCGGCCCGCGCCGAGCTCGGCGAATACGCGCCGCGCATCGAGACCTTCAAGATCGCCACCGACAAGATCCGCGAAGTGATCGGCACCGGCGGCAAGGTGATCCGCGAGATCGTCGAGAAGACCGGCGCCAAGGTCAACATCGAGGACGACGGCACCGTGAAGGTCGCCTCCTCTGACGGCGAGGCGATGAAGGCCGCGATCAAGTGGATCAAGTCGATCGCGTCCGATCCGGAAGTCGGCCAGATCTACGACGGCACCGTCGTCAAGGTGATGGAGTTCGGCGCCTTCGTGAACTTCTTCGGCTCCAAGGACGGCCTCGTCCACATCAGCCAGCTCGCGGCGAGCCGCGTGCAGAAGACCTCCGACGTCGTCAAGGAAGGCGACAAGGTCAAGGTCAAGCTGCTCGGCTTCGACGATCGCGGCAAGACCCGCCTGTCGATGAAGGTGGTCGACCAGACCACCGGCGAGGACCTCGAGGGCAAGGACAAGGGCGGCGAGGGCGAGAAGGCCCCGCGCGAAGCGGCCGGCGAGTAAGTCTCGCAACAAAGCAAAAAACGAAGGGCGGCCGAAAGGCCGCCCTTTTTGTTGGTGGTCTCGATCCGTCAGCGCGCTGCTCTTCACCTCTCCCCAGCGGGGAGAGGTCGATTTGCGAAGCAAATCGGGTGAGGGGCTTTGGTCCCACGAGAGAGTAGAACCCCTCACCCGGCGCTGCGCGCCGACCTCTCCCTATGGGAGAGGTGTCACACTCACGCCGCGATATCGAAGCGGTCGAGGTTCATCACCTTGGTCCAGGCCTTGGCGAAGTCCTTGACGAACTTCTCCTTGGCGTCCGAGGTCGCATAGACCTCGGCGAAGGCGCGGAGCTGCGAGTGTGCGCCGAAGATGAGATCGGCGCGGGTGCCGGTCCACTTCACCGCATTGGTCTTGCGGTCGCGTGCCTCGTAGGTGCCGTCGGCAGCGGGCGTCCACTGCGCGCTCATGTCGAGCAGGTTGACGAAGAAGTCGTTGCTCAGCGTTCCCACCTTGGTGGTGAACACGCCGTGCTTCGAACCGTTCGCGTTGGCGCCGAGCACACGCAGGCCGCCGACCAGCACCGTCATCTCGGGGCCGGTGAGCCTCAAGAGCTGCGCGCGATCGACCAGAGCTTCCTCCTGCTGCATGAACTGATGCCGCTTGCCGGTGTAATTGCGGAAACCATCGGCCCGCGGCTCCAGCGGCGCGAAGGAGGCCGCGTCCGTCTGCTCCTGCGAGGCATCCATGCGGCCCGGTGTGAAGCCGACCTTGACGTCGACGCCGGCATCCTTGGCGGCCTTCTCGACCGCGGCGGTGCCGCCGAGCACGATGAGATCCGCCAGCGAGACCTTCTTCGCGCCTGGCGACGCGTTGAAGTCCTTCTGGATCGCTTCGAGCTTGCCGAGCACCTTGGCGAGCTGGGCCGGGTCGTTCACCTCCCAGTCCTTCTGCGGAGCAAGGCGGATGCGTGCGCCGTTGGCGCCACCGCGCTTGTCCGAGCCGCGGAACGTCGAGGCCGACGCCCAGGCGGTCGAGACCAGCTCGGAGACTGACAGACCCGAAGCCAGGATCTTGCTCTTCAGCGAAGCGATGTCCGGCTCGCCGACCACCTCGTGATTCGCGGCCGGAATCGGATCCTGCCAGATCAGAGTCTCCTTCGGCACCAGCGGGCCGAGATAGCGCTGGATCGGACCCATGTCGCGGTGGGTGAGCTTGAACCAGGCGCGGGCGAAGGCGTCCGCGAACTGATCCGGGTGCTCCAGGAAGCGCCGCGAGATCTTCTCGTAAGCGGGATCGAAGCGTAGCGAGAGGTCCGTCGTCAGCATCGTCGGGCGATGCTTCTTCGACTTGTCGAAGGCGTCAGGAATGATCGCGTCGGCACCCTTGGCCGTCCACTGGTTCGCACCGCCCGGGCTCTTCGTCAGCTCCCATTCGTACTTGAACAGGTTCTCGAAGAAGTTGTTGCTCCACTTCGTCGGCGTCGTCGTCCAGGTCACCTCGAGACCGCTGGTGATGGAATCACCGGCCAGGCCCGATGCGTGCTTGCTCTTCCAGCCGAGGCCCTGATCTTCCAGCGCGCCGGCTTCCGGCTCCGGGCCGACCAGCGACGGATCGCCCGCACCATGGGTCTTGCCGAAGGTGTGGCCGCCGGCGATCAGCGCGACGGTCTCCTCGTCGTTCATCGCCATGCGGAAGAAGGTCTCGCGGATGTCCTTGGCCGCGGCGACCGGGTCCGGCTTGCCGTTCGGGCCTTCCGGATTGACGTAGATGAGGCCCATCTGCACGGCGCCGAGCGGCTCGGCGAGCTGGCGTTCGCCGCTGTAGCGCTCATCGCCGAGCCAGGTGCCTTCCGGGCCCCAATAGAGCTCTTCCGGCTCCCAGACGTCGGCACGGCCGCCCGCAAAACCGAAGGTCTTGAAGCCCATCGATTCCAGCGCGACGTTGCCGGCGAGCACCATCAGATCGGCCCAGGAAATCTTGCGGCCGTATTTCTGCTTGATCGGCCACAGCAGACGGCGGGCCTTGTCGAGGTTGGCGTTGTCGGGCCAGCTGTTGAGCGGGGCGAAACGCTGCTGACCGGCGCCGGCGCCGCCGCGGCCGTCAGTGATGCGGTAGGTGCCCGCGCTGTGCCAAGCCATGCGGATCATCAGGCCGCCATAGTGGCCGAAGTCGGCGGGCCACCATTCCTGCGAATCCGTCATCAGGGCCGTGAGGTCCTTGATGACCGCGTTCAGGTCGAGTGACTTGAACTCCTTGGCGTAGTCGAATTCCTTGCCCATCGGATCGGACAGATCGGAATTCTTGTGCAGCACCTCGATGTTGAGCTGCGTCGGCCACCAGTCGCGGTTCACGCGCGTGGGTTTTCCGCCCGAAAACGGGCACTTCGAAGTGTCGTCCATGAATACCTCCTCTGGCGGCGTCGAACTCGCGCCCTTGAACCAGGTAGAACCACTCTAAGCGCCGCGTCCTATCAGGGGAAGTTGACTTTAGTGATCGCTGCGATAGGATTTTCTGATGATCAATCTGACGCTACGCCAGCTCCGGTATTTCGATGCGCTGGCCCGTCACGGCCATTTCGGCCGCGCGGCCGAGTCCTGCTCGATCTCGCAGCCGGCCTTGTCGATGCAGATCAAGGAGCTGGAGGAGGCGCTGGGCGGCCTGCTGCTGGAGCGCAGCGCGCGACAGGTCGCGCTGACCCGGTTCGGCGAGGAGCTGGCGCAACGGGTCCGCGACATCCTGCGCTCGGTCGACGAGCTCGGCGATTTTGCGCGCGCTTCGCAGGACCGCTTCGCCGGCCGCCTGCGCATCGGCATGATCCCGACCATCGCGCCCTACCTGCTGCCCAAGATCACCAAGAATCTCACGCGCATGCATCCGGAGCTCGACATCCGCGTGCGCGAGACCATGACGCCGCGGCTGATCCAGGAACTGGTGGAGGGCCGGCTCGACACCGCCATCGTGGCGCTGCCGGTGTCGGAGCCCTCGCTCACCGAGGTCGCGCTGTTCGAGGAGAAATTTTTGCTGGTGCGCCCGGGCGCCGATGAAGGCACACCGGTGCCGTCGCGCGAGATGATGCGCGAGATGCGGCTTCTGCTGCTCGAAGAGGGGCACTGCTTTCGCGACCAGGCGCTGTCGTTCTGCAACATGCAATCGGCGCCGCCGCGCGAGATGCTGGATGCGAACTCGCTGTCGACACTGGTGCAGATGGTCAGCGCCGGCATCGGCGTCACCCTGATCCCGGAAATGGCGGTGCCGGTGGAGACGCGCTCCGCCTCGGTCTCGCTGGCGCGCTTCCGCGACCCCGAGCCGTCGCGCACCATCGGCATGGTCTGGCGCAAGACCAGCCCGCTGGCGCGGCAGCTGCTGCAGATTTCCGAGGTGGTGTGCCTGTCGGCCGGCAAGGTGCGCGCGCGGCAATCCCTGCGCAGCCAGAAGGCTTGACCGGCGGATGTCGCATCCGATCATCCGCCCCGCCCACCCGGACGAGTACGACGAGATCGGGCGTGTCTGGATGGAGAGCTGGGTCTCGACCGGGCTCGCCGAAGCCAGCGACTTCCTGCTGGCCAATTTGCGTGCGCGCATCAGGCGCGAGCTGGAAAACGGCTGGAGCCTGTTCGTCGCCGATGACCGTGGCACGATCGCTGCGATGCTGGCGCTGCATCTGCCAAAGCTCTATCTCGACATGCTGTTCGTCGCGCCGGCCTATCAAGGCCAATCGCTCGGCCGGCAATTGCTCGCCTTCGCGCGCACGCAAATGCCCGACGAGATGCATCTGCGCTGTGTGCGCGAGAACGAAAAGGCCTGGCGCTGGTACGAGCGCGAAGGTTTTGTGTTCGAGAAGGAAGAGGTCGAGCCGTCGAACGGGTTCATGATGAAGTATTACCGGTGGAAGCGAAGGACCATCGACGCGTAGCGCGCCGAGACCCTCACCTTGCGGCTGTCATCGGCTCGCTCTAAGACTTATCTCAAGTCCTGATCGGACATCTCCAAGCCGTGATCCTCGCTCGCCGATTCCATGTTTCGCATCTGGTTGACCGCGCTCTCCCTGTTTGGCCTCGTCAGTGTCGCCGCGGCGCAGCCTGCACCGCCATCGGCTGCGCCAGCGACGCGCCCAGCCAAGGGCGCAACTCCGAAAGGCACACCGAATCCCAAGCAGGCGGGCGCTGCAGACGCTGGCCCATGCGAGATCGGTCTCCTGGCCGCGGCGGCCAATCGTTTCGGCGTTCAGCAGGTCGGCTTCACCATGTTCGGCAACGAGTACACACCCGTGCCGGTCGACAGCTGGGGGCTGGACGATCTCATCCTGTCGCGGCTTCGTGCCGCCGCAGCCGGAAAGTCGGTCAGGCGAATTGCGTATTCGCCCGCTGCTTTTGCGCATGCCGTGGAGTCGGGATCGCCGATGCTGCGTCGGAACCCGGAACGACAGGAGTTCGTGCAGCAGAGCGCTGCCACCACCAAGTGCCAACGCTATGTCCTGGTCGAGCGATACCAGAACCGCTTCAGCAATACCAACCAGTCCGTCGAAGGCTTTGGCATCGTCAAATGGGGCAACCCGATCAAGCGTCGCACGTTCCTGTACGCGTTGACCTATATCACCGTGTACGACGGGCAGTCATTCGAGGCCATCAAAAAGGGCCCCGCAAGCCTTGATGACGAGCCGATGATGTCCCGCCTGATCGGGATCAACCCGATCAGTGGTCCCAACAGGGAGATGGACGAGGCGGCCTTTCCATCGGCTCCCGCCGACGTGGCCGCCAACGCAAAGCTGCGGGACGGTGTCCGTGCCTTATTGACGACAAGCCTCGACCGGACATTACCAGGACTGCTCCAGCAATGAGGTCCGCGCCATGATCAAGCTCTACTGGTCGCCCCGCTCGCGCTCGTTCACGGCGCTCTGGCTGATGGAAGAGAGCGGCCTGCCCTATGAGCGCGTGCTGACCGACATCACGACCGGCGCGCAGAAGGCGCCGGACTATTTGAAGATCAATCCGATGGGCAAGGTGCCGGCGCTGACCGACGGCGATGCCGCGCTCGCCGAAGCCGCGGCGATCTGCGCCTATATCGCCGACCGCTATCCCGAGACCAAGCTTGCGCCTGCTGTGACCGACCCGCGCCGCGCGCGCTATCTGCAATGGCTGTTCTTCTCGCCGGGCTGCATCGAGCCCGCCATCATCCAGATCTTCACCAAGATCGAGATCCCGACCTCGACCGCGGCCTGGGGCAGCGCCACGCAGGTGTTCGACGTGCTGGACGCCGCGCTCGCCAAGGGGCCATGGATTCTCGGCGAGGAATTTTCCGCCGCCGACGTCGTGATCGGCTCGGGCCTGAATTTCGCGGTACGCCGGTTCAAGATGGTGCCGTCGCGCCCGGCCTTCGACGCTTATCTCGCGCGCTGCACGGCGCGGCCGGCGTTCCAGCGCGCGGAGACGATCGCGGCGGGATAAGCAGGCTCTCGTAGGGTGGGCAAAGCGAAGCGTGCCCACGTCCTCTATCTATGGCGATCGCTGGGAGATCGTGGGCACGTCGCTTGCGCTCCTTTGCCCACCCTACGGCAGGGTCGCCTATTCCGCCTTCAAATCATCTGGCCGCGGCATCAGGATGACGTTGTAGCCGGAATCCACATAGTGGATCTCGCCGGTCACGCCGCCGGAGAGATCGGACAACAGATACAGCGCCGAGCCACCGAGCTCGTCGAGCGTGACGCCGCGGCGGAGCGGCGCGTGCTTCTGCATGAAGCCGAACATCGCCCGCGCCTCGCCGATGCCCGAGCCGGCGAGGGTGCGGATGGGGCCGGCGGAGATCGCATTGACCCGGATGCCGCGCGGTCCGAAATCGGCGGCGAGATAGCGCACGGAGGCTTCCAGCGCCGCCTTGGCGACGCCCATGACGTTGTAGTTCGGCATCGCGCGCTCCGAGGCGCCGAAGGTCAGCGTGATCATGCTGCCGCCTTCCGTCATCAGCTCGGCGGCGCGCTTTGCGACCTCCGTGAACGAGAAGCAGGAGATCACCATGGTGCGCGAAAAGTTCTCGCGGCTGGTGTCGGCGTAGCGGCCCTTGAGCTCGTTCTTGTCGGCAAAGCCGATGGCGTGGATGACGAAGTCGAGCTTGCCCCACTTTTCGCGGAGCACAGCGAAGGTGGCATCGACGCTGGCGATGTCCTCGACGTCGCAAGGCAGCACCAGATCGACGCCGAGCTGCTCCGCCAGCGGCTTGACGCGCTTGCCGAGCGCTTCGCCCTGGAAGGTGAAGGCAAGCTCGGCGCCATGGGCATGCAGCGTCCTCGCCATGCCCCAGGCGATGGAATGATCATTGGCGATGCCCATGATCAGACCGCGCTTGCCTTTCATCAAACCTTCCATTGCCGCCATCGCTCCTATTTTCGACGTCATCGCCCGCCTTGTGCGCGCTGCGCACTGGGGCGGGCGATCAAGTATTCCAGAGACCGTCGTGATAAATAGAGAAGCCGCGGCGTACTGGATGCCCCGCCTTCGCGGGGCATGACAAAGTCAGAGATCACGCATCCAGCCGGCTGAACACCAGCGTGGCGTTGGTGCCGCCGAAGCCGAACGAGTTCGACAGCACGGTGCCGATCCTGGCGTTGTCGATGCGCTTGCGCACGATCGGCATGTCGGCGAACACGGGGTCGAGCTCCTCGATGTGCGCGCTCTCGCAGATGAAGCCGTTGTTCATCATCAGCAGCGAATAGATCGCTTCCTGCACGCCGGTGGCGCCGAGCGAGTGGCCGGTCAGGGCCTTGGTCGCGGAGATCGGCGGGCACTTCTCGCCGACACCGAACACTCTTCGGATCGCCTCGATCTCCGGGGGGTCGCCGGCCGGCGTCGAGGTCGCGTGCGGGTTGATGTAGTCGACCTTGGTCTTCACCGTCGACATCGCCATGCGCATGCAGCGCTCGGCGCCTTCGCCCGACGGCGCCACCATGTCGTGGCCGTCCGAGGTCGCGCCATAGCCGACGACCTCGCCATAGATGCGCGCGCCGCGCGCCTTGGCATGCTCGAGCTCTTCCAGCACCAAGACGCCGGCGCCGCCGGCGATGACGAAGCCGTCGCGATTGAGATCGTAGGGACGCGAGGCCGTGGCCGGCGTGTCGTTGTACTTCGAGGACATCGCGCCCATGGCGTCGAACAGCACCGACAGCGACCAGTCCAGCTCCTCGCAGCCGCCGGCGAAGATGACGTCCTGCTTGCCGATCTGGATGGTCTCATAGGCATTGCCGACGCAATGGTTCGAGGTCGCGCAGGCCGAGGAGATCGAATAGTTCACGCCCTTGATCTTGAACCAGGTCGCGAGCGTCGCTGACGCCGTGGAGGACATCGCCTTCGGCACCGCAAACGGGCCGACGCGCTTCGGGCCCTTGGAGCGGGTGATGTCGGCGGCTTCGACGATGGTGCGCGCCGAGGGGCCGCCGGAGCCCATGATGATGCCGGTACGGATGTTGGAGACTTCGTCGGGCGACAGGCCGGAATCCTGGATCGCCTGCTCCATCGCGATGTGATTCCACGCCGCGCCCTGGCCGAGGAAGCGCATCGCGCGGCGGTCGACCACCGTCGAAGGATCGAGCGTCGGCTCGCCTTGCACCTGCGAACGGAAGCCGAGCTCGGCATATTTCTCAGCCCGCGAAATGCCCGACTTCGCCTCGTGAAGGCTCGCAAGCACTTCCTGGGTGTTGTTTCCGATCGACGAGACGATGCCCATCCCGGTGACCACAACCCGCCTCATGACAGCCTCGCCTCAATCGTTGTCTTCGTGGTGATGCGCTCAGCCCAGGCTCGTGCCCTGCTTGAACAGGCCGACCTTCAGATCCTTGGCGCGATAGATAATCTGGTCATCGACCGAAAGCCACCCGTCGGCGATGCCGAGCACGAGCTTCGAACGCATCACGCGCTTGATATCGACGTTGTACACAACCTTGCGCGCTTCCGGCAGCACCTGACCGCTGAACTTGAGCTCGCTCAGGCCAAGGGCCCGGCCGCGGCCTTCGCCCCCGCTCCAGCCGAGGTAAAAGCCGACCATCTGCCACAGCGCATCGAGGCCGAGGCAGCCGGGCATGACGGGATCGTTCTTGAAGTGGCAACCGAAGAACCAGAGGTCGGACTTCACGTCGAGCTCGGCGCGGACCAGACCTCTGCCGAACTCACCGCCATTGTCGTTGATGTCAGTGATGCGGTCGAACATCAGCATCGGCGGCAGCGGCAGCTGGGCATTGCCTGGGCCGAACATCTCGCCGCGGGCACAGGCCAGCAGATCTTCGTAGTCGTAACCGTTGCGCCTGTTCAGCATTCACGAGCCTCTGTTCAAATCCCGATTGAGCGGCGTATCTTGGCGAAAATGGGCCCCGTCTCGATCGGAGAGCACCGCCAATTGCTGCCGCCGGCCGCGACCTGCGCAAGCTTCGGATGGACTGCCGACCGGCCTCCATGCCCGGCTGCGCCAAAATCGGCTAAGCGGAACCGCGCGCTCTCTAACACAGGCCATTTCGGGTAGCAAAGCGCATCCATGAAGGTAAAATGACGCGATCCCCAGGCGGTTCCAAGCCTGATTAGAACAGCTCTAGTTGCGAGAAACTTGCATCTGCATCTTTCTGTTCTTATATTACAGAGAGATATTGTTCACGCGTGCCCGAAATCTTGGAAATGAACGAGAATACCGCGTCCCCACACGACGACGACCATGCCGCGGCCCTCCTGTCCGGCCGCCAGCCGGCCCTGACCGGCTGTCCCTGGCACGACGTCAACGAAATGCTGCAGTCCGCGGGGTTGCGGCCGACGCGCCAGCGCATGGCGCTGGGCTGGCTCCTGTTCGGCAAGGGCGCACGCCACCTCACGGCTGAAATGCTGTACGAGGAAGCGACGCTCGCCAAGGTCCCGGTGTCGCTGGCAACCGTCTACAACACGCTGAACCAGCTCACCGATGCCGGCCTGCTCCGCCAGGTCAGCGTCGACGGCACCAAGACCTATTTCGACACCAACGTCACCACTCACCACCACTATTATCTCGAGAACAGCCACGAGTTGGTCGACATCGAGGATCCGCATCTGGCGCTGTCCAAGATGCCAGAGGTGCCCGAGGGCTACGAGATCTCCCGCATCGACATGGTCGTGCGCCTGCGCAAGAAGCGCTGAGATCGATCTAGGACTGCTGAATTCGTCGTTGTGGCCGGGCTTGTCCTGGCCATTGCTATTTACACCGTCATTCCGGGATGGTCCGAAGGACCAGACCCGGAATCTCGAGATCCCGGGTTCGATGCTGCGCATCGCCCCGGGATGACCCTTCGGGTCAATTCACCTGCTCGTCCGAATAGACGCCCCAGAGGCGCTCCTGCTGGATCCAGCCGTCGAAGCCATTGCCGATGACGCGGCACCAGCCTGCGGCGCATTTCTTGACCTGGGTGACGACGCCGGCCTGCAGCTTGGCCGCAACCGCGCTGTCGGGATCGGGCCGGTCATAGATCGGGGCGAGATCGTCCTTGTGCTTCATGGTGACGACCGCGGTGCGGCGGCCCGACAGCAGCGAGTGATAGACCCAGCCCTCGGCGCCTTCGGAATCGCGCACCCGGCGCCAGTTCTCGAACTCGGCGGTAATTTCGACCGGCAGGCCGGCGCGGGTGTAGACCCAGGCGACGTCGTTGTCCTTGGTCGGGCCGGCGCGGACGTTCACGTGATCCGATTTGAGGCTGACATAGCGCGGCACCGGCAAGCCGCTGGCGGTCTGCGGGGTGTTGTCCTTCGCCGCATGCGAGGGGCCGACCGAGGCGCTCAACCAGGTGCAAACGAGCGCCATCACCGCACAAAAACGCCCCAACGCCATCAACCCGTCTCCTTCGAAGACCCGGCAGACCGGGCCCTCACCCCAAATTCCAAAAACCCTGCCGCGCCTGCCCCTTGTCCCCGCCCCACGCGGGTTCCAAGCCCTAAGCCGTGGTTCTTGTCTTGGCCCGGCCTTCTGCTAGAGAGAACGGGCACTTGAGCAACCAATTGGCCCCGATTTTCCGGCCGGAAATGTCGGGTGAGCTTGGAGGAAACGCCGGGGACGGACACGGCAAGGGCAGTGTCGAACAACCGGGTTAATGAGGCCTCAACGACCGGCCTTTGGCGACAGAGGCGGCCTGCGATGTCTCATGAGAGCAGGACATGTCGGTGAAGAAAAAGCCCCTCGTCGTGGTGACGCGCAAGCTGCCGGATTCGATCGAGACGCGGATGCGCGAGCTGTTCGACGCGCGGATCAATCTCGACGACACGCCGATGTCGCCCGAGCAGATCGCGGAAGCCGCCCGCACCGCCGACGTGCTGGTTCCGACCGTGACCGACCACATCAGCGCCGAGGTCGTGAATCAGCCCGACTGCAAGCTCCGCCTGATCGCCAATTTCGGCAACGGCGTCGACAATATCGACGTCACAGCCGCCCATGCCCGCGGCATCACCGTCACCAACACGCCGAAGGTCCTGACCGAAGACACCGCCGACATGACCATGGCGCTGATCCTGGCGGTGCCGCGGCGGATGATCGAAGGCGCCTCGATCCTGACCGACGGCAAGCCCTGGGCCGGCTGGTCGCCGACCTGGATGCTCGGCCACCGCATCGGGGGCAAACGCCTCGGCATCATCGGCATGGGCCGCATCGGCCAGGCCGTGGCGCGCCGCGCCCGCGCCTTCGGCCTGCAGATCCACTACCACAACCGCCGTCCCGTCGCCCCCGTGATCGCCGAGGAGCTTGGCGCGACGTATTGGGAAAGCCTCGACCAGATGCTGGCGCGGATGGACATCATCTCGGTGAATTGTCCGCACACGCCGGCGACCTATCATCTGCTCTCGGCGCGGCGGCTGAAGCTGATCCGCAAGGACGCCTATATCGTCAACACTGCGCGCGGCGAGGTCACCGACGAGGACACGCTGATCAAGCTGATCGAAGGCGGCGAGATCGGCGGCGCCGGCCTCGACGTCTACGAGCACGAGCCCGCGGTCAACCCGAAGCTGGTGCGGCTCGCCAAGGCCGGCAAGGTGACGCTGCTGCCGCATATGGGCTCGGCCACGATCGAAGGCCGCGTCGAGATGGGCGAGAAGGTGATCATCAACATCCGCACCTTCCTCGACGCCCACAAGCCGCCGGACCGCGTGCTGCCGAGCATGCTCTGAGGCGCTGCTCGCCTAAGGCTCGCAGATTTGTCTCACAGATTTGAGCGGAGCGGCCGCAGCGTACGACGGCCGCTCCGAGCCAGTCACTGCTTCGCCAAGGCGGCGAGGATCGGGCCGGCTTCGGCGTCTTCAACGCATGGCGTAACCGTGATCTCCATCACGTTGGCCCATTGGGCATACCACTGATACATGGCCTTCGGGTCGTTGCTCTCCGAAATCGCAAAGCCCGTCCCGTTCATTCCGTGCCAGCGGCCGAGCATCTTCACGCCTTCCGGTGGCGCTCCCCCTGTCTTCAGAAACTTCTCGATTGCGGAGTCGATCAAATTCGGCGGCAATTTCCAGCTCGAGATGTACTTCATAGCAATCTCCAATCTGAAATTTCCATTCGCCTTGCGGCGAGGCGAATTCAATCACGAAGAGAGATGCTTGCAAGTGGCTATTTCGTGCCCTGCGCCTACGCGCGATGGACGCTCAAATCCTCGAACACAGGCCCATCGCCGTTGAGCGGATTGGCCGGATCGCGCCCATAGCGCAGCGTCTCGAAGCGCATGGCGCGCGCATCGATCATCAGCAGGCGCCCGACGAGGCCATCGCCGAAGCCGACGATCTCGCGGATCGCCTCCAGCGCCATCATCGAGCCGAGCACGCCCGCCAATGCGCCCATGACCCCGGCTTCCGCACAAGCCGGCACGGTACCGGGCGGCGGCGCTTCGGGAAACAGACAGCGATAGGTCGGGTTGAACTCGCCCTGCTCGTTGGTCTCGTGCGCGCGGATGGTGGTGAGCGAGCCGTCGAAGGTGCCGAGCGCCGCGGTGATCAGCGGCCGCTTGGCGAAGAAGCAGGCGTCGGAAGCGAGATAACGCGTCGAGAAATTGTCGGAGCCGTCGAGCACGAGGTCGTAATCGCCGATCAGGCCGAGCGCATTGTCGGCGTTGAGCCAGGTGGCATGACCGACGAAGCGGACGTGCGGATTGAGCGCCGCGATCCGCTCGGCCGCGCTCTCGACCTTGTGCCGGCCGATGTCGGGCGTCGTGTGGATCACCTGGCGCTGCAGGTTGGACAGCGACACCACGTCGTCGTCGACAACGCCGAGCGTGCCGACGCCGGCGGCGGCCAGATACATCAAGGCGGGCGCGCCGAGCCCGCCGGCGCCGATCACCAGCACCGAGGCCCGCTTCAGCGCGGCCTGGCCGGGACCGCCGACGTCGCGCAACACGATGTGGCGGGCATAGCGTTCGAGTTCGTCCGGGCTCAGCATCGTCGTACGCCTCTCCTACCAAGCGCTCGCTTTCGATCCTCATGGTGAGGAGCGCGGAACGCGCGTCTCGAACCATGAAGGCCCCGATCTCGCCTGTGGCCATCCTTCGAGACGCGGCCTTGAGGCCGCTCCTCAGGATGAGGACCTGTGTACACGGCTCGACCTTGGGCCTGAACCACCGCTACGTTGTTCGCGACCAACGAGATGTGCTTCAATGGCATGCTTTTCAATGTCTTGACGTTCAATGGGCTGGCTGGATTTGTCATGAGATCGATGCTTGCGGCAACCTTGGTGTTTGCAGCCGCCACGGGCGCGCATGCCCAGATGACCACGTCGCAAGTCGCCGGCACCAAGCCGAAAACGGTCCAGACCGTCCCGATCCAGCCTCCCGCAATGCAGACGCCGTCGGCGACCGCCGATGCCATGGCAAAGGCGGAGCGGCTTGCGCTGCAGTCCGACCTCGCCTGGGTCGGCCAGTATAACGGCGCCATCACCGGCGACGTCAGCGAGCGCATGGTCAATGCCATCAAGGAATACCAGAAGGCCAAGGGCGGCAAGCCGACCGGCGTGCTCAATCCGCAGGAGCGCGCCGCGCTCGCCGAGACGGCGCGAAAGAAGCAGGAGAGCGTCGGCTGGAAGATCGTGACGGAGCCGACCAGCGGCGCCCGGCTCGGCATTCCCGGCAAGCTGGTGCCGCAGCAGGCAAGCGACGCCAACGGCTCGAAATGGACCTCGCCGACAGGGACGGTGCAGGTGGTTCTCAGCCGCCGCAAGGAGGCGAACCCGACCTCGGCAAAGCTCGCCGAGCTCGAAAAGGAGCCGTCCGGGCGCAAGGTCGATTACACCGTGGTGAAGCCCGACTTCTTCGTGCTGTCAGGCTTGCAGGGCCTGAAGAAATTCTACGTCCGCGGCACCTTCAAGGGCGACGAGGTCCGCACCATGACGATCCTCTACGACCAGGCGACCGAGAATACCGTCGAGCCGGTCGTGATCGCGATGTCGAGCGCGTTCAACGCGTTTCCGTCGGGACCGCTGGCCGGGCCGCCGCCGCGCAAGACCGTCGAATACGGCACCGGCATCGTCGTCAGCGAGGACGGCGCGATTGTCACCGACCGCCTCGTCACCGACGGCTGCCTTGCGATCACGATCGCGGGCCATGGCAGCGCCGACCGTCTCGCCGAGGACAAGGAGCATGATCTGGCGCTGCTGCACATCTACGGCGCGCGCGGCCTGAAGCCGCTCAGCCTCGCCGGCGCGGCCGTGAAGACCAATGTCGATGTCGTCGGCATCGCCGATCCGCAAAGCCAGGGCGGCGCGGCCGGCGTGTCGAGCCTCAAGGCCGCGCTGGCGCCGGTGACGGGCAGCAATTCCGCGCTCTCGCCGCCGCCGGCGGTCGGCTTCTCCGGCAGCCCGGCCGTCGACGCCGACGGCAGGTTCGCCGGCATCGCGCTGCTGAAGCCGGCCATGGTCGCAGGGCCTGCGACATCGGTACCGGCGTCACAGGCTTTGATGGTCTCGGCAGAGGCGGTGCGGGGATTCCTGAAGGCGAACGGGGTCGCGGCGAATGGCGCGTCGATGGACGCCAAGGCCTCCGTCGTGCGCGTCATCTGCGTGCGGAAATAGGCCGCGCGAGCGCACTACTCTCCCGTGTCCCGGACGCGGTGCGGCATGCAATGCCGCTCCGCTGAGCCGGGACCCATATCAGCAACAGTCGCGCTTGTTACCCTCTGGGCCCCGGCTCTGCAGCGCATCGCTTTCGCGCTGCGCTTTGTCCGGGGCACGGTTGCCCCTGCGCATACGTACGACTACGGAGCCGGTAGTGGTACGGATTCGCTGGAATTCGCGATTCCGCCATCATCGTTACCGTTGATTCGGACCTCCGCGATCCCCTTTGGATCGGGCCGGCACGTCCTGAGCGAGAAGCGCTCAGCATCCAGAAGCGATGCACGTTCGCGTGGCGTATCCCTGACCCAGCACTCCAAAGGATTGATCTTCAATGCATACGATCGTACTGGCCACCCAAAAGGGCGGCAGCGGCAAGAGCACGCTCGCCATCGGCCTCGCGCTGGCCGCCAAGCAGGCCGGCTTCACCGTCCGCCTGATCGAGACCGACCCACAGGGCACCCTCTCCAACTGGCAGCGCCGCCGCTCTACCGACGATCTCGTCGTCGAGCCGATCTATCACGCAGCCGATATCGCGCCGCGCCTGAAGATGCTGGCCGATAGCGGCCTCCAGCTCGCGATCGTCGACACCGCGGCCGGCCTTTCCGCCGCCACCACCGCCGCGATCCGCCATTCCGACCTCTGCCTGATCCCGGCCCGTCCCAGCGTCGCCGACATCGAGGCGACCGTCTCCACGCTCAGCGTCGCCCGCGCCTGGAAGCGGCCCTACAGCTTCGTGCTGAACCAGACGCCGATCCGCGGGCAGCGCATCGACAACGCCGCGGGCGCGCTCGCCGAGGAAGCCGCGCTCGATCTTGCCGAGGTGCTCGCGCGTCCGCTGATCGCGATGCGCAACGATCACCAGGACGCCCTCGCCAGCGGCCTTACCGTGAGCGAATTCGCGCCGAACGGCAAATCGGCGGACGAGATCCGCGGCCTCTGGCGCTGGATCGAGACCCGGCTCGAGCTCGAAGCCACCACCGATGTCCTGATCCACCAGGTCATCTCGGCTGCCCACGGCATGCTGCACGGCGCCAGCGCGCTTGCGGCGGACGAGACCACGACACTGGCGTCCTGAGCGGGGCAATCGCTCGCGACAGTCGAGCTCTTCGCCATCCGCTGAAAGAGCCCGAGCGACGAAGCAGTCCGGCCACCAGCCCGGCCGGATTGCTTCGCCTCGCGCGTTGTAGTGAGGGCCCCATCTTCCCGTCATTGCGAGCGTAGCGAAGCAATCCAGGCTGCCGCCGCAGAGGGATTCTGGATTGCTTCGTCGCAAGGGCTCCTCGCAATGACGAGTGGTGGGACCGTCGTCGTGCAGAAGCTCATCGCCTTCCAGCTACGGCGCTACGTCACTTCTGACATTTCGGGCACCAGAAGGTCGAGCGGCCGTTCTGCACGAACCGCTTGATCGTGCCGCCGCAGCGCGGCGTCGTGCATTTCTGGCCTTCGCGGTCATAGACCTTGAACGAGTGCTGGAAATAGCCGAGCTCACCCGTGGTCTGGCGGTGATCGCGCAGGCTGGAGCCGCCGGCCTTGATGGCATCGTTCAGCACGGTGTGGATCGCGCCGACCAAACGCTTCGCATGATCGGTCGGCTCGCCCTTCTTCGTCGATAGCGTCGCAGCAATGCGCCGCGGCGACAGATGCGAGCGATGCAGCGCCTCGCAGACATAGATGTTGCCGAGCCCGGCCACCACGCGCTGGTCGAGCAGCGCGGCCTTCAGGCTGGTGGTCTTGCCTTGGCAGGAGCGCGCCAGCATCGGCGCGTCGAATTCGTTGCCGAGCGGCTCGGGGCCGAGGCCGCGCAGCAGCGGTTCGTCTTCGAGCGCGTTGCGCGCAATCACTTTCATGTAACCGAAGCGGCGCGGATCGTTGAAGACGATGTCGGCGCCCGAGGACATCCGAAACAGCACGTGGTCGTGCGCGGAGTCCTTGGCCTTTGGATGGTGAAACTCGCCAGGCTGAGCCTCGTCGTCCGGCTTGATGACCCGAAACGAGCCCGACATGCCCAGATGCATCAAGAGCACGTCGCCGGAGGCGAGATCGGCCATGAGATATTTTGCACGGCGCCCAAGCCCCGTGACGACCTGCCCCTTGAGCCGGGCCACGAAATCGGGCTGGAACGGAAAGCGCAAATCCGGCCGGCGGGCCTCCGCATCGAGGATTTTCGCACCCTCCATCACGGGCTGAAGGCCGCGGCGGACGGTCTCGACTTCGGGCAATTCAGGCATGGTCAGGCATTCACCTTATGAGGGCGGTGTGATAGCGCCATTGCGGCGGGCAGGCTATGGTCCGCCGAGTGGAGTAGAGTAATGGATCGGCCGGGCGAAACCACGCATTTTGGCTTCAGGGACGTTCCCCTCGGGGACAAGCAGACGCTGGTGAACGATGTGTTTCACAGCGTGGCGTCGCGCTATGACTTGATGAACGACCTGATGTCCGGTGGCCTGCACCGGGTCTGGAAGGACATCATGATCACCGCGCTGGATCCGCCCAGGGGCGACCGGCCGTTCGCGCTGCTCGACGTCGCCGGCGGCACCGGCGACATCTCGTTCCGTGCCGCCAAGGCAGCCGGCCCCGGCTTCCACGCCACGGTGTGCGACATCAATTCGGACATGCTGGCTGTGGGGCGGGAGCGCGCCGCCAAGCGCCATCTCGACACCCAGGTCGATTTCGTCGAAGGCAATGCCGAATCGCTCGGCTTTGCCGATCGCAGCTTCGACGCCTATACGATCGCTTTCGGCATTCGCAACGTGCCGCGGATCGATCTTGCGCTGCGCGAGGCCTATCGCGTGCTGAGGCCCGGCAGCCGCTTTCTGTGCCTGGAATTCTCCACCGTCGAGATGCCGGGGCTGGACAAGCTCTATGATCTGTTCTCGTTCAAGGTGATCCCGCCGCTCGGGCGCATGGTCACGGGCGACGCCGAATCGTATCAATATCTCGTCGAGTCCATCCGCAAGTTTCCAAAGCCCGCCGCCTTCGCCGACATGATCCGCGAGGCCGGCTTTGCCCGCGTCAGCTGGCAGACGCTCTCCGGCGGCATCGTCGCACTGCATTCGGGCTGGCGTTTGTGATCTCTGCCGTCACCCACATTGCGCGCCTGATCCGCGCCGCGCTCGTGTTTGCGCGCGAAGGCGTGTTCGGCGCGGTCGATCCGAGCCTGGTGCCGCCGCCGGGACAGCTCGCGCTGAAGCTGGCGCGCCTCATTGAGCGCCGCGGCGCCAAGCACGGTCCGCGGATCTCGCGCGCGCTGACGCGGATGGGCCCGGCCTATCTCAAGCTCGGCCAATTCCTGGCCACGCGTCCCGACGTGGTCGGCGTCATCATGGCGCGCGATCTCGAAAGCCTGCAGGACCGCTTGCCGCCGTTTCCGCAGGAGGAGGCCAAGGCCACGATCGCGATCTCGCTGGAGCGGCCGCTGACGGACGTCTTCGTGAGCTTCGGCCCGCCGGTCGCGGCGGCCTCGATCGCGCAGGTGCATCGCGGCGAGGTGTTGCGCGACGGCATCCGCAGACCCGTCGCGATCAAGGTGCTGAGGCCCAACGTCGCCGCCCGCTTCCGCCGCGATCTCTCGGATTTCTTCTTCGTCGCGCACAAGGCCGAGGCCTATTCGGCCGAGGCGCGGCGCCTGCGCCTGATCGAGGTCATCAACACCATGTCGCGCTCGGTCGCGATAGAGATGGACCTGCGGTTAGAGGCTGCCGCGCTGTCGGAGATGGCGGAGAACACGCGCGATGATCCCGATTTCCGCGTGCCCGCCGTCGACTGGGACCGCACCACGCATAACGTGCTGACGATGGAGTGGATCGACGGCATCGCGCTGAACGATCACAAGCGCCTCGCGGAGGCGCAGGTCGATCTGCCCGATCTCGGCCGCAAGGTGATCCAGAGCTTCCTGCGCCACGCGCTGCGCGACGGCTTCTTCCACGCCGACATGCATCCCGGCAATCTGTTCCTGGATGAGGCCGGCCGCCTCGTCGCGGTCGATTTCGGCATCATGGGCCGGCTCGGCATGAAGGAGCGGCGCTTCCTCGCCGAGATCCTGCTCGGCTTCATCACCCGCGATTATCGCCGCGTCGCCGAGGTGCATTTCGAGGCCGGCTATGTGCCCGCGCACCATTCGGTCGAGAATTTTGCGCAAGCCATCCGCGCCATCGGCGAGCCGATCCACAATCGCACCGCCGAGGAGATCTCGATGGCGCGGTTGCTCACGCTGCTGCTCGAGGTCACCGGCCTGTTCGACATGACGACGCGGCCCGAGCTGATCCTGCTGCAGAAGACCATGGTGGTGGTCGAGGGCGTGGCGCGCGGCTTCGATCCCAAGCTCGACATCTGGAGGGTTGCCGACCCCGTGGTGCGCGAATGGATCGAGCGCAATCTCGGGCCGATCGGCCGGGTGCAGGGCGCACTTGCCGGGACCGGCGACATCGCGCGCGTCTTGATGCGCATGCCGGAGATTGCCGAGCGGTCGGTGAAGGTTCTCGAGCAGCTCGAGACCATGACGCGGGAGGGCATCAGGCTGTCGCCCGAGAGTATCGCGGCCATGGGACGCAGCGAGGGCCGCAAGAACCGCTGGCGCACCGTGGCACTCTGGATCATCGCCGCGACCTTCATCGGGATTCTGATCGCCGTCCGGAATCTATGATTGCACTGCAATCACGCAGGTGATAGCATCGCTATCATTCCGTGCCGGAGGGCGTCATGGCAAGCCTGACCATCCGCAAGCTCGACGACGCCGTCAAAACTTATCTGCGGCTGCGCTCGGCCAGGAACCACAGGTCGGTCGAGGAGGAGGTCCGGGTCATCCTGCGGGAGCTGATCGAGGGCCGCGAGGAGCCGCTGACGCCGTTTGCGGTGCCGCCAGCCGCGTCTGCCGCCCCGACGCCTCAGCGCACCGGCGCCCTGCCCGAGGCCAGCGTCACCCTGATCATCGGCGGCGGGATCGCGGCCTACAAATCGCTCGACCTGATCCGAAGGCTGAAGGAGCGCCGCATCGAGGTGCGCTGCGTGCTGACCAAGGCTGCCCAGCAATTCGTGACGCCGCTGGCCGCGAGCGCACTCTCGCATGAGCGCGTCTACACGGATTTGTTCGACCCGCAGAGCGAGTTCGACGCCGGCCATATACGCCTTGCGCGCGATTGCGACCTGATCGTGGTGGCGCCGGCCACCGCCGACCTGCTGGCGAAGATGGCGAACGGTCATGCCGACGATCTCGCCAGCGCCATCCTGCTTGCGACCAACCGCAAGGTGCTGCTGGCGCCGGCGATGAATCCGCTGATGTGGAGCAACGCGGCGACGCGCCGCAACGTCGCCCAGCTCCAGCGCGACGGCGTGGTGCTGATCGGCCCGAACGCGGGCGAGATGGCCGAAGCCGGCGAAGCCGGAACGGGCCGCATGTCGGAAGCCATCGAGATCGCCAATGCCGCCGAACGGCTGCTGCGGCCGCCGATGCCGAAGCCGCTCGCCGGCAAGCGCGTGCTGATCACCGCAGGTCCCACCCACGAGGCGATCGACCCGGTGCGCTACATCGCCAACCGCTCCTCCGGCAAGCAGGGCTTTGCCATTGCCGCCGCCGCGCAGGCCGCGGGCGCCGAGGTTATTCTGGTGAGCGGTCCGGTCGACCTCGACGATCCCCCGGGCGTGACGGTGAAGCACGTCGAATCGGCGCGGCAGATGCTGGAGCAGGTCGAGGCCGCGCTTCCCACCGACGTCGCGATCTTCGCCGCCGCAGTCGCCGACTGGCGCGTCGCCAATGAGGGCGAGCAGAAGCTGAAGAAGACCGCATCCGGCATGCCGCCGCTTCAGCTCGTCGAGAACCCCGACATCCTCGCCACGATCTCCAAGCTCACCGACAAGCGCCCAAGACTCGTGATCGGCTTTGCCGCCGAGACCGAGCACCTCATCGACAACGCCAAAGCAAAATTCGCGCGCAAGGGCTGCGACTGGATCGTCGCCAACGACGTCTCGCCCGCCACCGGGGTGATGGGCGGCGACCGCAACACGGTCCACCTGCTCAGCCGCAAGAACGCTGCGCAGGACGGCGAGATTGCAGTTGATTCCTGGCCGGCGATGACCAAGGAACAGGTCGCCATCGAACTGGTCGCGCAGATCGCGAAAAGCGTGACCGGCAAATCCCTGGAGACCGCATCTTGAGCACGAAGGTTGCCGTCGAGCTGCAACGCCTCGCCCACGCTGAAGGGCTGCCGCTGCCGGTCTATCAGACCAGCGAGGCCGCCGGCCTCGATCTGATGGCCGCGGTGCCGGACAACGAGCCCATGACGCTCGCACCAGGCCAATACGCGCTGGTGCCGACCGGCCTCGCCATCGCCTTGCCGCCCGGGCACGAGGCACAGGTGCGGCCGCGTTCGGGGCTTGCGGCCAAGCACGGCGTCACCGTGCTGAATTCGCCGGGCACGATCGATGCGGACTACCGCGGCGAGATCAAGGTGATCCTGATCAATCACGGCACCACGCCCTTCGTCATCAAGCGCGGCGAGCGCATCGCCCAGATGGTGATCGCGCCGGTGCTGCAGGCCACGCTGGTTCCCGTCGCCACCTTGTCCGCGACCGATCGCGGCGCCGGCGGCTTCGGCTCGACCGGGCGCTAACTTTCTTGCCTCTCCCGCTTGCGGGAGAGGCCGTCGCGCTCGCAGAGCGCGGCGGGTGAGGGCTCTATCCTCTTGGGGATGTCCCGTTGCGGAGACACCCTCTCACCAGCCCTCCCCCGCAAGCGGGGGAGGGAGCGCACCGCCATCGTGGCAGGCAATCCGCATGACACGCTAACGCACGGCAATCCCAGCCGAATCATCCGCAGAATCACGTGAGCCGGAACAACGCGCGGGGCACTTTTTTGGGACCCGCCTTTGCGTTCACGATCTGGACTCTTACCGGCGGAGTCGCGGTGAGGGTATTGTCTTTTGATTCGCGCGCGACGGGGGTCGCCGCGCGTCAATTCGTGCGGTCTTGGGGCAACTATGTCAGGCGTGATCGTGTCGATGCGTCGGACGCTGCTGTCGTGCACATCGCTGGCGCGCAACGGCTTGGTGGGAGGTGCTCTCGCAGCGCTGCTGCCGGCTGCGCCGGCCGAGGCCGCCGACCTCATCGACACCCTTTCCCTCGTGATGGATTTGAACCGGCAGGAACTCGCGGTGCTCGCCACCGCGCTGGCCCTGCTCGGCTTCTCGGTGGTGGCCGCGATCCTGTTGATGCGCACGCGGGTGCGCACGGCGACGAACGAGGCGCGGCTGCGCGCCCGGATCGGGGAACTTCAGCTCCAGGCCGACCGTTTCGGCGCGCTGCTGTTCGCCGAGCCGCAGATCCTGATCTCGTGGCCGGCCGGCGACAACCGCGCGCAGATTTCCGGCGACATCGCGTTGGTGCTGCCGCGCGATTCCTCGCCGCAGCGCGTGCTGGCGTTCGGAACCTGGCTGCCGCCGGAACCGGCGCTGCAGATGGACCATGCGGTCGATGCGCTGCGCGAGCGCGGCGACGGGTTCCAGCTGACGCTGACCACCGCGCAAGGCCATATGCTGGAAGCGATCGGGCGCGCCATCGGCGGCCAGGCCATCGTGCGCATTCGCGAGCTGTCCGGACTGCGCCGCGATCTCGCCGAGACCCATCTGCGCTACAAGGCACTCTCCGACGAGACCGAGATGCTTCGCGGCTTTGCCGCGGCCGCACCGTGGCCGATCTGGGCAAAGGGGGAGAACGGCGCCCTGACCTATGCCAACCCGGCCTATGTGCGGGCCACCGAGGCGACCAGCGCCATCGATGCCCAGGAGCGCAAGCTCGAGCTGCTCGACAGCGCAGACCGCACCGCGATGGAGCGGGGGCTGAAGGACGCCGCCAATTTCACCTCGCGGCTGCCGATCGTGGTCGGCGGCGAACGGCGCATCTACGACGTGCGCGCCGTCAATGTCGGCAGCGGCAGCGTCGGCGTCGCCATCGATGCCAGCGAGGCGGATGCGCTGAGCTCGGCGCTGGTGCGCATGGCGGAGGCGCATCGCCGCACGCTCGACCAGCTCTCCTCCGGCGTTGCCGTGTTCGACGGCCAGCGGCGCCTCGCCTTCTACAACGATTCCTATCGCCGGCTGTGGGATCTCGATCGCAACTTCCTCGACGCCCATCCGGACGATTCCAGCGTGCTCGACCAGCTCCGCGCCGCGCGCAAGCTGCCGGAGCAGCCGGATTTCCGCGCCTGGAAAGCCAAGCTGCACGAGGCCTATCGCGCGGTCGAGACGGCCAAGGACACCTGGTTCCTGCCCGACGGCCGCGCGCTCTCGGTCGTCACCACGCCGAACCCCGAGGGCGGTGTGACCTATCTGTTCGACGACGTCACCGAGAGCCTCGACCTCGCCCGCCGCTTCGACGGCCTGATCCGCGTCCAGCGCGAGACGTTGGACAGCCTCGCCGAAGGCGTCGCGGTGTTCGGCAGCAACGGCAAGGCGCAGCTGTTCAATCCGGCCTTCGTGCGGATGTGGAAGCTCTCGAGCGATGCCATGCGCGACGAGCCGCATATCCAGACCGTGGAAGGCTGGTGCCATCAGCTGTTCGACGATCCGCAAGTCTGGCGCCAGATCCGCGAGGCCATCACCTCGATCGAGAACCGCGCGGACGTGCCGCTCAAGCTGGAACGCAAGGACGGCAGCGTGCTCGACGGCATGATCCGGCCGCTGCCCGACGGCGCCACCATGCTGACGTTCCAGGACATCACCGATACCGAGAATGTCGAGCGCGCGCTGCGCGAGCGCAACGAGGCGCTGGAGGCGGCCGACCAGATGAAGGTGGATTTCGTCCACCACGTCTCCTACGAGCTGCGCTCGCCGCTCACCACCATCATCGGCTTCGCGCATTTCCTCAGCGATCCCTCGACCGGACCGCTGACGCCGAAGCAGGCCGAATATCTCGACTACGTCACCAAATCGACCAACGCGCTGCTCGCGCTCACCAACAACATCCTGGATCTCGCCACCATCGACGCCGGCGCGATGAAGCTGGAACTCGGGCAGGTCGACGTCAGCAAGGCCATCGAGCTTGCCGCCGAGGGCATCCAGGACCGGCTCGCCACCGACCGCATCCGCCTCAAGGTCGAGATCGCGCCCGACGTCGGCAGCTTCGTCGGCGACGAGAAGCGCGTGGTGCAGGTGCTCTATAACCTCCTCGCCAACGCCGTCGGGTTTTCTCCACAGGATTCCACCGTCGGCATCAGCGCGCGGCGCACCGAACGCAGCGTGGTCTTCACCGTGACAGATTCGGGCCCTGGAATACCTGCCGACATGAAGGACAAGGTGTTCAACTGGTTCGAAAGCCGCTCGCAGGGCTCGCGTCATCGCGGCGCCGGGCTCGGCCTGTCGCTGGTGCGCTCCTTCGTCGAGCTGCATGGCGGCAAGGTGCGGGTGGATTCGATCGTCGGCCGGGGCACGGTCGTGATCTGCGATTTCCCGACCGACCAGGCGGCGCACCGCGACGCCGCCGAATGACGGAAACAACCACATTCGCCGTCGCGCTCCACAACGAGACGGCCACGGCGCAATTGATGGCCGACCTCGCGCTGCTGGTCGGTCCCGGTGACGTCATCACCCTCACCGGCGATCTCGGCGCCGGCAAGACCGCGGCGGCGCGCAGCCTGATCCGCTATCTCGCCGGCGATGACGCGCTGGAAGTGCCGAGCCCGACCTTCACGCTGGTGCAGGGCTACGAGCTGCCGCCCTTCCCGGTGCTGCATGCCGATCTCTACCGGGTCGAGGACGAGAGCGAGCTCGAGGAGATCGGGCTGTCGCCGCTGCCCGATGCCACGCTGGTGCTGATCGAATGGCCCGAGCGCGCCCCTTCGGCGATGCCCGAGGACCGCATCGACATCGCGCTGACGCACCGGCCGGCGCTGGGCGCGAACGCACGTGCCGCCGACATCACCGGCCATGGCAAGGGCGCCGCGCAAGTCGCGCGGCTGAAGGCGCTGCGCGAATTCCTCGACGCGTCCGGTTACATCGATGCGACGCGCAAGCGGATGGCCGGCGACGCCTCGACACGCTCCTATGCGCGGCTCGTGCGCGATGAGGAAATCGTCATCCTCATGAACTTTCCGCAGCGGCCCGATGGGGCCGCGCTCTACGACGGAAAATCCTACAGCGCCGCGGTGCATCTGGCCGAGAACGTAAAACCTTTCGTCGCCATCGATGAAGGTCTGCGCGCGCAGGGAATCTCGGCGCCGGCCATCCACCATTCCGATCTCGACCATGGCTTCCTGATCACCGAGGATTTCGGCAGCGAGGGCGTGATCGAGGGCGATCCGCCGCGACCGATTCTCGAGCGCTACGAAGCGGCGACCGACGTGCTGGCGATGCTGCACGGCAAGGCGCTGCCGGACACGCTGCCGCTGGACGGGCAGACCTACGCGATCCCCGTCTTCGACGTCGAGGCGCTGCTGACCGAGATCGGGCTGATGCCGGAATGGTATCTGCCTGATCGCAACGCGCGGCTGAGCGAGGCGACGCGCGCGGAATTTTTTGCGATGTGGCGCGGATTGCTGAAGGGGCCGTTGGCGGCGCCGAAGACGTGGATCATCCGCGACTATCACTCGCCCAATCTGATCTGGCTCGGCGAGCGCAGCGGCATCGAACGCGTCGGCGTGATCGATTTCCAGGACACCGTGCTGGGGCCGCAATCCTACGACGTGGTGTCGCTGCTCCAGGACGCCCGCATCGACGTGCCCGAGACCATAGAGCTGACGCTGCTGTCGCGCTACATCAAGGCGCGGCGGGCGCAAGATTCGAGCTTCGAAGCCGCCGGCTTCGCCGAGCTCTACGCGATCATGTCGGCGCAGCGGAACACGCGCCTGCTCGGCACCTTCGCCCGGCTCAACCGCCGCGACGGCAAGCCGCATTATCTGCGTCACCAGCCGCGGATCTGGACCTATCTCCAGCGTTCGCTGGCCCATCCGGCGCTCGCCCAGCTGCGCGACTGGTATCTCGCCAACGTGCCGCCGCCAGGCTGATTCAGGACCGATTTACCGGCCGTTAGCCAAGATGTCGCTATTCTGGCGCCGAGGCAGCCGGAAATTACGGGGCTGGAGCGGGGCAGATGGCAGCGAAAGCGGATCAGCGCGGAAATAGCCGGGTTATTTTCGAGCGCGGGTTTTCGGCCCAGATGATGGGAATTGACGGCACCTGGCGGCGCGACTGCACCATGGAGGACGTCTCCGAGACCGGCGCCAAGCTGACCATCGACGGCTCGGTCGAAGGCCTGCATTTGAAGGAATTCTTTCTCCTGCTGTCGTCCACGGGGCTCGCCTACCGGCGTTGCGAACTGGCCTGGGTCAATGGCGACCAGATCGGCGTCAATTTCCTGAAAGTGGGCGACAAGAAGAAAAAGGTGCGTTCCACAGCCGTTGGGGCGTGACGGCAACACCCGTCGTACAACCGTCACGGCGGGTGGTTAAGGCGGTCGAGATGCGGTGCGGCAGATCGAGCCTCGTGTTAGGATTGCTGCGAACGCGAAAGGTCTGAGAAAGCGAAGGATGTCCGTCAAACCGACCAAAGCCATGGTGCTCGCCGCAGGGTTTGGCCTGCGCATGCGCCCCCTGACGGACAAGATGCCGAAGCCGATGGTGCCGGTCGCGGGCCAGCCCCTGCTCGACCACGTGCTCGACAAGCTCGGCCAGGCCGGTGTGACCGAGGCGGTGGTCAACGTGCATTACCTGCCGGACCAGATCATCGACCACGTCGCATCGCGTCAGCTTCCGCATGTCACTATCTCGGACGAACGCGACCAGGTGCTCGGCACCGGCGGCGGCGTCGTCAAGGCGCTGCCGCTGCTCGGCGATGCGCCGTTCTTCCATGTCAATTCCGACACGCTGTGGATCGACGGCGTGCGCTCGAACCTGACGCGGCTCGCCGAAAACTTCGATCCTGATCGCATGGACATCCTGCTCCTGATGGCGCCGACCGCGACCAGCATCGGCTATGGCGGCCGCGGCGATTACGGCATGCTGCCGGACGGTGCCTTGCGCAAGCGCAAGGAGAAGGAGGTCGTTCCGTTCGTCTATGCCGGCGCCGCAATCATGTCGCCGGCGATCTTTGCCGATGCGCCCAAGGGCGAATTCTCGCTGACGAAAATGTTCGATCGCGCCAACGAGCAGGAACGGCTGTTCGGCCTGCGCCTCGACGGCGTCTGGATGCATGTCGGCACGCCCGATGCCGTGCACGCCGCGGAAGAGGCGTTTTTGGAGAGCGTGGCGTAGGGCCGCCTCATGTCGCGGACGCGGTGCGGCACGAAGTGCCGCTCCGCAGAGCCGTAGGGTGGGCAAAGGCGCACTTGCGCCGTGCCCACCATCTCTGTCGACCGCAAAAAATGCGTGGGCACGCTTCGCTTTGCCCACCCTACGAGACCTGTGCTCGTCGCACGAACAGCGGGGACTACTCGCCCGCACCCATGACCATTCGAGCTCATCTCCCTATATTGCCTGATCCTTCGAATCAGGCGGCCCATGCGCGTCTTCAGCGTTCCCATCTCAGTTCCGTTCCTGCGCACGGTCGTCGCGGCCCTGCTTGACGGCCGGCTGGTCGCGGGGTTCGAGGCGCGCAAGGAACCGGCGCGGCTGGCGGACGCCACGCTGTATCTGCCGACGCGGCGCGCCATGCGCGTCGTCCGCGAGATCTTCCTCGACGAGATGAAGGCGGATGCCGTGGTGCTGCCGCGCATCGTCGCGCTCGGCGACATCGACGAGGACGAGCTCGCTTTCGCGGGCGAGAGCGAACAGTTTTCCGGGACCGCGCCGCTCGACATTCCGCCGCGCCTGAGCGAGCTCGAACGGCGGCTGACGCTGGCACAGCTCGTCGCCGCCTGGGCCAAGGGCCCGGTGCTGGCGCCGCTGGTGGTCGGCGGCCCCGCCTCGACGCTGGCGCTGGCTTCCGATCTCACGCGCCTGATCGACGACATGGTGACGCGCGGCGTCGACTGGAGCGCGCTCGACGGGCTGGTGCCTGACAACCTGGACCGCTATTGGCAGCACTCGCTCGAATTCCTGCGCATCGCGCGCATCGCCTGGCCCAATCATCTCGCGGAGATCAACCGGATCGAGCCGGCCGCGCGGCGCGATCTTCTGATCGCGGCGGAAGCGAGGCGCTTGACCGCGCATCCAAATGGACCCGTGGTCGCGGCGGGCTCGACCGGTTCGATGCCCGCCACCGCAAAATTTCTCCATGCGGTCGCATTGCTGCCGCATGGCGCCGTGGTGCTGCCGGGCCTCGACACCGATCTCGACGACGACGCCTGGCGCAGCATCGGCGGCGTGCGCGATGCGCTCGGCAAGTTCGCGGAGCATCCGGCCTCGAACCATCCGCAATATGCCATGCATGCGCTGCTGGATCGCTTCGGCATCAAGCGTAGCGATGTCGAGATCTTGCAGCCGCCGGCGGAGGGGGCCCGCGACCTGCTCGCGTCGGAATCGATGCGGCCGTCCGCCAAGACCGAGGTCTGGCACGACCGGCTGAAGCAGCCTGATGTCGCCGCGAAGATCGCGGGCGGCATGCAGAACCTCGCGGTGGTCGAAGCGCCCAATCCCGAGATGGAAGCGCTCGCCATCGCCATCGCGATGCGCGAGGCGCGCCATCTCGACAAATCCGCGGCGCTGGTGACGCCCGACCGCGCGCTGGCGCGGCGGGTGATGGCGGCGCTGACCCGATGGGATCTCGCCTTCGACGATTCCGGCGGCGACGTCTTGATGGAAACCTCCGCCGGCACATTTGCGCGCCTCGCGGCAGAGGCGGCGACCAAGGGTCTCGAGCCCCCGACTTTGCTGGCGATGCTGAAGCATCCGCTGTGCCGGCTCGGCCGCGCGCCGGGCGCGTGGAAGATGGCCATCGAGAGCCTGGAGCTTGCGATGCTGCGCGGCACGCGGCCGCCGGCAGGCACCGCGGGCCTCCTGCGCGAATTCAACCGCTTCCGCGAGGAGCTGGCAAAGCTGTGGCGCAGCGAGGTCTCCGCGCTGCATCGCGCCGAGCCGCGGGCGCGTCTCAAGGCCGAGGATCTCGACCGCATCCAAGCTCTGGTCGATGCCCTGCAGAAGGCATTGGCGCCGATCGAGAGCCTGCCGCCCGCGAAGCCCTATGATTTCGCCGAGCTCGCGCATCGGCATCGCGAGATCATGATCGAGCTGTCGCGCGACGAGCACGGCATCCCGCTCGCCTTCGAAGATCGCGATGGACTTGCGCTCGCCGGCGCGTTCGACGACCTGCTGCGCGGAGGCACGACCAGCGGATTGCTGGTGCAGCTAGCGGACTACGCGGACGTCTTCCAGACCGCGTTCGGCGATCGCGCGGTGCGGCGGCGGGACAGGCCGGGCGCGCGCTTGCAGATCTACGGCCCGCTGGAATCGCGCCTGATGCAGGCCGACCGCATCATCATCGGCGGCCTGATCGAAGGTATCTGGCCGCCGGCACCGCGCATCGATCCCTGGCTCAGCCGGCCGATGCGACATGAGCTCGGGCTCGACCTGCCGGAGCGCCGCATCGGCCTCTCCGCGCACGACTTCGCGCAACTGCTCGGCGGCGACGAGGTGATCCTCACCCGCTCCGCCAAGGCTGGCGGCGCGCCGTCGGTGGCCTCGCGCTTCCTGCATCGGCTGGAGGCGGTGGCCGGCGACGAGCTCTGGAAGGCGGCTGTCCGCGCCGGTGAGACATACGTGCAGTTCGCTGCGGCGCTCGACCAGCCCGAGGAGGTCAAACCGATCAAGCAGCCGGAGCCCCGGCCGCCGCGCGCGACGCGGCCGCTCAAGATGTCCGTCACCGAGATCGAAGACTGGCTGCGCGACCCCTACACAATCTACGCCAAACGTATCTTGCGGCTCGATGCGCTCGACCCCGTCGACATGCCGCTCTCGGCCGCCGATCGCGGTTCGGCCATTCACGATGCCATCGGCGAATTCACGGAAAGCTATGCGACGCGTCTGCCGGACGATCCCGCGCGGGTGCTGCGCGCGATCGGCGAGAAGCACTTTGCACCACTGATGGAGCGGCCCGAGGCGCGGGCGCTGTGGTGGCCGCGCTTCCAGCGCATCGCGCGCTGGTTCGGCGAATGGGAGGCGGCGCGGCGCGATGCGATCGAGGCGATCGTCGCGGAGACCCGTGGTGAGATCTCGATCATGCTCGATAACAAGCGCAGCTTCCGCCTCTCCGCCCGCGCCGACCGCATCGAGCGCCGCCAGGGCGGCTTCTATGCCATCCTCGACTACAAGACCGGCCAGCCGCCGACCGGCAAGCAGGTCCGCATGGGCCTGTCGCCGCAGCTGACGCTGGAAGCTGCGATCCTGCGCGAGGGCGGCTTCCCCGATATCGACGCCGGCGCCTCCGTGAGCCAGCTCGTCTATGTCCGTCTCAGCGGCAACAACCCGCCGGGCGAGGAGCGCATCCTCGAGCTCAAGTTCAAGCCGGGCGACGAGCCGCAGCCGCCGGACACCGCGGCCGCAGAAGCGCGCGCCAAGCTGGAGGCACTGATCCGTGCCTTCGAGGACGAGAACCAGGCCTATACATCGCTGAACCTGCCGATGTGGGCGAACCGCTACGGCACCTATGACGACCTTGCCCGGATCAAGGAATGGTCCGCGGCGGGCGGATTGGGGATCGAGGAATGGTGAAGGCGCAGCGTCCCATCCCTGACGAGGTGCGCGCGCGGCAGGCGCGCGCCTCCGATCCGACCGCATCGGCCTTCGTCTCGGCCAATGCCGGCTCGGGCAAGACCCATGTGCTGGTGCAGCGCGTGATCCGTCTCTTGCTGTCCGGCGTGCCGCCGGAAAAAATCCTCTGCATCACCTTCACCAAGGCCGCCGCCGCCAACATGGCGGAGCGCGTGTTCACCACGCTCGGGCATTGGGTGACGCTGGACGATGATGCGCTCGACGCGGCGATCCGCGCGGTCGGCATCCCGCATCCCGGCGCAAAACTGCGCCGCGACGCGAGAAAACTGTTCGCCTGCGCGCTGGAGACGCCGGGGGGGCTGAAGGTGCAGACGATCCATGCGCTGTGCACGCGCCTGCTCCAGCAATTTCCGTTCGAGGCCAACGTTCCCGCGCGCTTTGCCGTGATCGACGAGCGTGACCAGACCGACATGATGGAGCGCGCCAATCTGAAGGTGCTGCTGGAAGCCGCGCGCGACCCGGAGAGCGTCACCGGCCGCGCGCTGCTGACGGCGATGGCGAGCGCCGCCGATGTCACCTTCAAGGAGGTCGTGCGCGAGGCCTGCCTCAGCCGCGATCATTTCATGGCCTGGACCGACGAGGCCGGCAACGCGGAAGCCGCTGCCGCTCAGATGGCTTCAGTGCTGGGCGTCGACGTTGCGGACCGCATCGAGGCCGTCGAGACCGAGATTCTCGATGGCCCGTTCCTGCCGCGCGCGCGCTGGGACGACATCGCCTTCGCGCTGGAGGACGGCAGCAAATCGGACAATGACCAGGCGGGGCGGCTGCGCGCGGCAAAGGTGTTTTCCGGCAGCGACCAAGTCGATGCCTATCTGTCCGTGTTCCTCACCGACGACAAGCTGCCGCGCAAGGCGGTGCTGACCAAGAAGTTCTGCGATCACAATCCGTCCGTGGCCCGCCTGTTCGAAGCCGAGGCGCAGCGCCTTGCAGGGCTGATCGAGAAGCGCCGCGCCGTGACGGTTCGTGACCGCACCGCGGCCTTGCTGCATATCGCGACCGCGGCTGCCGCGAATTACCGGCGCGAGAAGCAGGAGCGTGGCCTGCTCGACTATGACGACCTCATCGACAAGACGCTGGCGATGCTGGACCGCATCGCCTCGGGCTGGGTGCATTACAAGCTCGACCGCGGCGTCGATCATGTGCTGATCGACGAGGCGCAGGATACCAGTCCGCGGCAATGGGACATCATCGCGCACATCATCTCCGAGTTCACCGCCGGCGAAGGCGCGCGCGAGGGCCTGAGCCGAACAGTGTTTGCGGTCGGAGACGAGAAGCAATCGATCTTCTCGTTCCAGGGCGCTGATCCGCACGAGTTCGACAGGCGCAAACGAGAGCTAGACCGCAGGTTCAGGGCCGCCGGGTTGAAATTCGACCCGGTCGCCTTCACCTATTCGTTCCGTTCGGGTGCCACGATTCTTAACTCGGTCGACCACGTCTTCCGCGATCCCGCGATCTACAAGAGCATCCATTCGATCGACATCGGCCACCCTCTGCACAATTCGCTCAGCGATGCGAGTCCGAGCGTCGTCGAGCTGTGGGATCTCGCGGAGGCCGACGATCGGCAGGAGATCGAGGGCTGGCGTGCGCCGTTCGACGGCGTTGCCGTCACCAGCCCCGAGGTCAAGCTTTCCCGACGCATCCAGGCCGAGATCAAGCGGCTGGTCGAAAGCGGCACGCTGACAGGGCACGAGGGCGAGCGTCGTCCCTTGCGCTACGGCGACATGCTGATCCTGGTGCGCCGGCGCGGCAACGCCTTCGACGCCGTGATCCAGGCGCTGAAGCACGCCGGCATTCCGGTCGCCGGCGCCGACCGGCTCAAGCTGACCGAGCACATCCCCATCATCGATTTGATGAACCTCGCCGACGCGCTGCTGCTGCCGCAGGACGATCTCGCGCTCGCAGTGGCGCTGAAGAGCCCGCTGTTCGGGCTCGATGACGACGATTTGTTCACGCTTGCCCATGACCGCAAGGGATCGCTGCGCCGCGCGCTCGGCGACCATGCAGGCACAAGCGAAAAATTCGCCGCGGCGTTGCGACGCCTGGAAGCCTGCGAGATCCGCGCGCGCGAGGAAACGCCGTTCGCGTTCTACGCCTGGCTGCTGGGCGGCGATGGCGGACGTGCACGCATCCTGCGCCGGCTCGGCCACGAGGCCAACGACGCGCTCGACGAATTTTTGGAGCTGGCGCTGAACTACGAGCGCAAGGCGCCGGCCTCGCTGCAGGGCTTCATGGCCTGGCTACGCTCGGCCGACACCGAGGTGAAGCGCGACATGGAGATCTCGCGCGACGAGGTGCGGGTGATGACCGTGCACGGCGCCAAGGGCCTGGAGGCCTCGGTCGTGTTCATGGTCGACACCACGTCCTCGCCCGCGGACTCGCAGCGGCTGCGGCTGATCCACGTGCCGCGCGGCAATGGCGGCGAAGTCGTGGTCTGGGCCGGCCGCAAGGCTGATGATCCCAAACCCGTCGCCGAGGCGCGCAAGGCGATGCTGGAGGAGACCGAGGACGAATATCGCCGGCTGCTCTATGTCGCGATGACGCGCGCGGCCGACCGGCTGATCGTCGGCGGCTGCATGCCCGGCAACATGAAGACGGTGCGCAAGCTGAGCTGGTACGACCTCGTCGACACCGGGCTCGCCGGCTCAGGCCTCGACAAGCAGGTGATCGAGACGCCGCTCGGCAAGGTGACCCGGTTCGCACGCCCGGAGGATGTCGCGGCGTTGGGCGCGCCGGCGACCTCGGTGCACCAGACCATCGCGCTACCGGACTGGCTGCGGACACCGGCGCCGCGCGAGACCATCGACGAGGATTCCGTGCGCCCCTCGGGCCAGTCTGCCGAGGAGGGACGCAGCGTCCGACCGGGCGAATCGGTGCAGTCGCGCGCGCTGGCGCTGCAACGCGGCACGCTGGTGCACCGTTTGCTGCAATCGCTGCCCGAGATCGCCAGCGAGCGCCGGCGCCAGGCCGCGCTCGCCTTTATGGCGCGCAACGCCTCGGACTGGGCGGAGCCCGACCGCATCGCACTGGCCGACAAGGTGCTCGCCTTGATCACGGACCCGCGTTTTGCGCCCGTCTTTGCCGCCGGCAGCCGGGCGGAGGTCGCGATCGCCGGCCGGCTGGAACGGCCGGGCCGCACCCCGGCCCTGGTGTCGGGGCAGATCGACCGGCTGGTCGTGCGCCCCGAGGAGGTCCTGATCGTCGACTTCAAGACCAACCAGAGCCCGCCCAAGAGCGCGGCCGAGGCACCGGCCGCCTATGTCCGCCAGCTTGCGCTGTACCGGGCGGTGCTGTCGCGGCTTTATCCCCAAAAGCCCGTCAGGGCCGTCCTGCTCTGGACCGAGGCCCTTGAATATATGGAGATTTCGGCCCCCGCGCTGGACGCGGCGCTGGCATCCCTTCATCTCGGTGTGAGCGTCCTTGACCCGGCAAGGGGCCGTTCATAGGTTGACCGCATGATCCCGGGCGCGATTCCAGGTCGCGCCGATTCGCTTTCAACCGAGTGAGGTACTCCCAATGGCCGTTAGCAAGGTTTCCGACGCCGATTTCGAAGCCGAAGTGCTCAAGGCGAACGGCCCCGTGGTCGTCGATTTCTGGGCCGAATGGTGCGGCCCCTGCCGCATGATCGCACCCGCGCTCGACGAGATCGCCGGCGCGATGGGCGACAAGGTCAAGATCGTGAAGCTCAACGTCGATGAGAGCCCGAAGACCGCGTCCAAGTACGGCGTGATGTCGATCCCGACTCTCATGATCTTCAAGGGCGGCGAGATGGCCTCGCGCCAGGTCGGCGCAGCGCCCAAGGCGAAGCTGCAGCAGTGGATCACCTCCGCGGTCTGATCCAGCTTGCGCGAGATTTTTGGCGCAAGAATATTTTCGACAACGGCCGGCGAAAGCCGGCCGTTTTGCGTTGATGGGACGTGTTCAGCGTATGACGAGTCCCGCCCTTGCCTGCTCCTCCCCGTAAGCGCGACCGCAAGCCCACGTCTCTCGTGGCGATGGAGGCGCGTTCGGTCGACGCGATCCCGCGCGGCAAGGAGTGGCAGTACGAGCCGAAATGGGACGGCTTTCGCTGCCTGCTGTCGCGCAACGGCAGCAACGTCGATCTGCGCTCCAAATCCGGCGAGGACCTCGCGCGCTATTTCCCGGAAGTCGTCACCGCGGCCTTGGAGCTGAAGGCCGACCGCTTCACGCTCGACGGCGAGCTCGTGGTGCCGCACGGCAAGAGCTTTTCCTTCGACGCGCTGCTGCAACGCATTCATCCGGCGGCGAGCCGCGTGAAGAAGCTCTCGCAGGAGACACCGGCGCTCTACCTCATCTTCGATCTGCTCGCGACATCTGGACAGAAGGGCCTGGCTGAGAAGACGCTGGGCGAGCGCCGGCCGGCGCTGGAAGCCTTCGCGAAAGCCAATCTCAAAAGTAGTCTCTTCCGCCTCTCGCCGTTCACGACAAGCTACGCGACGGCCAAGAAATGGCTGGCGCAATCCGGCGGCGGCTCGGATGGCGTCATTGCCAAGCGGATCGACCTGCCCTACCAGGGCGGAAATCGCGACGGCATGCAGAAGATCAAGAAATTTCGCAGCGCCGATTGCGTGGTCGGCGGCTTCCGCTATGCCACCAACAAGATCGCCGGCCGGAACGTCGTCGGCTCGCTGTTGCTCGGGCTCTACGACGATGACGGCCTGCTGCACCATGTCGGCTTCTCCTCGGCAATCAAGGCGCAGGCGAAGCCGGCTCTGACCGACCGGCTCGAAGCACTGATCGGCGAGCCCGGCTTCACCGGCAACGCGCCGGGCGGGCCGAGCCGCTGGTCGACCGAGCGTTCCGCAAAGTGGTGTCCGCTCAAGCCTAAGCTGGTGATCGAGGTCTGCTACGACCATTTCAGCGGCGAACGCTTCCGCCACGGCACCTCGATCCTGCGCTGGCGTCCCGACAAGGCGCCGCGGCAATGCACCTTCGAGCAGCTGAAGCAGAAGGCGGCCGATCCGATGAAGCTGTTGAAGTGACGCGGTCTCGTGCCCCGGACGCAGCGCGAAGCGCTGCAGAGCCGGGGCCCATGTTGCGGCATTCTGGGCCCGGCTCTGCGGAGCAGCGCTTCGCGCTGCACCGCGTCCGGGACACGAGAGGTTCTACTTGATCCACCCCGTCGCCAGCGCGTTCGCCAACTCCGGCTGACCGTTGCGCTGCGCAAGTGCGGCCATGGCCTCGTGATCGTAGGCGACGTGCCGGAACGTCACCTGCCAGGCAGCATCGACGCGTTCGAGGATCGCATAGCGCGCGTGCGGCGTGCCGGCTTCGACGACATGCGGGACCGGATGCTTGTCGCGATAGCCGGGGCTGCCGACACTGCCGGGATTGACGATCAACCGGCCATCGCGCAGGCGCACCGCGCGGGCGAGATGGGTGTGGGCGCACAGGATCAGCGATTGCGTGACGCCCTGCGCAAGCTGCTCGATCCGATCGAGCGGCGACAGCGCCACCGCGCCGTCGGGATGGACGGTGTCGAGCCAGTACACCTCATCGCTGCCGGGCGTCGCATGGCAAAGGAAAACCTGCTCGCGGAAGACCCGCGTCATCGGCTGCGCGCGCAGCCAGTCGAGGTGGGCGGTGTCGAGCTGTTCGTAAGCGGGGCGATCCCACGAACCCATCTTCTCCGGCGGACGGTCGAGCAAGTAACGATCGTGATTGCCGAGGACGTGCATTGCATCGAGCGGCATCAGGATCTCGATGGTGCGGCGCGCATCGAGCGGGCCACTCAGCATGTCGCCGAGATTGACGATGTCGGCAATGCCGAGCGCACGGATGTCGGCGAGGACAGCCTCCAGCGCGAGATAATTTCCGTGGACGTCGGCAATCGCGGCAAAGCGCATTGTTGTTATCCCTCCTCGCGTGCCCCGGACGCAGCGCAGCACGAAGTGGTGCGCTGCAGAGCCGGGGCCCATGCAGCATTCCGGGTCCCGGCTCGCGCTTCGCGCGTCCGGGACACGAGAATTCATGCAGGCGGCGTGCCGTTGATCGCCAGCACGTGGCCGGCGAGATACAGCGAGCCGGTGATCAGGATGCGCGGCGGCAGCTCGTAGGCGAGCTGCGCCAGCGCGCGCAGGGCGGCTTCGACGCCGGGTGCAGGCTCGACGCGCATGCCGAGGCTGCGCGCGGCATCGGCGAGACGGTCGACCGGCATCGCGTTCTCGGTGTCGGGAATCGGCACTGCGATGATGTGGCGGGTGAGGCCGGCGAAATTGGCGAGGAAGCCCTGCGCGTCCTTGTTGGCCATCATGCCGGCGATAATCACCAGCGGCCGCGACACCCGCTCCTCGAGATCGCCGACCGCGGCCGCCGCAACACGGCCGCCCTCGGCATTGTGGCCGCCATCGAGCCAGATCTCCGAGCCCTGCGGACCCCAGGACAGCAACTCGCCCGAGGCGAGGCGCTGCATCCGCGCCGGCCATTCGGCACTGAGGATGCCGGTCTCGAACGCGGCGTGGTTGACCTTGATGGTCGGCAGCGCGCGCAGCGTCGCGATCGCGAGCCCGGCATTGGCGAATTGGTGGCGGCCGAACAGACGCGGCGCCGGCAGATCCATCAAGCCGCGGTCGTCGGAATAGACCAGGCGTCCGCGCTCGACATTGACGTGCCAGCTCTCGCCTGCGGCGAACAGCGGCGCACGCATGCGCCTCGCCTGCGCTTCGATCACGGCCATCGCCTCCGGCATCTGCTCGGCGCAAATTACGGGCACGCCGCGCTTGATGATCGCGGCCTTCTCGCCGGCAATCGATGCCAGCGTATCGCCGAGGAAATCCATGTGATCCATACTGACAGGCGTGATCACGCAGGCCGCAGGCTGATCGACCACGTTGGTCGAATCGAGCCGGCCGCCGAGGCCGACTTCGAGCAGCACGATGTCGGCCGGATTCTGCGCGAACAGCAGGAAAGCGGCGGCGGTCTTCAGCTCGAACAAAGTCGCGGCCTCACCGGCATTGACGCGCTCGACCTCTTCCAGCGCGGCCCGCAGCTCGTTGTCGCCGACGAGCACACCGCCGCCGACGCGGCCAAGCCGGAAGCATTCGTTGATGCGGACGAGATAAGGCGAGGTGTAGGCGTGGACGCGCAGGCCTGAAGCTTCCAGCGTCGCGCGCAGATAGGCGAGCGTCGAGCCCTTGCCGTTGGTGCCGGCGATGTGGATCACCGGCGGCAGCTTGCGTTCGGGGTGGCCGAGCCGCTCGAGCAGGCGGTGCATCCGCTCCAGCCCGAGATCGATGCGCTTCTGATGCAGGGCCGACAGCCGCCCGATCACCTCGTCGAGCGGTGTCTTGGCACGGTCGGGGGAGGCGTTCACGCGTGCGGCGCAGCCGGCGCCGTCTCGGCGGCGGATACGATCTGCGCCGGGCTTGCGACCGGCTGCACGGACTTCGATGCCCCTTCCTGCGCCGGCGCCTTGGTCAAGAGACGGCAGAGCCGTGCCAGGGTCGGGCGCAGCTCGTGGCGATGCACGACCATGTCGACCATGCCGTGCTCCTTGAGGTACTCGGCGCGCTGGAAACCTTCAGGCAGCTTCTCGCGGATGGTTTGTTCGATCACGCGCGCGCCGGCAAAACCGATCAGCGCGCCGGGCTCGGCGATCTGCACGTCGCCGAGCATCGCATAGGACGCGGTGACCCCGCCGGTGGTGGGATTGGTCAGCACGACGATGTAGGGCAGCTTTGCCTCGCGCAGCATCTGCACCGCAACGGTGGTGCGCGGCATCTGCATCAAGGACAAGATGCCTTCCTGCATGCGCGCGCCGCCGCTCGCCGCGAACACGATGAACGGCGACCTCTTCTCGACCGCGAGCTCCATCCCGCGCACGATGGCTTCGCCCGCGGCCATGCCGAGCGAGCCGCCCATGAAGTCGAAATCCTGCACGGCTACGACGACGGCGGCGCCTTCGAGCTTGCCATAGCCGACCTTGACCGCGTCATTCAGATTGGTCCGCGCCCGCGCATCCTTGATGCGGTCGACATATTTCTTCTCGTCGCGGAACTTGAGCGGGTCAGGCGTGACCTCGGGCAGCGCGACGTCGAACCAGGTCTCGTTGTCGAAGATCGACTTGAGACGCGCCACCGCGCCCATGCGCATGTGGTAGTTCGAACCGGGGATGACGAACTGGTTGGCCTCGACGTCCTTGTAGAACACGAGCTGTCCGGAATCCGGGCACTTGATCCACAGGTTCTCCGGCGTCTCCCGCCGCAGCATGTTGCGGATCTTCGGCCGGACCACATTGGTAAGCCAGTTCATGGTTTGCTCCGATGTGCGATCCCGCTGGGAATCGCCTGAAGGATATATGGCGGCCGGGCATCTGCCCGGCAAGCCGCCGTGTCGCCCGCTTGGGCAGCGGAATTATGGCCTATTCCGCCGCCTGCTGTGCGCCCTTGACGCCCTGGGCCAGGGCGGCCGTCAGTTCGGCGACGGCGTTAACGGTTTTGGCGGTCGCCCGCCCGTCGGCATCGAGGCTGTTCTTGAGCGCATCGACCAGCGCGGTGCCGACCACCGAACCATCCGCCTTCTCGGCAATGGCGCGCGCTGCCTCCGGCGTGCGGATGCCGAAACCGACGCAGATCGGCAGCCTGGTATGCCGCTTGATGCGCGCGACAGCTTCGCCGACCGCATTGGCGTCCGCCGCCGCTGCACCGGTGATGCCGGCGATCGAGACGTAATAGACAAAGCCTGATGTGTTCGCGAGCACCGCGGGCAGGCGCTTGTCGTCGGTGGTCGGGGTCGCCAGGCGAATGAAGTTCAGCCCCGCCTTCAGCGCGGGAATGCAGAGCTCGTCGTCTTCCTCCGGCGGCAGATCGACGATGATCAGGCCGTCGACGCCGGCCGTCTTGGCATCGGCCAGAAACTTGTCGACGCCGTAGATGTAGATCGGATTGTAATAGCCCATCAGCACCAGCGGCGTGACATTGTCGTCCTTGCGGAAGTCGCGCACCAGCTCCAGCGTCTTCTTCAAGGTCATGCCGACCTTGAGCGCACGCAGGCCTGCAGCCTGGATCGAGGGACCATCCGCCATCGGATCGGTGAAGGGAATGCCGAGTTCGATGACGTCGGCGCCGGACTTCGGCAGCGCCTTGACGATCTCGAGCGAGGTCGCGGGGTCGGGATCGCCGGCCATCACATAGGTGACAAAGGCCGCGCGGCCTTGGCTTTTCAGATCGGCGAAACGGGTGTCGATACGCGTGGTCATAGTGCGGCGGCCGCTGTGCTATACCTCTCCCCACCGGGGAGAGGTCGGCTGCGAAGCAGCCGGGTGAGGGGGATGGAGCGATTCAAGTCGAGAGCGCGACGGCTCCGCGAGTCACAGACGAGCGCGGAAGCAAAGCTTTGGCAGGCGCTGCGCAACCGGCAGCTCGCCCGCTGGAAGTTCCGCCGCCAGCACCCGATCGACCGGTTTGTGGTCGATTTCGTGACGCTGGACGGTAAGCTCATCATTGAAGTTGACGGCGTCACGCATTCCAGCACGTCCCAGATCGAACGTGACGAAGCCAGGACCAAGGTGCTCGAATCCTGTGGTTTCCTGGTCTTGCGCGTTTCGAACACCGATGTGTACGAGAATCTCGAGGGCGTCCTGGAGCTTATCGAGACCTCACTGAGGTTCGAGTAAGCGGAGAGGCCCCTCACCCGGCTGCTTCGCAGCCGACCTCTCCCCGACGGGGAGAGGTGAAGAGAGTGCGACACACTCCTCACTTGCTCTTGCCCCTCAGGATGTCGCCGACCTGCGGGACGTCCTTGTCGCCGCGGCCGGAGAGATTGACGACCATCAGGTGATCCCTGGGCCGCTTCGGCGCGAGCTCCATCACCTTGGCAATGGCATGCGCGGGCTCGAGTGCGGGGATGATGCCTTCGAGCTTGGACAGCAGCTGGAACGCGGCGAGCGCCTCGTCGTCGGTTGCGGAGAGATAATTCACGCGGCCGACCTCGTGCAGCCAGGAATGCTCGGGACCGATGCCGGGATAATCGAGGCCGGCCGAGATCGAATGCGCGTCCTGGATCTGGCCGTCGGCGTCCATCAAGAGATAGGTGCGGTTGCCGTGGAGAACTCCGGGACGGCCGCCCGCGATCGAGGCGGCATGCAGCTGGGTGAGGCCATGGCCGGCAGCTTCGACGCCGAAGATTTCGACCGTGGGATCGTCGAGGAACGGATGGAACAGGCCCATCGCGTTGGAGCCGCCGCCGATGCAGGCGACCAGCGAATCCGGCAGGCGCCCCTCGATCTCCTGCATCTGCGCCTTGGTCTCGTCGCCGATGACCGACTGGAAATCGCGCACGAGCGTCGGATAGGGATGCGGGCCCGCCACCGTGCCGATGCAATAGAACGTGTTGTGCACGTTGGTGACCCAGTCGCGCAGCGCCTCGTTCATGGCGTCCTTGAGCGTGCGCGTGCCCGACTGCACCGGCATCACCTTCGCGCCCAGCATCTCCATGCGGATGACGTTGGGCTGCTGCCGCTCGACGTCGACGGCGCCCATATAGACCACGCATTCGAGGCCGAAGCGCGCGCACAGCGTCGCGGTGGCGACGCCGTGCTGGCCCGCGCCGGTCTCGGCGATGATGCGCTTCTTGCCCATGCGTCGTGCCAGCATGATCTGGCCGAGCACGTTGTTCACCTTGTGCGAGCCGGTGTGGTTGAGCTCTTCACGCTTGAGGTAGATCTTGGCGCCGCCGAGATGTGAGGTGAGGCGCTCGGCGAAATAGAGCGGCGAGGGCCGGCCGACATAGTTCTTGAGATAGCCGTTCATCTCGGCCTGAAACGCCGGATCGGCCTTGGCCGCGGTGTAGGCCTTCTCCAGATCGAGGATCAGCGGCATCAGCGTTTCGGCGACGAAGCGTCCGCCGAAAATGCCGAAATGGCCGCGCTCGTCCGGGCCGCTGCGGTAGGAGTTTGGCTTGGCGATGTTCATCGGACGCTCAACTCTTGACTTGCATCTTTGCTTGCGCGCGCGGCGCGGATGAAGGCCTTGATCATCTCCGGGTCTTTCACGCCGGGGGCGCTCTCGACACCGGAGGACACGTCGACGCCGCCGGCGCGGGTGACGCGAAGGGCCTCAGTGAGATTGTCGGCGTGCAGCCCGCCCGAGACCATGTAGGGCAGTTTCAGATCGAGATTTTCGAGCAGGTGCCAGTCGAAGGGTTCCCCGAGACCGCCGGGCCGCGTCGCATCCTTCGGCGCGCGCGCGTCGAACAGGATGCGATCGGCGATGGCGGCGTAACCGGGCAGGACCGCGAGATCGGCTGAGGTCGCGACCGGCACCGCCTTCATGACCGGGCGGCCGAAGCGGTGCTTGATGTCGCGCAGCCGCGCGACGCTCTCCTTGCCGTGAAGCTGGAAAATGTCCGGCGACAGCGCATCCATGATGTTGTCGAGCGTTGCGTCATCGGCATCGACCGTGAGCGCCACCTTGAGCGCACGCCGCTGCACCTGACGGCCGAGATCGCGGCCGAGCTCCAGGGACAGGTGCCGCGGCGACGGCGGGAAGAACACGAACCCGACCATGTCGGCGCCGGCGCCGAGCGCCGTTTCGAGCGTCTCGGGCGTGGACAGGCCGCAGATCTTGACGAGCAGGGACATGGTCTCAAAGCAGGTGAAGGCCGCGGGGTCCGCGGCCGGAAAACGGGGCTTTTCGGTCGGGGCCGCTTCTACAACGTCGCGCGCTGCTTGTCTCGCCCGACGGGCCCGTACAGGCCCATCCCGGAGGGAACGGGAAGGCGCTGGGACGCCGGCTTCGCCGCGGTCCCCTGGGCCCGCAGATCGGCCAGTTCGGCCCTGGCAATCCGGGCCTCCGCATCATTCCGGCGCGCCGCGCGCCGCCAGCGCCGCTGGCCGAACCAGACGGCGGAGCCGCCCGCGACGACGCCCAGGGCCGCCGCCAGGATCAGCAGCAGGAACAGCGGCAGGGTGATCGACAGCGACGGATCGTCGGAAATGAAGGGGTCGAAGGAGACGGTGACGAAATGCCGGTTGGCGACGGCGAACGCCACCAGGATCAGGCCCAGCGGAATCACGATCAGCGCGGTCAGGAACTTTCGCATCTCGCTTCGCTCGCCTTGAATCAAGCTTGCGGCCGCATCCTGTGCGACCGCGAAAAACCCTCAAGCGCGCTCACATCGCGCTTCAGTCTGCGCCGCCGGGATCCGGATGGTCGCGGTTCAGCCGCTCGCGCATTTCCTTGCCGGTCTTGAAGAACGGAACGCTCTTCTGATCGACGGGCACATGGGCGCCGGTGCGTGGATTGCGCCCTGCGCGCGCAGGGCGATGCTTGACCGAGAAGGCACCGAAGCCGCGCAGCTCGACGCGATCACCGCGTGCAAGCGCCGCTACGATCTCTTCGAGAATCGCATTCACAATGTTCTCGACATCCCGCTGGTACAGATGCGGGTTGTGCTCGGCGATACGCTGAACAAGTTCGGATTTGATCATCGAGAGATAGGACCCGGAAGCATGCGGATGACCATTTCCGTGAAAATACCGTGATCTGTCAAGACGCTAAATCAAGGTTGGGCGTCGTGAAAATACGTGACAAATGCCGAAAAAGCAGGCTGCGCCGGCACGCGTCAGACGGGAAAAAGCTCTGGAACTCGCCTGCCGACGGTCAGTTGGACGCAGCCGGCTGCCACAAGGCCAGCATTCCATCCATTCCGAGCCGATCCACCGCCTGTGCGACGCCGGTTTGCCCGATCTGGTGCGCGATCGAGCCCAAACCGAGCGCTTCCAGCGTCAATGCGGCCGCGGTCTTCAGGAACGGCAGGTCGCCGAAGCGCGGCTGGAGCTTGTAATCGCGCACGGGAAGCCCCTTCTTGACGCCCTTCTGCTCGACCAGCCAGGTCACGGCCGTCTTCTCGTCGCCGATCTGGTCGATCAGCTTGAGATCGATCGCTTGGCGCCCGGTGAAGACGCGGCCGTCGGCAACTTTTTCGAGCTGCGTGTCATCCATGCCACGCCGGTCCTTCACCATTCCCTTGAACCAGGCATAGGAATCCTTCACCAGCGCATCGAGCGCGGCGCGCGCCTCGGGACTGGTCGGCTCAAAACCGTTGGGCGCGGCCTTCAGCGGCGAGGACTTCACCTCCTCGACCTTGACGCCGATGGTCTTCAGGAGCTCGGTGACGTTGGGGTACTGGAACAGCACGCCGATCGACCCGACCAGCGAGCTCTGTTGAGCGACGATGTGGTCGCTTGCAATCGCCGTGATGTAGCCTCCGGAGGCAGCCAGGCCCTCCACCACCACGACCAGCGGCTTTTTCGCCTTGAGACGGACGAGCGAGTCATAGAGCTGCTCGGAGCCGGCCGTGGTGCCGCCCGGCGAGTTGATGTGAACGATGACGGCGGCGGCCTGCGAGTTCTCGAGCCGCTCCAGCGCCTGCGTGCGATCGGAATCGCTGCGGATCAATCCCTCGATATGGACGCGTGCGATCGAGCCGGCGGATGCGAAGGTGCCGCGTGCACCGGGTGTCGCGATCAGCGCGAAGCTTGCAATCGCCGCGATCGCGATCAGCGCCGCGATGACGCGCCAGAACGTCAGCTTGCGGCGAATCCTGCGGCGATCGACGATGATGTCCGAATCGAGCGACATCGGAATATCTCCAAATGAAAGATCAGGCGCGTTGTGCCGTCACGGCGTGACCATCGGCTTATCTGGATACATCAATTGCGGCGCAATTTGAAGAAAACAAGGCCTGGCCGGTAGGAGGCCGCCACACATCCGGTGTCGTCCCCGCGAAGGCGGGGACGCTTCGCGCGCCCCGGGACGACAGTCGAGTATGCCACAACAAAAAAGCCCCGGCTCGCGCCGGGGCCTTGATGCAGCAAAACGGACGTTTCGCTTACTTGCTGTCGCGGTTCTTGAGCGCGGTGCCGAGGATGTCGCCGAGCGTCGCACCCGAATCCGAGGAGCCGTACTGCGCGATGGCTTCCTTTTCTTCGGCGACTTCGAGCGCCTTGATCGACACCTGGACCTTGCGGGCCTTCTTGTCGAACTGGATCACGCGGGCATCGACCTTCTCACCGACGGCGAAGCGTTCGGCGCGCTGGTCGTTGCGGTCACGGGCGAGCTCGGAGCGCTTGATGAAGGTGGTGAAGTCGGTACCGGCGATCTTCACCTCGATACCGCTCTCCTTCACTTCGAGCACTTCGCAGGTCACGACCGCGCCCTTCTTGACATCGCCCGGCTCGGCGAAGGGGTCGCCTTCGAGCTGCTTGATGCCGAGCGAGATGCGCTCCTTCTCGACGTCCACATCGAGCACCACGGCCTTCACCATGTCGCCCTTCTTGTAGTTGTCGATCACCTGCTCGCCCGGAAGCTTCCAGTCGAGATCGGAGAGGTGGACCATGCCGTCGACGTCGCCCTCGAGACCCAGGAACAGACCGAACTCGGTCTTGTTCTTGACCTCGCCCTCGACCACCGAACCGGTCGGGTGCTTCTCGACGAAGACCTCCCAGGGGTTGCGCATGGTCTGCTTGAGGCCGAGCGAGATGCGGCGCTTGACGGAATCGACTTCCAGCACCTGCACGTCGACTTCCTGCGAGGTCGACACGATCTTGCCGGGGTGCATGTTCTTCTTGGTCCACGACATCTCGGAGACGTGGATCAGGCCTTCGATGCCCGGCTCGAGCTCGACGAACGCACCGTAATCGGTGATGTTGGTGACGCGGCCGGTGAAGCGGGCACCCAGCGGGTACTTGGCTTCGATGCCCTGCCACGGATCATCCAGCAGCTGCTTCATGCCCAGCGAGATGCGGTGCGTCTCGTGGTTGATCTTGATGATCTTGACCTTCACGGTCTGGCCGATCGAGAGCACCTCGGTCGGATGGTTGACGCGGCGCCACGCGATGTCGGTGACGTGCAGGAGGCCGTCAATGCCGCCGAGGTCGACGAACGCACCGTAGTCGGTGATGTTCTTGACCACGCCGTCGATGACCTGACCCTCTTCGAGGTTCTGCACCAGCTCCTGGCGCTGCTCGGCGCGGGTCTCTTCCAGCACCGTGCGGCGGGACACCACGATGTTGCCGCGGCGTCGGTCCATCTTGAGGATCTGGAACGGCTGCGAGTTGTTCATCAGCGGCGCAACGTCGCGGATCGGACGGATGTCGACCTGCGAGCGCGGCAGGAAGGCCACGGCACCGTCGAGGTCGACGGTGAAGCCGCCCTTGACCTGGTTGAAGATGACGCCGTTGACCTTCTCGTTGTTCTGGAACGCCTTCTCCAGCTTGCCCCAGCTCTCTTCGCGGCGCGCCTTGTCGCGCGACAGCACGGCTTCGCCGAGGGCGTTCTCGATGCGATCGAGGAACACTTCCACCTCGTCGCCGACCTTGAGGTCGCTGTCACGGCCGGGGCCGGAAAATTCGCGCAGCGCAACGCGGCCCTCGGTCTTCAGGCCGACGTCGATGACGGCCATGTCCTTTTCAATTGCAACCACCTTGCCCTTGACGACGGAGCTTTCCTGCAGGTTGCCGCCTGCGAAGGACTCGTCGAGCATCGCGGCGAAATCGTCGCGCGACGGGCTATAGGTATCAGCAGAAGTCGAAGCCATTTGTTCTCCAGTTGCGGATGTCTTGCCGGCCGTTGGGTTCATGGGCGCATCGCGCGCGCAGTGTCGGAAGGTCCGCAAGACCTTCGAGCGACCGCTCGTTGCCCCGGCCTGATGACCAGAACAGCGGAAGCGGGCCGGCTGAGGCCCGCGCGTTCGATACGTTGAAAGCTTTGTCCGGAACCTGGATCGCGCCGGTCCCGAAACCGGGACGAAGCGTATCGACCTCAAAGAGCGGGAGCGGGCACTTCCTCCAATGACGGCGGCGGCTTAACCCCGCGACCGGCCCGCTCGGACAGCCTCGATAATGTCGATGGCGGCCCGGACGCCGCCTTCTATATCCAGTTGGGAGTTATCTAGCAAGTAAGCATCCGGGGCCGGTTTTAAAGGCGCAATCGGCCGGTTCTTGTCGCGTTCGTCGCGCTGGAGGATGTCGGCGAGCACGGCCGCCTCGTCCGCATCCTCGCCCCGCGCCCTGGCCTCCATGGTGCGGCGGCGGGCGCGGACCTTGGGGTCGGCGACGACGAAGATCTTCACGTCGGCATGGGGGCAGATCACGGTTCCAATATCGCGGCCATCGAGCACGGCGCCCGGCGGATCGGCGGCGAATTGACGCTGGAAATTGACCAGAACCTCGCGAACCCGAGGGATTGCCGAGACGATCGAGGCGCCCTCGCCGGCCTTCTGGGTCTTCAGCGCAGGATTGCCGAACTTTTCGGGATCGAGCTCCAATGCGGCCTGCACCGCAGCCGCCTCGTCGTTGAGATCGTGCCCTGACTGCATCAGGGCATAGGCCACCGCACGATAGATCACGCCGGTATCGAGATGACGATAGCCGTAATGGTGGGCGAGACGCTTGCCGAGCGTCCCCTTGCCCGAGGCCGCGGGCCCGTCGATGGCGATGATCATGAGAACTCGGCCCCTAACGAACGCATCATCGGAATGAAATCCGGAAAGCTGGTGGCGATGAAGGCGGTGTCGTCGACGGTCACGGGCTGATCGGAGGCGCAGCCCATCACCAGCGCGGACATCGCGATGCGATGGTCCATGTGGGTGGCGACGGTGCCGCCGCCCGGGACGTGGCCGCGGCCCTCGACGATCAGATCGTCGCCGGAGACCTCGACCTTGACACCGTTGACGCGGAGCATGGCGGCGGTCGCCTCCAGGCGATCGGATTCCTTGACGCGCAGCTCCTGCAGGCCGCGCATGATCGTGGTGCCTTCGGCGAACGACGCCGCCACCGCCAGCACCAGATATTCGTCGATCATCGACGGCGCGCGCTCCGGCGGCACCTCGACGCCGCGCAGTTTCGAGGCGCGCACGCGCAATTGCGCCATCGGCTCGCCGGCATCGCCCCGCACTTCGCTCTCCTCGATGGAAGCGCCCATTTCGCGCAGCGTGGTGAACAGGCCGGTGCGCAGCGGATTGGTCATGACATCGGACAGCACGACATCTGAGCCCTCGACGATCAGCGCCGCGACGATCGGGAAGGCGGCCGACGAGGGATCCGCGGGCACCACGACATTGGCGCCGTGCAACTCGGGCTGGCCGACCAGCGTGATGCGGCGGCCGTGCTGGCCTTCCCGGACCGAGGTGATGTCGGCACCGAAATGCCTCAGCATCAGCTCGGTGTGGTCGCGGCTGGCCTCGGCCTCGATCACCGTGGTGGTGCCGGGTGCAGCCAGGCCCGCCAGCAGCACGGCCGATTTGATCTGGGCCGAGGCGACCGGGGTCTTGTAGGTGATCGGCAGCGGATCGCGCGCGCCCTGGAGGGTCAGCGGCAGGCGCCCGCCCTCGCTGCCCGCGGTGACCTTGGCACCCATCTTTTCCAATGGATCGAGGATCCGGCGCATGGGACGGCTGCGCAGCGAGGCATCGCCGTCGAACACCGCCGAAATCGGGCAGCCGGCGACGGCGCCCATGACCAGCCGGCAGCCGGTGCCGGAATTGCCGAAATCCAGCGGCGCCTTGGGCTGGGCGAAACCTCCGACCCCGACGCCGTTGACCCTCCAGGCGAAATCGCCGGTGCGCTCGACCCTGGCACCCAGCGCCTGCATCGATTTGGCGGTGTTGAGGACGTCCTCGCCCTCGAGCAGGCCTGAAATCCTGGTCGCGCCGACCGCGAGCGCGCCCAGGATCAGGGCGCGGTGGGAGATCGACTTGTCGCCGGGCACCCGTACTTTCCCGGTCAGGGGACCGCTGGCGCGAGACTGGAGCGGCCTCGGTTGGTCGGAATGAGTCAAGATTGTGTCCTTGAATAGGCCCGATGGGCTGGCGCGCAGGTATCACATGGTCCACGCCCCGTCACGGGCATGTCGTTCTCCCGTAATGCGCTATTGACAGCGGGCCGCCAACTAGCCAAGTGAAGCACCGCTTTTCAGACATTCCCAGGATTCCTGCCGTGGCCAAGTCCGAACTCGGAACCAAACGTATTTGCCCGACCACGGGCAAGAAGTTCTATGACCTCAACAAGAATCCGGTGATCTCGCCCTATACCGGCGAAGTGGTGCCGATCGCCCCGGTCGCTCCTGCGCGCGCGCCCCGTGGGGCCGAGGCCCGCAACATGGCACAGGACAACGCGCCGGAGCCGGCAGAGGCCGAGGAATTGGTCTCGCTCGAGGAGGCCGATGCCGAGGAGAACACCGGCAAGGTCAAGGCCGTCGTGCCCGAATCGGAAGACGATATCGAGGTCGACGAGACCCTCGACGACGATGATGACGACGATTCGACCTTCATTGCCGACGAGGAAGAGGGCGATGAGGACGTGACCGACATCATTGGTGATGTCGGAGGTGATGAAGAGACTTGAGATCAGCCCTGATCTGTGAAAAAGGGTGCACCGCGCGAGTCGGAAGGGCTCGCCGGTCCGGGGTGATCGACCAGGTTCACCCCGTCTGAGGTTAAGGGGCCATAGCTCAGCTGGGAGAGCGCTTGCATGGCATGCAAGAGGTCGGCGGTTCGATCCCGCCTGGCTCCACCAGCCTTCGCTCGCTTCGCGAGCTACGGCTCGGCAAGCCAGCCCCGCTCCATCGTAGCGAAGTGAGCGAAGGCTGCCGCGGCGTAGCCCGAAGGGCGAAGCCGGGCTCCATCAGATAGAAGGCGGGTGTAAGCTCCCCCTCGACGACTGGGGAGTGTGCCGTGAAATACGTCTACATTCTTGAGAGACTCGATTCCCTTTCACTTTTATGTCGGGATCACCGACGACCTGCGAACCAGACTGGCAAAGCACAATGCTGGCGAGGTGCCCCACATCTCGAAATACGGGCCTTGGCGTCTCAAGACTTACGTCGCATTCAGCAACGAGAAGCAGGCCGTCGCATTCGAGAAGTACTTGAAGTCAGCGTGCGGTCGCGCCTTCGCCAAAAAGCGGCTCTTACCCCTACTCCCCAATCACCGCATTCAGCCGGTCCCTCAGCGCGACGATCTCGTCCTTCATCGCGACAAGTTTCGACACCGAGCAGTCCGACGCCGCCAGGATCGATTGCGGCACGCTGCGGGCCTTCTCTTTCAACGCATGGCCCTGCGCCGTCAGGGCGATCAGGACCTGGCGCTCGTCCTCGCGCGAACGGGTGCGCTTGACGAGATGGGCGGCCTCGAGCCGCTTGAGCAGCGGCGTCAACGTGCCCGAATCCAGGAACAGCTTGTCGCCGATGTCCTTGACCGGCACGTCGTCGCGCTCCCACAGCACCAGCATGACCAGATATTGCGGATAGGTCAGGCCGAGCCGATCGAGCAGCGGCTTGTAGACGCGGTTGAAGGCGTGCGTGGCGGAATAGACCGCAAAGCAGATCTGGTTGTCGAGGCGAAGCGGGTCGACCGCCGTTGATTTCCGGGCCATGACGAATCTCGTGCGTTTCTCCCATTCTGGGCCCGGCCGGCGGCACATTCAATTGCGAACAATTAAATGTGAGACACGCAGATTTAGATTGCGCGCAATCTAATTGCCTGCGATAAAGCTGGCACCCCAACCTGGAAAGACCCGAGGAGACGAAAATGTCCGTGAACGTCCTCTACAAGACCAGCGCCAAGGCCACCGGCGGCCGCGACGGCCATGCTGCGACCCTCGACGGCGCGCTCGACGTCAAGCTCACCACGCCGAAGGAGCTCGGCGGCGGCGGCGGCGCCGGCAACAATCCCGAGCAGCTGTTCGCGGCCGGCTATGCCGCCTGCTTCATCGGCGCGATGAAGTTCGTGGCTTCGCAGGGCGGCCCGAAGGTTCCGGGCGACGCCTCCGTCACCTCGACCGTCGGCATCGGCCCGCGCTCGGAAGGCGGCTTCGGCCTCGACATCGATCTTGCCGTCTCGCTGCCGGGCCTTGCCCGCGCGGAGGCCGAGGCGCTGGTCGCCAAGGCCCACCAGGTGTGCCCGTACTCCAATGCCACGCGCGGCAATGTCGACGTTCGCCTGACGGTCGTCTGATCGGCAGCTTGGATTGGCTGGCCCGGGATCCCCCTCGGGCCGGCCGCTTCCGACCGAATTTGCCACGCCGCGGCATGGCTGGCGGCCACGCATGCGGCCCTACGCGAGGGCCCATTGCTGGCGCAAACAAACCTCGCTAGTCCTGTGCTCGAACGTCGACACAGGAGAAGCGAAGGCATGAGTTCTGTAGCCGCAACGGGTGCCATGAGCGGACTGCGCGTCATCGATCTCACGCGTGTGCTCGGCGGTCCCTACTGCACCCAGATCCTCGCCGACCACGGCGCCGACGTGATCAAGGTCGAGCCGCCCGCGGGCGACGAGGTGCGCGAATGGGGCCCTCCGTTCCACGAGGAGGATGCGGCCTATTTCGTCGGCATCAACCGCAACAAGCGCTCGATCGGCCTCGACCTCGCCTCCGAAGGCGGGCGTGTCGTGCTGCTGAAGATGCTGGAAACGGCCGACGTCCTGATCGAGAATTTCAAGCCGGGCACGCTGGAGAAATGGGGCATCGGCAACGACGTCCTCGGCAAGAAACTTCCGCGCCTCGTGCATTGCCGGATCTGCGGCTTCGGCGCTGACGGCCCGCGCGGCGGCAACCCAGGCTATGACGCCATCATCCAGGCCATGACCGGCATGATCGCGGCGACCGGCTCGCCCGAGAGCGGGCCGATGCGGATCGGCGTGCCGCTGGTCGACATCACCACCGGACTTTATGCGGCGATCGGCATCCTGATGGCGCTGTCGGAGCGGCAACGTTCGGGCAAGGGCCAGTTCCTGGAGACCACGTTGTACGAGACCGGCCTTGCCATCATGCATCCGCACACCGCGAATTATTTCATGCATGGCAAGCCGCCGAGCCTCACCGGCAACGAGCATCCGAACCTCGTGCCTTACGCGATCTTCCCGACCAAGACCGACAACATCTTCATCGGCGTCGGCAATGACGGCACCTTCCGCAAGCTCGCCAAGGAGATCGGCAAGCCCGAGCTCGGCACTGATCCGCGCTTTGCCCGCAACAAGGACCGCATCGCCAATCGCGAGGCGCTGCGCGCCGAGCTGGCCGCCGTGTTCAGCCAGCACGAGGCCGAGCCGCTGTGTAATCGCCTGCTCGCGGCCGGCTTGCCCGCTGGCCCCGTGCAGAAGATCGACCAGGCGCTGACCAACCCGCACACGATCGCGCGTGGCGATATCATCGAGAAGGACTGGTACAAGGGCGTCGCCTCGCCGATCCGGCTCGACCGCAGCAAGCCCAGCCTGCGCCGCGTGCCGCCGAAATTCAGCCAGCACGCGGCCGAGGTGCTGGGCGAGTTCGGCTACTCCAAGGCCGAGATCGACGCGATGGTCGAAAAAGGCACGGTCTGCGGTCCCGAGCGGAAACGCTAGGGGCCTCACCTCTTCACATCATCCAATGCCGCACTGCGGCGCGCGCACGCATGTGCAGCGCGAATGGCGTTGGCTGACCGCTCCGTGTTCGCCTATTTGACGACTTCCCATTTGGCGGCGCTTGCTGCTTTCGTTTCTCCCGCTTACACAGTCATGTGAACGTCATATGGCGCTGCTAGCGCAAGCGCTTCTTAGTGACGGGCAAGGGAGGTTTTCTTGATGGCTCTTCGACATTTTGGCGCGGCTGCGGCTGTCGCGCTCACGGTTGGTCTCGGCGCCTCGCCGGCACTTGCCGTGACCGAAATCCAGTGGTGGCACGCGATGACCGGCGCCAACAACGACGTCATCGTCAAGCTCGCCAACGACTTCAACGCCACGCAGAGCGACTACAAGGTGATCCCGACCTACAAGGGCAACTACGCCGATACGATGAACGCCGGCATCGCCGCGTTCCGCGCCGGCAACGCGCCGCACATCATGCAGGTGTTCGAGGTCGGCACCGCCACCATGATGGCCGCGACCGGCGCCGTGAAGCCGGTCTACAAGCTGATGGCCGAGACCGGCGAGAAGTTCGATCCGAAGGCCTATCTGCCCGCGATCACCGGCTACTACTCGACCTCGAAGGGCGAGATGCTGTCCTTCCCCTTCAACTCGTCTTCGACCGTGATGTGGGTCAACCTCGACGAGCTGAAGAAGGCCAATGTCGAGATCCCGAAGACCTGGCCTGACGTGTTCGACGCCGCCAAGAAGCTGAAGGCGGCCGGCCATGCCACCTGCGGCTTCTCCAACTCCTGGGTCACCTGGGTCAATCTCGAGCAGCTGTCCGCCTGGCACAACGTGCCGCTGTCGACCAAGGCCAACGGCCTCGACGGCTTCGACACCGTGCTCTCCTTCAACGGGCCGCTCCAGGTCAAGCATCTCGAGAACCTGGTCGAGCTTCAGAAGGACAAGACCTACGACTATGCTGGTCGCACCAATACCGGCGAAGGCCGCTTCACGTCGGGCGAATGCCCGCTCTACCTGACCTCGTCGGCGTTCTTCGGCAACGTCAAGGCGCAGGCCAAGTTCGCCTTCACCGCGGTGCCGATGCCCTATTATCCGGACGCCAAGGGCGCGCCGCAGAACTCGATCATCGGCGGCGCCTCGCTCTGGGTGATGGGCGGCAAGCCGGCGGACGACTACAAGGGCGTCGCGAAGTTCCTGACCTTCCTCTCGGACACCGATCGCCAGGTCTACATCCACAAGGCCTCCGGCTATCTGCCGATCACCAAGGCGGCCTATGAGAAGGCCAAGGCCGAGGGCTTCTACAAGGACCAGCCCTATCTCGAGACGCCGCTGCTCGAGCTGACCAACAAGGAGCCGACCGAGAATTCGCGCGGCCTGCGCCTCGGCAACATGGTGCAGCTCCGTGACGTCTGGGCGGAGGAGATCGAGCAGGCGCTGGCGGGGAAGAAGACCGCCAAGCAGGCGCTGGACGCCGCCGTCGAGCGCGGCAACACCATGCTGCGCCAGTTCGAAAAGACCGCCGTGAAGTAAGGCGACCAGCGGCAGGCCGTCACCGGCCTGCCGCTTCTCTGGGGCATCATGCAAAAGCAAGCCATTTTCCAGTCGAAGCTGTTGCCCTATGCGCTGGTTGCGCCGCAGCTCGCGATCGTCCTGATTTTCTTCTACTGGCCGGCCTTGCAGGCTGTGATCCAGTCCTTCCTGCTCCAGGACGCCTTCGGCCTGTCGACCAGCTTCGTCTGGTTCGACAATTATCTCGAGCTGTTCAGGGAGCGCGCCTATTTCGAGGCGATCCTGCGCACCTTCTTCTTCTCGTTCGCGATCGCGGTGTCGTCGCTGTCGTTCGCGCTGCTGCTCGCCGTGATGGCGGACAAGCCGCTGCGCGGTGTGATGCTCTACCGCACGCTGCTGATCTGGCCCTATGCGGTGGCGCCGCCCGTCGTCGGCGTGCTCTGGATCTTCATGCTGCATCCCTCGCTCGGCGTGCTCTCGCGGTACCTGCGGACGCTGGGCATCGACTGGAATCCGCTGCTCGACGGCGACCAGGCCGCATCGCTGATCATCCTAGCCGCCGCCTGGAAGCAGATCTCCTACAACTTCCTGTTCTTCCTCGCCGGCCTGCAGAGCATCCCTAGAAGCGTGCTCGAGGCCGCCGCGATCGACGGCGCGCGCCCGATGCGCCGGTTCTGGACCGTGACCTTCCCGCTGCTGTCACCGACCATCTTCTTCCTCCTGGTCGTCAACATCGTCTACGCCTTCTTCGACACGTTCGGCATCATCGACACCATGACGCGCGGCGGTCCGGGCAAGTCGACGGAGACGCTGGTCTACAAGGTCTATACCGACGGCCTGCTCGGCGGAAACCTCGGCAGCTCCGCGGCGCAATCCGTGATCCTGATGATCATGGTGATCGTGCTGACGGGCATCCAGTTCCGCTTCGTCGAACGCAAGGTGACCTACTGATGGTCGAGGAAGAAGGCTTCCGGCGCTACATTGCCCATATCATCCTCTGGATCGGGATCGCGATCGTCGCCTTCCCGGTCTATCTCGCCTTCATGGCGTCGACCCAGGACAACGCGGTGATCGCCAACGGGCAGATGTCGCTGCTGCCCGGCGGTCATTTCTTCGAGACCTACTACAAGACCATCTTCGTCGGCACGAGCGGCTCGACGCGCGAGCCGGTCGGCAACATGATGCTGAACTCGCTGGTGATGGCGCTCTTGATCGCGGTCGGCAAGATCGCGATCTCGATCATCTCGGCCTATGCGATCGTGTACTTCCGCTTCCCGTTCCGGATGCCGATCTTCTGGCTCATCTTCATCACGTTGATGCTGCCGGTCGAGGTCCGCATCTATCCGACCTACAAGATCGTCGCCGACCTGCACATGCTCGACAGCTATGCCGGCCTGTCGCTGCCGCTGATCGCATCGGCCACCGCGACGCTGCTGTTCCGCCAGTTCTTCATGACCGTGCCGGACGAGCTGTTGGAAGCCTCGCGCATCGACGGCGCCGGCCCCTTCCGCTTCTTCTGGGATACGCTCTTGCCGCTGTCGCGCACCAACATGGCGGCGCTGTTCGTGATCCTGTTCATCCTCGGCTGGAATCAATATCTCTGGCCGCTCTTGATCACCACGCGCGACGACATGCAGACCATCCAGATCGGCATCCGCAAGATGATCACCACCACCGACGCGCTGACCGAATGGCCGATCGTGATGGCAACCGCCGTGCTGGCCATGCTGCCGCCGGTGTTCGTCGTCGTCGCCATGCAGAAATTGTTCGTGCGCGGCCTGGTCGAGACGGAGAAGTAGAGACTTATGGCCAACGTCACCCTGCGCAGCGTCCGCAAGACCTATCCCGGCGGCTTCGAGGCCATCAAGGGCGTCGACGTCGATGTCGGCGACGGCCAATTCTGCGTGCTGGTCGGACCAAGCGGCTGCGGCAAGTCCACGCTGCTGCGCATGGTCGCGGGGCTGGAGACGGTCACCGGCGGCGAGATCGACATCGGCGGCCGCATCGTCAACCAGATCGAACCCGCCGACCGCGACATCGCGATGGTGTTCCAGAACTATGCGCTCTATCCGCATATGAGCGTCTACAACAACATGGCCTATGGCCTGCGCAACCGCGGCATGGCCGAGGCCGAGATCAAGACCCGCGTCGAGGAAGCCGCGCGCGTGCTCGAGCTCTCCGCCATGCTGGAGCGCAAGCCGCGCCAGCTCTCCGGCGGCCAGCGCCAGCGCGTCGCCATGGGCCGCGCCATCGTGCGCCAGCCGAAGGTGTTTTTGTTCGACGAGCCGCTCTCCAACCTCGACGCAAAACTGCGCATCGCGATGCGCGTCGAGATCCGCAAATTGCAGCGCCGCCTCAACACGACGTCGATCTACGTCACCCATGACCAGCTCGAGGCGATGACGCTCGCCGACATCCTCGTCGTGATGAACGGCGGCCAGGTCGAGCAGGTCGGCAATCCGCTGGCGATCTACGAGAAGCCGGCGACGACCTTCGTCGCCTCCTTCATCGGCGCGCCGCCGATGAACCTGATGTCGACGCGGCCCGAGGAGATCCGGTCGCAGCTCGCCGGCAGCACTGCTGCCGATGCCGGCATCCTGGGCATCCGCCCGGAGGACTTCGTCATTACCGACGAGACGCCGGCCGGCGGCGTCGCCTTGCCGCTCACCGTGGAGGCGATCGAGCGCGTCGGCGCCGAAACCTTCGTCTACGGCTCCCGCGAGCAGGAGGACCAGCGCGTCGCCGCCACGCCCGGCGAGCTGCCGCCCGGCGAGGTCATCGTCCGCATTCCCGGAACCGAGGCCCCCGCCATCGGCCAGAAGATCCGGGTCGCGGCGGTGCGCCAAAAGCTGCACCTGTTCAACGGCGACGGGCGGAAGCGGATCGAGGCCTGACGGGTTCCGGCGCCTGCTCTATAAAAAAAGCGCGAAAACAACCCCATGCACCGTAGAAGGAGGTCTGTTTTCATTGGGATAAATCGTCCCGGAGATTCGCCTGTCTTCGCTTCACGGGGCGATGACGAATTGTAAGCATTTTGTGCGATGGCAGAGCAGGTGGGCGGCAGAAGTGGCCATCCACAGCCCTCCGCTACGTCCTTGAACCCACAAGCGGATATGCCCATATTGCTGACCAAGGGGCGCCTTGATCGGGCCCTGATGCACCAAAGTCGCTTCGAGAGGGCTTTGTAAACTATGTCTCGTGTTCCAACGCTCTCCAGTCCCTTCCTGCTGGGCTTCGACGAGATCGAGCGCGTGCTCGATCGGGTCGTCAAAGGCGCCGACGGTTATCCTCCCTACAATATCGAGAGGTGCGACCGCACGGACGGCCAGCCCGAGCGTTTGCGCATCACGCTGGCGGTCGCCGGATTTACACGCGACCAACTCGATGTAACCATTGAGGAAAACCAGCTCGTGATCCGCGGGCGGCAGCAGGACGACAAGACCCGGCAATACATCCATCGCGGCATCGCCGCGCGCCACTTCCAGCGCACCTTCGTGCTGGCGGAGGGGATGCTGGTGCTGGGTGCGGATCTGAAGAACGGGCTGTTGTCGATCGATCTGGCCCGGCCTGAACCGGAGCGGATCGTTAAGACAATCGCTATCAATGAGCACGAATAATGGAACGAGTAGCGGACTCGACCGCTTAGTGTTCCAGAGGAGTCGAGACCATGAGTGAAGGTCACGTTGCGTTCGAATACGAAGCCAAGAACGTCTCTCCGGAGACGCTGGCAACCCTGGGCGAAGGCCATATCGCCTATGTGAAGCAGATCCGTTCCGAGGACGTGCCGGACCTGTTCCCCGAGGCGCCCAAGATCGCGCCTGGCCTCAAGCTGTTCGCCCTCCATGCCGCCGACGGCACGCCGATCATGCTGACCGACAGCCGCGAAGCCGCGGTCGCCAACGCCTGGAGCAACGAGCTGCAAGCGGTGAGCGTGCACTAAAGCACGCGCGTCGCACGAATAGGATTTCAAACGGGCATGCCTTCGCAAGAAGGCGTGCCCGTTTTCATTTGAGACGTGATGTCCCTGCCCGGGTGGGGGCACTGGCTATCGCATATGACTTGTGGCGGCGGTCTGCGCGCACGCCTCGTCCTTCGAGACGGCGCTGACACGCCTCCTCAGGATGAGGCTCATCAGCGTCAGTGCCCGTTGAAACTGCTGCCGCGCACCCCGCCCTCATCCTGAGGAGCCCGCCTCAGGCGGGCGTCTCGAAGGATGGCCGCAGGGAAAAACCCTCAATTGCGATAGCCCTGGGTGCGGGGCGTCCCTGGACTCTTGCGCGCACGAGAAACTCATCAACCCGTGATTTGACAGTTCCTGCATGTTTGTCAAATCTGACAAAATGCAGGCCAAGGCCCCTCCCCAGGACCGGATCCTCGACGCCGCCTTGCGCGTGTTCCGGCGCCACGGCTTCCGCCGCTCCTCGATCGAGCAGGCGGCTGAGGAAGCCGGACTGACGCGGCAGGCGCTCTATCATCACTTCGCCTCCAAGGAGGCGCTGTTTCGCGCCGTGCTCGAGCGGATCTACGAGCAGGGGCTCGCTGCCGAAATCGCGGCAGCGAAGGCGGCGGAAGAGGCGGGCCTCGAGCTTGCCGACATCCTGGTCGCCGAGATCGGTGCGCGATTGCAGTCGCTGCTCGCTTCGCTCAAGGACTCGCCGCATACCGAGGAGCTGTTTTCCGAGCACCTCGCGCAGGCGCGCGACCTCTACCAAAGCTATTCCGACCGCTTCGCCGACGAGATCGCAACCACGATCGCGCGGGTGTGCCGCAAGCGAAAGCTTAACCTCGAAAGCGGCGTCAGCGTGCGCGAGCTCGCGCGCTGCGTCGAGATGGCGATCCACGGCACCAAATCCGCTTTCCCCTCCATGCAGCCGGTCGACGCGTTCCTGAAACAGCTCGAGACCATGCTGCGCATGCTGATCGCCGGCGCGATGGCGCCGTCCGCAAAGAAGTCCCACCGCAAAACGGGAGTTCGAAAATGACCACCACGACCATCAATGGACGGCCTCTGGTGCTGCCGGACGATCCGGATGCGCTCTTGATCGACGTGATCCGCGATGGCGGCCTCACCGGCACCAAACTCGTCTGCGGCTCCGGCGTCTGCGGCGCCTGCACCGTGCTGCTCGACGGCACGCCGGTCGTGAGCTGCCTGCTGCCGGCGCAGGCGGCTGCCGGCAAATCGCTGACGACCATCGAGGGCGTCGGAGCAGCCGGATTGCATCCGGTGCAGAAGGCGTTCATGGCGCACGACGCCCTGCAATGCGGCTTCTGCACGCCCGGCTTTGTCGTCGAAGCCACCGCCTTCCATGACAGCTGGCGCGCGACCAAGGGCGCGGCGACACCCTCGCGCGAGGAGATCGCCGCCGCGCTCTCAGGACATCTCTGCCGCTGCGGCGCCTATGAAGGCATCTATCGCGCCCTCGCCGAAGCATGCTCGGGCCGCTTCGACGGCAACGATCCCATCGCGCCGCGGCTGGAAGCCCGCGACAAGGTGACGGGACTGGCCCGCTACACTGTCGACATCCACCATGACGGCCAGCTCGAAGGCGTCATCCTGCGCGCGCACGTCGCACATGCGAGGATCACCGGGCTTGATCTGGCGCCGGCGCGCGCCATCGCCGGTGTTGCCGCGGTCGTTCCGCTGCTCGAGGACGACAACATGGTTCGTTTCGTCGGCGCGCCGATTGCAGCCGTCGCGGCCAGGGACCGCCGCACCGCACTGAAGGCAATTGCCGCGATCAGCTTCAAGCCCGAGCCTTTGCCCGCGGTGATCGGGCTCGATGCAGCGCGACGCGACGATGCGCCGGTCGTGTTCGAAAAGAAGGACCGCAAGCGTGCCGGCAACGTGTCCGAGGGCGCCGGCGGCGCTCCGGTGTCGTGGAAGGGCAATGTGCGCGGGCCTTCGGCGCCGTTCTCGCAAAAAGCCAAGCAGGCCAAGAGCTGGCTCGACGAGGCGCGGCAGCAACGCAATCCGCTGCTGGTCGAGGAGACCTTTCGCGTCTCGACGCAACAGCACGCAAGCCTCGAACCACATGCCGCCGTGGCCAGGTTCGATGGCGATCAGCTCACCGTGCACATCTCGACCCAGGCCATTCACGAGAGCATGGAGAAGATCGCCAAGCGTTATGGCCTTCCGCACGACAAGCTGCGTGTGATCGCCGATCATGTCGGCGGTGGGTTCGGCTCCAAGGGCAGCGTCGGGCTGGAGACCATCGCCGCGATCGAGCTTGCGCGCGCCGCGAAGGCGCCGGTGCGTGTCGCCTTCGATCGTGAAGAGGAGCTTTCCGTCGCCGGCTATCGTCCGGCCGCCGAGCTGAAGCTGTCCTTGCTGCCTTCGGCGGAAGGCCGCCTCAAGGCGCTGTCGCTCACAGCCCATGCCGATACCGGCGCCGCCGTGAACTCGCTGATCGCGGGCCTGGCGCGGCTGATCTATCCGGCCGAAGCAAAGGAGCTCGTCGACTTCGACGTGCTCAGCAATTTGCCGCCCGGCGCGCCGTTCCGCGGCCCCGGCGGTCCGCCGATGTCGTTCGCGCTGGAACAGGCGGTCGACGAGGCGGCGCTGCGCATGAAGATCGATCCGATTCAGCTGCGCAAGCTCTGGGACCCCGATCCCAACCGCCAGCGATTGTACGACTGGGCTGCCGGCCTCGACGTCTGGAAGAACCGCAAGCCGGCCGCCTCGCAAACCGGCCGCTACCGGCGCGGCGTCGGCGTCGCCACCGGCTACTGGCTCTATCTCTGGCAGACCGGCTCCTCGGTCGAACTCGCGATCAAGGGCGGCCGCATCGTCGCAAGCTGCGCGGTACAGGATATCGGCACGGGAACGCGCAGCGTGATCGCGAACACCGTCGCGAAGGCGTTCGATCTCGAGCCGCAGGATGTGGACGTTCGCATCGGCCGCTCCAACCTGCCGCCCGGACCTGGCTCCGGCGGCAGCCGCGTCACCGCCTCGGTGGTGCCGCCGACCTTGCTCGCCATCGACAAGCTGAAAGCGGAAATCAAGCGCACCGCGTCTCGCACACCTGCTCCGGGCTCGAACGCGCCGTGGCGCGATATGATCGCGGCTTCCCCTGATATCGCCGTGTCGGCGAGACGCCAGGAGGACGGCAAGCCGCCGCCCGGCGTCAGGCCCGCGCTGCACGAGGCGGGCATCATGGGCCGGGTGTTCGGTTGGGTGCTGCGTCTGATGAACCACATGGTGGTCGGCGCCGGCGTGCCGAGCTCGGTGCAGGTGATGGAAGTCGAGGTCGATACCTGGCTCGGCCATGTGCGCGTGCTCAACGCCTATACGGGCCTTTCGATCGGCAAGCTCGCCGCGCCGACGCTGGCGCGAAGCCAGGCCGCAGGCGCGGTGATCCAGGGCATCGGCTACGCCCTCTATGAGTCGCGGGAGACCGATCCTTCGAGCGGCCACATCCTGAGCGGCAGCATGGAGGATTACCGCATTCCGGGGATTGCCGACATGCCGAAACTGGACGTGCATTTCGACGAGGCCGGTTTCGAGCATGTGCCGGGCGGCAGCGTCGGCATCGGCGAAGTCGCCACCGTGCCGACCTCGCCCGCGATCGCCAACGCCATCCGCGATGCGATCGGCGTGAGGCTGACCGAAATTCCGTTCCGGCCCGATCGTCTGGTGGCCGCGCTGAAAGGGAGGGATGCAGCATGAGTGTCGCTGTCATGACCGCCAAGCCCACTGCCACGCCCACGCCTGAATTCCGCGCCGGAGGCACCGACTTCAGCGAACGCCGTCGCAGCGGCGTGTCGCAGGGAACGCTGATCGATATCTCGGCCAGCGGCGACAAGACGATCACCTGGGACGCCGACGGAGCAGCCCGGATCGGCGCGCTGACCACCATCGCCACGATCGCGATCGACGCGCGCATCGCCGCTGCCTATCCCGGACTTGCGGCGAGCGCGCATGGGCTCGCCACGCCACAGGTGCGCCAGGTTGCAACGCTCGGCGGCAATCTCGCGCAGCGTTCGCGCTGCTGGTATTTCCGCCGGGCCGACATCGATTGCCTGAAGAAAGGCGGCAGCACCTGCCCTGCCCGGTCCGGCAATCATCTCTATGGCGTTGCCTTCGACCTCGGCGACTGCGTCGCGCCGCATCCCTCGACCATGGCGGCGGCTCTGCTCGCCTATGATGCGACCATCACCACGGACCGGCGCAGCGGATTGACGATTGCCGGCCTGCTCGGCGACGGCTCGGTCTCGCACGCCGATCATACACTCGCAGCAGGCGAGATGATCAAGAGCATTGCGCTTCCTGCTCCGCTCGAGGGCGAGCGCGCTTCCTACAAGCGCGCGATCAGCCGGACCTATGCGGAATGGCCGCTGGTGGAGCTCTGCGCCCGCGTCGTGATCTCCGGCGGCAAGTTCCAGCTCGTGCGTCTCGCTGCCGGCGGCGTCGCGCCCGTGCCGCTTCGCCTCACCGCGGTGGAAGTCCAGCTCAGTGGCAAGACTGCCAATGCGGCATCGATCGCAGAAGCGGCGAAAGCGGCGAGCTCGGGTGCCAAACCATTGCCGATGACGGCCTACAAGCTCGATCTTCTGCAAGGGCTGGTGCGCGACGTGCTGGAGCGGCTCTCGGACTAAAGCGGAATGGCTTTAGGTCGAATCGATTGCCGCGGCTCGTTCACCTCTCCCGCTCTTGTCCGCCGAAGCCTTGGCGAAGGCGGATGCGGTAGAGGTCGCGCGGTAGGCGCGGGTGAGGGCTTTCTCCTCTTGGGGATTGTCCCATTGCGGAAGCACCCTCTCCCCAACCCTCTCCCGCAAGCGGGAGAGGGAGCGCACCTTCGTCGTTGCGCGATCAAGCCTCAATTCATCACGCTCTAGCCGCCTGAGCGACCTGCCAGCCGCGCTCGGATATCCGGCTTCAGCACCTTGCCGACCTTGGAGCGCGGCAGATCGTGCCAGACTTCGATCTGCTTCGGTGTCTTGACGCTGCCGATCCGCTGCTTGACGAAGGCCGCCAGCGCCGTCGCATCGACGCTCTGGCCGGCACGGGGCTGCACCACGGCGACGATCCGCTCACCCCATTTCTCGTCCGGAAGGCCAATCACGGCGCAATCCTGGACTGCCTCGTGCGCCCGCAGCGCGTTCTCGACCTCGATCGAGTAGACGTTGAACCCGCCGGTGATGATCATGTCCTTGGCGCGATCGACGATATAGAGGTAGCCATCGTCGTCGATGTAGCCGATGTCGCCGGTGTGGTGCCAGCCATGCGCGGAGGCCTCCGCCGTGGCCTCGGGGTTTTTGTAATAGCCTTGCATCACCAGCGAGCCGCGAACCACGATCTCGCCGCGTGAACCGGTCGGCAGCAAATTGCCGTCGCGATCCATGATGCCGGCCTGCACCAACGGGCTGATCCGCCCCGCCGAGGCGAGGCGCGCCATCGCGATCGTGCCATCGGCATTGTAATGCTCGCCAGGTGCCATCATCGAAATCATCATCGGCGCTTCCGTCTGACCGAACAACTGCGCCATCGGCCCGATGCGCCGGAGCGCCTCCGCAAGCCGTGCGGCCGAGATCGGTGCCGCGCCGTACCAGAAGCATTGCAGGGACCCGAGCTTCGCGGAGTCGAGCCTGGGATGATCGAGCAGCATGTAGATCAGGGTCGGCGGCAGGAAGGTGTGCGTGACATGGTAGCGCTCGATCAAATCGAGGAATTCGGCGATGTCGGGGTGATGCATGATCATGATGCGACCGCCGAGCGCCATGATCGGGAAACACAGCACGCCGGCCGCATGGGTCAACGGCGCGAGCGCGAGATAGACCGGACGACCCCTGAAGGGATAGCCCATCAGCGTCAGTGCCGTCATGGCCTCGATGTTGCGGCCCGACAGCATGACTCCCTTCGGCTTTCCGGTGGTGCCGCCGGTGCCGGGAATCATCGCGAGATCGTCGACGGTCTCGCGTTGATATGGGTCGGTGGGCAGACCCGCGAGCCAGCCGTCGAACGAGGGCGCGAAGGGCAACTCGGAATCGAGGCAGACGAGGACGCGCAGCTTCGGCAGCTCTGCACGCACCGCCTCGACCATCGGCGCGAAGCTTGAATGAAACAGCAGCAGGCTGCAGTCGAATTGGTCGAGGATGAGCCGGTTTTCGGCCGCCTCGTTGCGCGGATTGATGGGGCACCAAACCGAGCCCGCGCGGGAGATGCCAAACACGCATGCGAACGCGACCGGATCGTTGCCGGAAAGGATTGCGACCTTCTCGCCAGCAGCAATACCCGATCGCGCGAGACCGCGCGCGACGCGGTAGCTCAGCAACTGCACCTCGCGATAGCTGAGATCGCGCCCGTCCATGGTCAGGCACGGCACAGCAGCGCCGAGCGAGGCACCTTTGTCGAGGTAATCGATAAAGCGCATGATCAATCCCCGAAACGGCTGGCGGGTGGCGCGCGACCGCGCCACCCGCCATCCTGCTCAGTCGTGCACGGTGAGGATCGGTCTGCTGACCAGCCCGAAGCTGCGCAGCTGGCCGAGGAGCTCGTGGTGACCGAACGCCTGGCAGCCCGAGGCGAAGCCCACGCGCTTGGGCGGCTGCTGCAGCAGGTGCGCCGCGGCATAGGCCTGCAGCAAGCCGGTCTGCTTGTAGTTGCTGTTGCCGTTGATGACGCAATGCGCGCGCCCCAATGGGCCGGAGGCATGCACCGAATCCAGCGACTTGTTGACGCGCGGGTTCTCCCGCGGCGGCATGGTGTTCATCACGCCGGCGGCAGTCTGCGCCAACGCGGCATAGCGGTCGTCGGGGTTCATGTCCTTGGTCGCATCCAGCGCGGCGGCGACGATCTGCGGCACGCCCAGCATCAGCGCGCGGTTGAACACGCCGCCCAGCACCTTCACGTTGGCGACGCGCGGATCGCGCTTGAACCACACCGGGTGCGAGGTGCCGCCCCAGGGCAGCGCCAGCGCCAGCTCATGCTGGCCGGGGATGGCGAGGTTGTAGAGGCCGGCGTCGGGCTGATGCTCGACATACTTGTTCTGCTCCAGATAGTAGGCCTTTGCCATCGCGGCGTTGACCAGGATGGTCTGGGTCGAGGCGATGGTCGGGCTGCCGCCCCAGAACACGGCGATATCCAGTGTGTCGAGGCCGGGCGTCTCCAGGCACAGCTGCGCGGCGATCTCGCCGGTGGTGTACATCTGCGCGATGCCCGGCGCGAGCAGCAGGCCGGCATTGGCGAACTTGGTGCCCCACTCCTGCTCGAGCGTGATCAGCCAGTCTTGCTCGCCTGTCGTGTCGGTGTAGTGGCATCGGGAAGCCCAACAGGCCTGCACCACCTCGCCTCCGAACCTGGCAAAGGGACCCACGGTGTTGAGCACCACCGAGGCGCCGTTGAACAACTCCGTCAGTGCGCTCACGGTGTGCGGCACTTCCACCACCTCGTAGTCGGCGGTCTCGATGCCGGCCACGTTCGCCTTCATTGCTGCGTTGAGCTTCTCCGCGCTGCGGCCGGCGGCGATGAAGGGGATGTTGTATTCGCGTAAGTATTCGCAGACCAGGCGGCCGGTATAGCCGGACGCGCCATAGACGATGACGGGCTTCTTCGCGCTCATTCTCGTTCCTCCGAAATGTTCGTTGTCAGGTTTGCAGCTCACATGCCCATGCCGCCATCGACCGGCAGTCCGATGCCGGTGATGAAGCGCGCCTCGTTCGAGCACAGGAACACCGCAGCATTGGCGATGTCGCCGACCTCCGCGAGCTTGCCGAGAGGCGTCTGCTCCACCACCGAGCCGACCGCGGCGTTGACGTCGGGCGCGAGACCGATCTTCACGATGTCGTTGGCCAGCTGCAGGCCCATGTCGGTCGGGATCAAGCCGGGATAGATGCAGTTGACGCGCACGCCATAACCGAGCTTACCGGCTTCCATCGCAGCGACCCGTGTCATGCGATCGACCGCAGATTTGGTGCCGGAATAGACCGCGATGCTCGGGAAGGCGATCGTCGCAGCGACGGAAGCGATGTTGACGACCGCGCCGCCTTTGCCCGCCGCTCCGCCCGGCCGCATCGCGCGGAAGGCGTGCTTCATGCCGAGCACGGTGCCGACGATGTTGACGTCGCACATCCGCCGCGCATCCTCGGCCCTGACCTCGGAGATCAGCGACGTGATCTCGATGCCGGCATTGTTGATGAGGATGTCGTAGCCGCCGAGGGTGGCAATGGTCGCAGCCGTCGCTTTCTCCCACTGCGCATCGTCGGTGACATCGAGATGCACGAAGCCGGTCTTCACACCGAGCCTGGCGATCTGGCCGGCGCTGTCCTTGCCGACGTCATCGAGAATGTCGCCGATCATGACCGCCGCACCGGAGCGCGCCAGCGCCTCTGCAATGGCGGCTCCTATCCCGCGGGCTCCGCCCGTGACCAGGGCTTTGCGGCCATCAAGACTCTTCTCACTCATCGCACGTCCTCCCTTTGCTTGGACTGATCCGTTGGACTGATCTGTTCGCTGATGATCGGTGCGTGCTGCGACTGGCAGCACGGTGCCGGCGCGGTTGCGCAACGGCATGCGAGTCCGTTCCGGCGGCGTGGCGCCGGTGGGTGCATTTCCTCCATTTGCTGGCGTCTTGACGACTGTCCAAATTTCTTGCCGCGCACACTCCTCCCGGGACTTGACAGTTGTCAAGGTAAAAATTTGACAGTTGTCAAAGAGGATGGTCTGTAGACGATGACCGACGATGTGATCGGGGTGACCAAGAGACGGGAGACAGCGCGACGATGGCGCGGCAAGCGACAGGGGCGGCGAAGCGAGAGGCCGTGGCGGAGATCGTGCGGGACGACAAGTTCAACGCGCGGCGCATCGAGCTTGCCGAGGCCGCGCTCGAGACGCTTGGAGAGCTTGGCTTCGCCCGGACCAGCTTGCGCGAGATCGCGCAGAACTCGGCGTTCACGCACGGCGTGTTTCACTATTATTTCAGCGACAAGCTCGACCTGATCTGCTGCTGCGTTCGCCACTACAAGGCGAAGTGCGTGACGCGCTATGACGAGGTCGTCGCGACAGCAACGAGCCGCGACGAATTGACGGAGGGCTTCCTCGCCAAGCTCGCAGCAACGCTGCAGGACGAAGCCCGCATGCACCGGCTTTGGTACGATTTGCGCTCGCAGGCGATGTTCGAGGCGGCGTTTCGCAAGGATGTGCTCGAGATCGACAAGAGCCTGGAAGCGATGATATGGCGCATTGCCTCTCGCTATGCCGAGTTCGGCGGCAAGCGGCCGGCGTCGTCGCGAGGCGCGCTCTATGCGCTGTTCGACGGTCTATTCCAGAGTGCGCTGCTCAAGCACCTCGCAGGCGACAAGACGGCGGTTCCCGAACTGCTCGACGAAGTCCGGCGCCTGCTACCGACGGTCTGCTGAAGCGCACGAGCGGCGCCCACGAAGGCGTCGCCGCCCGGGACCTGCACGTTGAGCCATCCAAATTGATCGTCCGACTCGAAACTGCTTAGATGCGGCATGCCGCCGAAAGTGGAGCGTCTCGCCAAGCAGCAATTGTGGTTTCCGGCCGGGCGCTATTTCCTGCGCACCATCAAGCGCGATGACGCCTCGCAGCGCTGGGCGGACTGGCTGTCCGACCCCTGGACGGTGCATGTCCTCAACACGTCACCGCGCGCGATGACCAAGGCTGATATCGCCGACTACATCAAATCCTTCGATCAGCGCGAACGACTGCTGCTCGGGATATTCGAGCGCGGCAGCCGCATCCATGTCGGCTTCATTCGCCTCGACATCAACGCAGCGGCGAGCGAGGCGCTCGTCAGCGCCGTCATCGGCGAAAAGGAGCACCGTAACGGCGGAGCAACGGCGAATGTTTTCGTGCCGTTGCTCCGGTTCGTGTTCGACGGTCTCGGGCTGGGCCGCATCAGCGCCTTCGTGCTGGAGCGGAATCGAACGACGATTGAGTATCTATTGAAGCTCGGCTGGACGCTCGATCCTGAACCTGAAAAGCCGGTGCGATCACGTACCGACGGATCCCTGCTGGTCCTGCGGCGGATGACGTGGGACCGGCCAGGTTTCCAAGCCTATCAGAACACCCGGATCGGGCAGCGCATCATGAAGCGTCTGGAGGCGGCTCAGGGCTGACGCAGTGTCTCTCCAGATCGCTCAATATTTCGCGACGACCGGCGATCCACCAAAGCGATAGTTGATGCCGACTTTCACGATATCGATGTCCTGACGGATATCGATGAAAGCGGTCGTTGGCCCGTTCGGATTGAAGAAACCCACGCGCTTGCTGTCGAAGCCATAGTGATCGTACTCAACCAGGGCCGACCAGTTCGGAGCAAAGGCCCACTCGAAGCCGACCCCTACAGTCCATCCAATCCTGTCGGTGCTGGTGCTTGCACTACAGGCGGTAGGGGCTAGAAATGTTCCACAAGGGACGCCGCCAATGAAGACAAAATTGTCCAGGCTGTAGCGATCATGCGCAAAGCCGACGCCGCCTTTGCCGTAAACAAGAAACCGATCCCAGGTGTAGCCGAGACGGCCGGTGACGCTCGCAACCCAATCCGTTCGACTTGAGAGCGTTGCCGGATTTCCGGCCTTCCCTCCGAAGAACGGATCGTTCGCAATGCCACGAATATCCGTCGCCGTGAAATCGCCTGCGATACCGATCAGCCAATTGCTGGAAAACTGGTAGTCGCAGCCCGCCTGCGCACCACCGACCACGCCGACGTCGCTATTCACGCCGATCCGGTCACCGGGCACCAGACCGGTTGTCATGGGCCCGAACAATGCGAATCCCGTGATAACGCCCGGATCGGTAAAGCCCGTCCTGCTCGCACCTCCGCCGACATGGCCACCGAGATAACAGCCGGTCCAGCTGAAGGGGACAGCAGCCGCGACCGGGGCCTTGGTGTAGGGACGGGCGCCCAGATCGGCCGCCTGAGCGGAACCTGCGGCAATCAGCGCCGACGTCGCCAGAAGCAGTCGCTTCATCGTGCATTCCCCGAACAATCAGCAATTGAAATCCCGGGCAAAGTACACCGGCCGGCTTTCGGGCGCTGTATTCGGCCGGCAACACTTCGATAGTTTCGAAAGCGGCGTTTGGTCAGGGAAGGGATTTGGATCTCGCCCGGACGTCGCCTCAAGCCCAGAGGCGGCGCCTCAAGCCCAGCCTGGGCCGCGCGGCGAAGCTCAGCTTGCGAAAGCTTCCCGCCTCACCGCCCCGCCGGAATCAGCGCCCGGATGATCTCCGGCTTCCAGGCTTGGCGCGCGCTGTCGAAGGCCGCGAAATCGTGGTCGAACTGCCAATAGGCCCAGGCCCAGCCGAGCCGCTCCGCGCTCCGCGCCACGAACGACAAATATCGCGTTCGGGCTTCGGCGGGAGCGGCCTCGTACACGCCGAACTCGCCGAGATAGACCGGGCGCTTTTCCCGTTCGGACCAGGACCTGACCTTCTCGAAATCGGCGCGCGCCTTCTGTTCGTCCTCCGGCGTGCCCCAATCGAGCGGGCCGATTTGCGAGAATTTCGGCGACCACGGTGCGCCCTGATGGGTGAAACGGAGCGGCGCGTAATAGTGAAACGTCACGATGAGGTTTCGGTCGTCTGACGGCAGGACGAGGTCCTCGACCGGCATCTCATCGACGTTGAGGACCGCAGCGATCACCGTCCGCCGGGGATTGGTGGCGCGGATGATGCCGAGACACTCGTTCAGAAGGGCGTTCCAGGCGGCGGACGTCATCTGCCCGCCCGGCTCATTGAGCACCTCGAAGACAAGCCTCGGATATTTCCCGGCATAGCGCGCGGCGATCTGCGTCCAGAATGCTTTCAGCTTCTCAGCGCAGCCGGAGACGTCGCGCTGACAGACATGGGTATCGTGCTCGTCCAGGATGGGGATGAGATTCCGGGCGAGCACCTCCTCGATGACGGCATCGAGCCGCCTCAAGACGACTTCGTCCAGCGCATTCCCCGGGTTCATGAACTTGAACCCGAAGAAATTGATCCGAACGTGCGAGAACCCGGCGCGCCTGATCGCAGTGAGATTGTCCAGACGAAACGGCGCGTTCCGGCCTCCCTCCCAGATGCCGTCGTAGCCAAGGATGTTGATGCCGCGTCCCAATTTTGGGGGAGCGGATTTGGCCTGCCCGGCGGCCTCTGCCGGGAAGCAGATCGCAAGCACCGATAGCGCCAAGGCGAGACCGAAAGCTGCTGCCCAGCGGGCGCAGATGGCGTTCATCCTGCCTGCTCCATCATTGCTGAGAGCCTTGTTGCGGCACCGGCCGACACACGGCGAAGAAGAATGCGACGAGCAGCACCGAGGTGAACATCGTGGAGCGAAGGAACATCGTCTCGGTGAAATTCGATTGAAAGCTGAGGACGACGAATCCGATCACGAGAGCGCAGTGGCGACGATCGATCGACCGGGTGGCGATCAGGTACAGGACCTTTTCCGAGAACAGATAGACGCTCGCGACGAACAGCACGTATCCCAGGAAACCCGTCTCCATCGCCACCGCAATGTAGCCGCTATGGTAATTGTCGAGCACCCAGCCGTGGTTCTGGTTGAAATAGTCGTAAATCGCAGGGCGCGTCCAGAATCCGTTGATGCCGAAGCCCAGCAGTGGCGCATCGTTGAAATGGCTGATGGCGTACTGCCAGATGAACGTCCGCTCGGTCAAGTTGATGGTCGATTCGCCGAGATGGATGGAATCGTACCCGGTGACGTAGAAATACAGGATCAGGAGTGCAGCCAGGATGCACATGATGACCGGCAGCACCGCGTAGATCCTCATGCAGCGAATCGACCACATCGAGGTTACGAGCAGTGCGCCCGCGGCAATTGCGACGGCGCCGGCACCGCGGGATTCCGAGGCGATGACGCATGTCGATGCCAGGAGAAACGTCAGGAGGAAGACGATCCAGCCCTGGCCCGTCATCTTCTGATAGAAGGCAAAGAACATCAGATAGGCGCTGATGAAGCCGAGCGTCTGCTTCGATTCGTAGATTCCCTGCCACTGGCCGCTGTGCATCCAGCTCTGATCGACGCCGATCTCGGGCACGAAGATCGCACACAAGGCCGAGGCGGCGACCAAGATGAAGAGCCCCAGCGCCGTCGCTCCGACGATCTCGTCGATGTCGATCCGCGTGATGAGGCAGTACGCACCGAAGGTCGTCACCACGAGGGCCGCGCTCTTCATGATCGCCGCAGTGGCGAGGCCGCTCCAGAGCACGGAAACAGCGGCGAGAGCATAGAATGCGACCAGCGCGATGAAATCGGGATTGGGCTGCACGCGCAGGCAGGGACGCACGAAGGCACTGGCGTAGATCAAGATGACCCACATCAGGAGGGCAACGGCCTGTTGCACAAAGCTCCATTCTGCGGGAAGCAGCGCGGGGTGGAGGACACCCATCGACGCGATCACATTGACCGTGATCGAGCAGCGCATCACGTTTCCGGCCAGCTTTTCCACGCCGACGCTGGGCGCTTGCCAGATCGCGCTTTCGTCCTCCTCGGAATCGTCGGTGTGCAGGCTGGTCACGAGCTGACCGCTCTCACCGGCCCCGCACGGGCATCACCACGCATATCGTATGACGCCCTTGCCGGCGTAGCTGCGCGTGACGTTCGAGAACTCACCTTCAAACGTTGCAGCCGCGGACCAACCGTTCAGCCATGCCTTCTCCGCCGACGCGCTGACGAGCGCGGCATCGGCGGCCTGTGCGGCGCCATTGACCACGAAGCTCGAGCCGGGCAGCGCCTGGAAGGTTGCTCCGATCGAGCGATCAGGGTTGAAATCATGCGCCCAGGCAAGACGGCCGCGCAGCGTGGCAATGCCGTCGGCCACGCCGAAGGACTTGTCCGTGCGCAGGCCGAGTTCGCTGCGGCTGGCGGTGACAATCTTCGAAGCGTAGCTGAGCGCAAAGGTGTCATTGCCGGTGATCGCCCGCTCCGTATAGGCCGGCAGATCGAACGCCGTGAACTGGGCCGCGGCATAAGGCGTGATGCCGACGCCGCCGATCCAGGGCGCGACGAAGCGATATCCACCTTCGAGCCGGCCGGAATAGGCGTTGGCCTTGAAGCGCGCCTGGAGATGGTCGGCACCGGCGATGATGACCGTGCGTTCGGTAGTAATGTCCTGCCAGCCATAGGCGAGCGCGCCCGTGACATAGGCCGCGCCCGCATTGTGCCGCACGAACGCGCCGGCCTGGAACAGGTCGGAGCGGCCGGTGCCGCCATTGGCCACCGAGAAGCTGGTGCCCCCGCCGGCGAGCGCGAAGCCCGCAACGGTATGCGGCGAGAGCCAATAGTCGGCGCCGGCGACTGCGCCGGCGATGCGGCTGGTTGCATTGTTCGAGCCGATTTGCGCATTGCCGTCGGTGGTCTGCGAGCCGCCAAAGCCTGCGGCCCATGCGCTCCAGCGGGATTCGAAGGTCTGCGCGGGCAGCGCCTTGCGGGAGATCGCGGCGTAGGCGTCACGCTCGGCACCGCCGCGCTTGCGGCCACCGGCATACGCCGGCGCATCGTCAGCGTATCCCGTCACACCAGCTGACGAGCGAGGATCGCCGCGCCCGGCCAGGAACGGGTCGGTCAGCGTGCCCATGAACTGGCTCATGGCGCTGAAGGTCGTCTGCTGCGAGCCGGTCGCAGTCTCGCCCGAGGCCTGCGTCAGGGCGTTCATCAGGGGCGCACCGGCCATTGCGAACAGGGCATTGAAGCCCGCCGGCAGCGCCGCGCCTGTTATCAATGGCGCGTCGATTCCCGCCGCCACGTTCCGCACATTGACGCTGGCATTGCTGGGGAGCGAATACGACAGCAGGCCGGGATCGAGCGTCAGCAGCACGTCGTTGCCGACATAGCTCAGCCGGGCGTTGCGCGCGAACCTGTTTGCGGTCAGGAAATCCACGCCCGTGAAGGTACCGCTCACGTTGCCTGCGCTCGCGATCGTGTAGGTCGTCGTCGTCGCCAGGCGCGCCAGCGGATCCACCACCACCTTGCCGCCGAGGCCGGCCGTGCCGGTGACGTTGAGCCGGTCGGCGCTGTGACCGGCGACGTCCACCATGAACCTGCCGCTCGCGCCCTGAACGAAATCGCCGGTCAGCGTCGTGGTGCCGACCGCGCCGACCCCAAGCGGAGCCAGCATGCCGCCGTTGCTCAGCAGATTGCCGGCGCCGAGATCCACGGCCGCGCCGCTGTTGAACACGCTGCCGGACAGGTTGTTGAAGGCGTTGCTGCCGCCGCCGAGCGCGACATTGCCGCTGACGATACCGGAATTGTTCACGGTGTCGTTGCCGGTGCTTGCCAGAACTGCATCGAGACCGCCCATGATTCTGGCCGTCGCATCGATGCTCACGGTATTGGTTGCGCCGCCGTCCAGCCGGATGCCCGCGAGCGCGCCCGACACGACGCCGCCGCTGGCCGTGACCTCGAGATTGCCTCCCCCGCTCGCATAGATGGCGTTGCCCGACGCGGACGAAACCGTGCCGGTGCTGCTCACGGTGACATTGCCGGGCGCGTAAGCGCGGATGCCGTCGGCAAATGCGCTGATGGTCCCGCGGCTGGTGACGGAGGTCACTCCGGCAACCGCTTCGGCGTGAATTCCTTCGCCTGCGGAGGAGACGATGTCGCCGGCACTGTCCACAGTCGTAAAGTATCCGAACACGTTCAACATGCCCGCAAAGATGCCGTAGTCCGTCGCGCTGATGTTTCCCCGGCTGGTGACCCCGACTGCGGCTTGCCCGACGATGTACATGCCGGAGCCGTGGCTCACGGCGATGTTGCCGACGCTGTTTACCCCGACACCCATTCCGGTCGCGGCGATGCCCGTATCGCGGGCAGTGAGGTCGCCGCGGCTGGTGATGCTGATGCTGTCCCCCGCCGCTATGAACAGTGCGTTGCGTCCAGCCGAGATGTTGCCGTTATTCACGACCGTCGCGGAGGCGCTCGAGTTGTCGACGTAGATTCCGTCGAGTGTCACCGCCATGTCGCCGCGTTGCGAGACAGCGATTGCGCCGAAGACGGAATATGCAGCGATCCCACTGCCACCTGTGATGTTTCCCGTGCTGCTGACGGTGACCCCAAAGTCGGCGGCGGCCAGAATTCCGCTAGCAGTGGCGTTGATGTTTCCGAGTGTCGTGACACTTACCGTGGCAGCGCGAGTTTCGGCGAACACCCCGTAGGTCGTCCTGGACGTGATGTCACCCGTGTGCGCGACAACGATGTTGCCGCTGCTTCCTCCAGGCACTTGGTATCGCGCGTGAATGCCGTCGCTATACGCGTCGATCGTACCGCTACTGGTGATCCTGATGTCGGTGGTACCGAAGAAACCGCCGGTCGTGGTGACGTAGATACCGGCGCCGCCGGCCGAGCTGATGTTGCCCGCGTGATTGATCGTCACATCGCCGTCGGTCGAGGCGGAGACTGCATCGGTGATGCCTGTCGCCCTGATCGTCCGCAGCGAGAGATCACTGTTGATCGTAATGCTGCCACCGCCGCGGTGGTAGGAAATGGCGGCGACGCCTGAAGCCGGCGCGATGTCGGTCGTCAGCGCATTGAGGTTGAGCGTGCCGACCGCGGCCTGGTCGAAATCGGCGGCCCCGATTCCAGCCGATTGATCGCCGCTGCAGGTGGCGGTGCCACCGACCGTCGTGCAGCCGCTTGGCCCGGCCAGCGCCGGCCCCGGCTGCGTCAGCCACAATGCACCGCTAGCCACCGTGCCGAGGAGCGCCAGGCGCAAACGCCGGCGCCCATGGAGCCGTTCTTCCGCCGCCGCGCCGATGCGCAACGGCGCCCTTCCATTCCGCATCACGTCCACTCAGTCCAAATGGTCTCGAGCGACTCTTAGCGGACCTTGACGCCGGCCAATGTGCCGTGCGTCTCAGGCGGGAAGATTTTCATACCGTCTACCTTGGAGATCACCGGGGCGTGGCGACACGGCCCAACGCGCGATCCAGGAGCCCGAGCGGATCGGACCCTCGACAGGCTGGAAGAAGGCGACGTTACGCCGCCGTTGCCGGCGGCAGCGCCAGCACGGAATAGATCGCCTGCGCATCGCGCGAGGCGCGGAGCTTCTTGGCGATGTCCTGGTCGCGGAGCAGGCGGGCGATGCGGGCCAGCGCCTTGAGGTGATCCGCGCCGGCGCCTTCGGGGGCCAGCAGCAGGAAGACGAGATCGACCGGCTGGCCGTCCATCGCCTCGAAATCGATCGGACGATCGAGCCGCGCGAACAGGCCGAAGATCTTCTCCAGCTTGGGCAGCTTGCCGTGCGGAATGGCGACGCCATAGCCGACCGCGGTGGTGCCGAGCTTCTCCCGCTGTAGCAGCACCTCGAACACCGCGCGCTCGTTCTGCCCGGTCAGCTCGGCGGCCTTGGCCGCGAGCTCCTGCAGGGCCTGCTTCTTGCTGTTGACTTTCAATGCCGGGAGAATCGCCTCGGGTGCGACCAGATCGGTAATCGGCATGGAAGCTTTCCGAGGTGAATTAAACCGTCAGGTTCCGATTTGGCTGGCTTGATAGACCAAGCCCGGCCGGCGTCAATAACATGAAGCAGGAGGGGGACTTAGCCCAAGCCCTACCAAGTCCAGATGTGGGGGGCTTCTACTCCAACGCAATCCCGGTGCCAACTCCCGCGTGCGGCTTTGCCCCTGTCATTGTTAAGGGCCGGGATGGTACGGGTGCCGGCCCACGGGCCTAGCCGCCGGCCTGGCCGTCCACCTTGGCTCCCGGCGGGTCGATCCAGCCCACATTGCCGTCCGCCCTGCGGTAAATGATGTTCACCCGGCCGGACGAGCCATGCTGGAATACCAGGCAGGGTGCCCCGCTGAGGTCGAGTTCCATGACCGCTTCGCTGACCGAGAGCCGCTTCAGCGACGTGGTTTGCTCCGCGATGATGACGGGGCTGTAGCCGGCAACTTCCTCCTCGCCCTCTCCGGGCGCTTCCAGCACGTAGCTGGTGGCGTCGAGCGCAGCCATCGCCTCGGAGGCGGCATGGGCCTTGCGCGCGGAGCGGTCCTTGAGCCGGTTCTTGTAGCGCCGCAGCCGCTTCTCGATCATCAGCAGCGCCTGGTCGGCACTGGCATAGGCATCGGGAGCGTTCGAATCGGCTTCCAGCGTGATTCCCGAATCGAGATGCAGGGCGCAATCGGTGCGAAAGCCGAAGCCGTCCTTGCTCAGCGTGATATGGCCGGAATAATTGCCATCGAAATATTTGCGCAGCACCTCGTCGGTGCGGTCGGCAACGCGGCCGCGCAGGGCCTCGCCGACGCTGATGCTCTTTCCCGAGATTCTGAGAGTCATGTGATGCCTCGCTTGGTTGGTGCCCAGCTTGGATCGGTCTCGATGGGGCATCGAGAGTAGCGCGATTTGGCGCCAGCGCAATCAGGCCGGTTCGGGATTGCGGGAGCGATCGGACAAGGCGGTAGAGAGGACGTTACCAAGAGCGCTCTGCTTGTCGCGGCGGCGTTGCACCGAGGAAGGTATGCGCATGGCTTCGCGGTACTTCGCGACCGTGCGGCGGGCAATATCAATGCCCGAGGCGCGCAAGCGTTCCACGATGGTGTCGTCCGACAGGATCGCGGAGGGCTCCTCCGAATCGATCAGCTGCTTGATGTGGTGACGCACCGCTTCCGCCGAATGCGCTTCGCCGCCATCGGCCGAGGCGATCGAGGCCGTGAAGAAATACTTCAACTCGAACGTGCCGCGGTTGGTCGCCATGTATTTGTTGGCGGTGACGCGCGACACCGTGGATTCATGCATCTGGATGGCGTCGGCGACGGCCTTCAGATTGAGCGGCCGCAAATGCGCGACGCCGTGGGTGAAGAACCCGTCCTGCTGGCGCACGATCTCGGTCGCCACTTTCAGGATGGTGCGGGCGCGCTGGTCGAGCGCGCGCACGAGCCAGGTCGCGTTCTGCAGCGCATCGGTGAAATAGGACTTGTCGCCGTCCTTGCCGATCTTCTTCGACAGCTCGGAATAGTAGGTCTGGTTGACCAGCACGCGCGGCAGGGTGTCGCTGTTGAGCTCGACATGCCAGCCGCCGTCGGGACCCGGACGGACATAGACATCGGGCACCATGGTCTGCAGGCGCGCCGAGCCGAACTTCATGCCGGGCTTGGGATTGAGGCGGCGGATCTCGCCGATCATGTCGGCGATGTCCTCGTCGTCGACGCCGCAGATCTTGCGCAGAGAGGCGATGTCGCGCTTGGCGAGGAGATCGAGGTGCTCCACCAGCGCCTGCATCGCGGGATCGTAGCGGTCGAGCTCGCGGAGCTGGATCGCCAGGCATTCGCTGAGAGAGCGCGCGCAGACGCCGGGCGGATCGAACTTTTGCAGCACGGCGAGGACGTTTTCGACCTCGGCCTGAGACGCGCCCAGACGCTCGGCGGCCTGGCCGAGATCGGGCGGCAGATAGCCGGCCTCGTCGACGAGGTCGATCAGGTACTGGCCGATCATGCGCTGCGCCGGCGCGGTGAAGGCCACCGAGAGCTGCTCGGCGAGATGGTCCGACAACGTTGTCTCGGCCGCGACAAAAGCTTCGAGATTGTAGTCTTCGTCACCGGAGGCGCCGCCGCCCCATTCGGTATAGGTGGTCGGCGCGGCATCCTGGGCGTTGCGCGCCGCAGCCTCGGCCGGCTCCTCGGAGAAGACGTTGTCGAGGCCGGTGTCCAGGGTCTGCTCGATCTCGGCGCGGGTGCCGAGATCCTTGCTCATCCATTCTTCCTGGCCCGGCTCGAAACCCTCGGCACTGCCGCTGAAGCCATCCTCGCCCTGGCCATCGCCTTGTCCACCCTCGGAATCGCCGTAACTGCCGGCCTCGGCCGGGGCTTCCGCGGGGGCCTCGTCACTGGCCCGCTCCAGCAGAGGGTTTCGCTCGAGCTCCTCTTCCACGAAGGTCGTGAGATCGAGATTGGACAATTGCAGCAGCTTGATCGCCTGCATCAGCTGCGGCGTCATGACCAGCGACTGCGATTGCCGGAACTCTAATCTCTGCGTAAGCGCCATGAAGCAAGAACCGTTCCCAAAAATGGTCCGATTTTTGCTTATCCTAGTCCGGGCCCGATGTACACGTCTTGACGAAACGCAAAAACGGGCTAGAGGCGGAATTCCTCGCCAAGGTAAAGGCGGCGCACATCCGGATCAGCCACGATCTCATCCGGAGTTCCCTCGGTCAAGATTTCCCCGGCATAGACGATATAGGCACGGTCGGTGAGGCCGAGCGTCTCGCGGACATTGTGGTCGGTGATGAGCACGCCGATGCCGCGATTGGTGAGATGGCGGACGAGATCCTGGATGTCGCCCACTGCGATCGGGTCGATGCCGGCGAAGGGCTCGTCGAGCAGCATGTAGTTCGGCCGTGTCGCCAGTGCGCGCGCGATCTCGACGCGGCGGCGCTCACCGCCCGACAGCGCGATCGACGGTGATTTCCGCAGGCGCGTAATGTTGAATTCGTCGAGCAGCGAGTCGAGCTGCTGCTCGCGCTTCTTGCGCGAGGGCTCGACCACTTCGAGCACGGCGCGGATGTTCTGCTCGACGGTGAGGCCGCGGAAGATCGAGGCCTCCTGCGGCAGATAGCCGATGCCGAGCCGCGCGCGCTGATACATCGGCAGCTTGGTGACGTCGTGGCCGTCGAGCTCGATGGCGCCGCGGTCGGCCTTGATCAGGCCGGTGATCATGTAGAACACGGTGGTCTTGCCGGCGCCGTTCGGGCCGAGCAGGCCGACGGCTTCGCCGCGGCGCACATAAATGCTGACGCCGCGCACCACCTGCCGGCTACCGAAGGCTTTTTCCACGCTATGCACAGCCAGGAAGCCGGGCCGCTTCAACAGCTGCGGCCCGCCGGCACCGTTGGGCCTGGCGGCAGTCCGGACCGGATGAACCGCCTGCGGGCGCGGCTCGGCCGGATAGTCGGCCTCGTAGTCACCCTGGAACTGGTCGGCCGCGCGCGGCTGGTCGCGGGCAATCGGCGGGGCGTCCCTGATCGGACTGGGCACAAGGCCGTTGACGCTGTCACCGAGCGCGGTGATGTCCTGACGCGCAAATCCTGGCCGGCCGCGCTTGGCGGGGCGCCGACGGAACATGCTGAAGAGATCGACCATCCCCGCCTTCTAGCCTTTCGCGATCATTACGCGATCTGCCGTGCCGGCCTCGATTCGCCGGCGCACCATGAATGAAGGGATGTCTCATGCCCAGTGAAACACGCCCGAAAAGCGGCAGACCCCGCTTCAAAAGCCCTGCGCGCTAGATACAGGCTCGCCCGCCAAGCTTCAACCTCGGATCGGGAGCACCCGATCCAAGTTGTTGAATTCACTTTTGTTTAGTTGCGCCCGGCAATTGCAGAGGCGGCGGCGCGCCGGGTTTGGCGCCCTGGCCGCAATCATTGCTGCCGCCCTGCGGCAGCAATGCCTGCACCCGTCCGTTGTCGGATTCCACGCGGGACACGCCGGTGGTCATGTCGACCATCAGACGATCACCGCGCAGCACGTTCTTGCACTGGGTCAGGACCACCTGGCCGCCCGCGCCACCGAGCATGGTGATGAGATTGGTCCTGGTGTCGAACACGGCGGTCTCGCCCGTCACGACCTGGTCTTTCTGGGTGACCACGACATTGCCGCGCGCCTCGAGCCGCTTGATCGAGGAGCTGCCGCCCGGACCCGGCTGCGCCGACTGCATCGGCGCCGATTTCGCGCCCTTCGCTGCGGGCTGCGGCGCGGCCGGCTTGTCGCCGCCGCCCGATTCGTAAAACACCACCAGCGTCTTCGAGGTCATGGTGGTGTCGCCCTGCACGACCTTCACATTGCCGGCGAAGGTCGCCTCCTTCTTCTTGTCGCGCATCTCGAGCGAGGCGGCTTCGATCTGGATCGGCTGATCGCGGTTCTGCGAAAAGCCCTGCATCGCATTGGGCACGCCCTGCATCGTGCTCTGCGCAAGCGCCGCACCCGTGACGAGCAGGGCGAGGCCGATTGCGAGCGCGGCCTTGCTGACAACAGCGTCACGCGGAAAACAGGTCATCATGAAAATCACTTCGAATTGGCAGATTTGTTCGGAGGCGTGCGTGTCTTCGTCGGCGCAGGCTCGGGCGGTGCAGGCTGAACAGCGGCGGGCTCATCCAGCTTGTCCAGATGCATCACCACATTGCCCTCGAAGCGGATGACGTCGCCGCCTTCGGTAATTCGCAGGCGATCCGCGCTCAGCGTGCCGTTGGTCAGCTTGACGTCGACGCGCTCGTCCGAGGAGACCGTGCCCTTGCCCATGTCGACGAAGGCCGAGTTCAGCCGCGCCTCGTAGCCGGTCGAGGTGCGCAGCAAGATGTCCTTGCGCAGATCGAGCTGCTGCTGCTTGTTGTCGAAGCGGCCGGTGCGGGCGTCGAGGAACAGGGTCGATTGATCCTCCATCAACACCTTCGCGCGCAAGTCCTTGAGATCGACATGGTCGGGATCGGTGATGTCCTGCGTCGCGGTCTTGGCCCAGAGCTCGTAGGGCCGCTGATCGGGCGTGTAACCGGCGAGGTGCGGTGATTCCATCGTGATCTTGGTGCCCGACACCACCAGATTTCCGCTATCGACCGGCAGCTTCGGTATCAGCATGCGGAACGGATTGAAGATCGAGACGCCGACGATGGCGGCCATGGACAGCAGCACCGCACCCGGCACCGCGATGCGCAGAATCCGCACCAGGCGGCTGTGGCGCGCCGCGCTGGCGAACTTCGCCGCAAGCGCGGCGTCGTAGGTGGGATTCTGGGCCGAATTCACCTGGGTTCCTGCTTGCCTGGCTCCTGACGAGGAGCTCGCCTTGTCGGTCGAGGGGGCACCCCATTCTATCCGGCGCCGCCCAAATATGCAGCCGGCGACAGGCCGTTACGAAAGTGTCCGAAACGGGGCGGCAAGGCCCGGCCAATCGCCGCGCCGGGCGTTCAGGAATGCGCGAAAATGTCCTCTTCCGCCCAGCCCTGGAGGTCGAGCAGGGCGCGGGTCGGCAGGAAGTCGAAACAGGCCTGCGCCAGCTGGCTGCGGCCTTCCCGCACCAGCATGGCATCCAGCCGCTCGCGCAAGGCATGCAGATGCAGCACGTCGGAGGCGGCATAGGCGAGCTGCGGCTCGGTCAGGCTGTCGGAACCCCAGTCGCTGGACTGCTGCTGCTTGGAGAGGTCGATGTTGAGCACCTCGCGGACGAGGTCCTTGAGGCCGTGGCGGTCGGTGTAGGTGCGGGTCAGGCGGGAGGCAATCTTGGTGCAATAAATCGGCCCGGTCATGACGCCGAAGGTCTGGTACAGCACCGCGACGTCGAACCGCGCGAAATGGAAGATCTTCGTGACCGCGGGATTGGCGAGCAGCGCCTTCAGGTTCGGCGCGTCGGTGTGGCCCTTGGGGATCTGCACCACGTCGGCGCTGCCGTCGCCGGGCGAGAGCTGCACCACGCAGAGCCGGTCGCGGTGCGGGTTCAGCCCCATGGTCTCGGTGTCGATCGCCACCGCTCCGGTGTAGCGGGACAGGTCGGGCAGGTCGCCGCGGTGCAGGCGTACGGTCATGAAAACCTCGGGTCGAATCGGTGCGTCGATATCATAGGCTAGTCGAATGGATCGCGATGTAGCCAGTCGCAGCAGGTCACGCAAGCGGCGGCCGTGACCTTGCGGGCCGGTCAGATCGCGGCGAGCATGATGCAGATCATCGCCGCGACGGCGATGCGGCTGGGACCGTCCCGGAAAGCGTACAAGATCGGATCGTCCGGCATCTCGCGGCGATGCGCCATCATGAGGGCACGGCCGAACCAGTACAGCAGCAGCGGCGTGAGCAGCCACAGCATCCAGGGGCGGCTGTAGAGCGGCGTCACCGCCGAGGACGAGACGTAGAGCGAGAACACGGTCACCGCGTTCATGGCGCTCGCCGCCGCCATCGCGGCGATGACGTTAAGGTCGGTAACGCGATAGTCGCGGTTGGCGGGATCGGCGAGGCCCGCGCTCTCGCGCATGCTGAGCTCGCTGAAGCGCTTGATCAGGGCGAGCGAGGTGAACACGAACAGCGAGAAGATCAACAGCCATTCCGACAGCACCACGCCGACACCGACGGCGCCGGCGACGATGCGAAGCGTGTAGAGGCCGGCGAGCGTGACGATGTCGACCAGCATCTTGCGCTTGAGTGCGAGCGAATAGGCGATCGTGGTGACGAGGTAGAGGCCGAGCACGCCGAGGAACAGCGGCGAGATGCAGAGGCTGGCGGCGAGCGCGAACAGCCACAATGCGGGAACGGCCGACAGCGCCGACGAGATCGGCAAGTCGCCGGCCGCGAGCGCGCGGTGGCGCTTGGTCGGATGCTGCCGGTCGGCGGCGAGATCGAGCAGATCGTTCATCAGATAGGCGCCCGAGGCGCAGGCCGAGAACGCCAGGAACGCGAGCAGCGCGTAGCCCAGCGCCGAAAGGCTCATCTGATGCGCCGTGAGCGCGGGCACGAACACCAGCGTGTTCTTGGCGTATTGATGGATCCGCAGCGCCTTCACCCAGGTGGCGAGGTCAGCTCTGCGAACCCCGCGATTTTCGATGCGCGCAATGGAGGTACGATCGAACGGCACGCTGCCCGCGGCGAGATCGGCCGACGTGACGATGCCATCGAAGCCGAGATGCGCTGCGATCGCCGCAGCGTGAGCGGCGAGCCGATCCGCGACGAGATAGATCTTCTCGCCGCGCGCCCGTGCCGCCAGCGCCCGGTTCATCACATCGGAATCATAGGGCAGATGGGCGTAATCGATCTCCGCCCGCGCCAGGATCTTCGTGAGCGCCGCCATCCCGGCCCGTCCGCCCGCGCCGAAGCGCGCCAGCATGCGGCCGGGGCTGGAGAACAGCGCCTCCAACAGCAGCTCGGACCGCAACAGGGCGCCTTCGAGGTCGATGACGAGGGTCCGGGCCGCCGACGGCTCGTTCACGCCAGGATCATACTGGGAGGCACGCTGCTCCATCGGAAAACGCTCTGACTTGCCGCGACATGACCGGCAATTCGGCCGGGGAGCAGGAAATGGACGGCCAACCCTATGGGAACATTCGCTAAAGGCGGCTTAATTCGGTTGGAGAGGTGGGGACGGCTTCCGCCCCAGGCGCTGTTGCCCGGATCCCACAATCCGGCGCGAGCTTCCTATTCCGGCAGAACTTTTGCCTTGTGCGCCGTGGACATCATCCCGGCCCACCCTATCTGCCAGTTTCCCTCTCCCCGGGGGCCCCACCCCGAATCAGGTGCCATGACCGAACAAACGCTCGCTGCGCCCATCGACGACCAGCGCCCGCGCGGATTCTCGCGCTACCAGGCCCTTCTCATTGCTCTGCTGGCGCTGACGCAGTTCACGATCATCCTCGATTTCATCATCATGTCGCCGCTCGGCGCCATCCTGATGCCGTCGCTCAACATCACGGCGGGGCAGTTCGGCGTTGCGGTGTCGGCCTATGCCTTCAGCGCGGGACTATCCGGCATCCTCGCCGCCGGCTTTGCCGATCGTTTCGATCGCAAGCGCCTCTTGCTGTTCTTCTATGTCGGCTTCACGCTGGGCACGCTGCTGTGCGCGGTGGCGCCGAACTACCATGTGCTGCTGATCGGCCGGATCGTGACCGGGTTGTTCGGCGGCGTGATCGGCTCGGTGGTGCTCGCCATCATCACCGACCTGTTTCCGCTGCAGATGCGCGGCCGCGTGATGGGAATCATCCAGACGGCGTTCGCCGCAAGTCAGGTGCTCGGCATTCCCGCCGGCCTGTTTCTCGCCAATCACTGGAGCTGGCATGTCTGCTTCATCGCGATCGTCGTGCTGTCGATCGTGACGATCGCCATCATCGCCTTCGTCATGGAGCCGGTCGACGCACATCTGAAGCTGACGCAGGACAGAAACCCGTTCCACCATCTGGTCGCGACGATCGGTGAGCCGCGCTACACGCTGGCCTTCGCCGTCACGACGCTGCTGGCGACCGGCGGCTACATGCTGATGCCGTTCTCCAGCGCCTACACCGTGCATAATCTCGGCATCGACATCACGCATCTGCCGACGATCTATCTCGTCTCCGGCCTGTTCAGCATCGTCACCGGGCCGCTGGTCGGCCGCGCCAGCGACGCCTTCGGCAAATATCCGATCTTCGTGTTCGGCTGCGCCATGACCGTCCTCATGGTGCTGATCTACACCCATCTCGGCCACGTCTCGCTCGCGACCGCGATTCTGGTCAACGTGCTGATGTTCGTCGGCATCTTCTCGCGCATGATCCCGTCGCAGGCGCTGATGTCGGCGATCCCCGAGCCCAGCCAGCGCGGCTCGTTCAGCGCGGTTAGCGCCTCGCTCCAGCAACTCTCAGGCGGCCTCGGCTCGGTGCTCGCCGGCGCGATCATCGCGCAAGGCGCGGACGGCGCCCTGCTCCATTTCGACCGGATCGGCTACGTCGTCGTGACCACGACGATCGTCACGCTGGTGATGATGTATTATGTGCAGAAGGCGGTGGCGGAGCGGACGGGGAGGAGCGTGGTGTGAGGAGCAACTGAACGCCGGATCGATGCAGTCTTCAAGCCGCTCTGCCATCTCCGGAGCTTGCAAGCCTAGCCAGCAGGTCGCTTGCGACGCGTAGATCCCTCGTCTGGAAACCTTCGGTAAATTCGTCGTAGATCGGCAGCAATAGCTTGCGGGCATCATCCCTTCGCGACCGGGCGCACCAGAGCTTCGCGAGATCATTCGCTGCGCGCAAACGCCATGACAACGCACCGATATCCCGGGCAAGCTCGATCGATTCCATGAGGCTTGCCTCAGCTTCACTTGTCCGACCCTGGGCCTCGAGAATGGACGCATGGACGCGAATGACTTCCGGAAGGCACCAACCTTCGTTCCGCGCTCGGGCGGTATTGACTGCGGTCAGGATTATTGATTCGGCTTCGCCGAGCCGTCCACCACGGGCAAGCGCATCTGCCAGAACACTGAGGTAGTACGGAATCCGCACGAGGTAATTGACATTGCGGAACTCCTCGATCGCTCCCTTAAGGGAATCAATCGTGTCCGACGAAGCGCCGCCTTTCTCGTACGCTAGAGCAGCGCGATAGAAACTGGCAATCGGCCGTCTCGTGGTTAGTCCCTGCCTCTCGACATGTTCGGCGAGCAATTCGACGTATTGATCACATTCCTCGTAACGCCCGCACCAATAGAAAACCGGACATGAGTATGTGAGCGCGTTATTGAGCGAGAGGTGATGGTGGCCCGGACGGGCACGCTCAAAGGCGGCGGCCGCCGTACGGCTGGCAGAGTCCGGCAAGCCCCTCAACCACAGTACCTGAGACAGCGCGCATTCCAACAGAATGACGATGTCGGCCAAGTACCGAACGCTATACGAACGGTTGAAATACCGTATATCGCGCTGCTGGAGGGCTTCGAGCCGCTGCTGGGCGTCTTGAAGACGACCGAGAAAAAGGTCGGCTATGCCCAAGTGAACTTCGCCCTCGGGAAGGATCGAAGGATCATCGGCTGCGGCTACCGAGGCGAATGTCTTGATTGTGCGTATTCCAGAGTCGTACTCACCCGTAAAGAGTTCAAATGCCGCAATCAACATCAGGCAACGATGACGATAGTCGGTGTCGCCAATCCGATTGGCGATCTCCGATGCTCGTCGCAAGGCAGCCATGGCCGCGGGCTTCAGGCCACGCGTGATCATCGTCGAGGCGCCGAGCCACAGCTTGAACTTCATCTCGAATGCCGTCCCGGCGAGTCCCGCGGCATCGAGTTCCTCGACCGCCCGTGAAACATGGACGTGGCATTCCTGGATCAGCGAAAAATGATTCCAGAGCAGAAGGCCTGCGACGGTCAGTCGAATTCGCAGCGACCGATTTGCCTCGTCCCGACCGACCCAGGCCAGCGCAACACGCAGATCGTCGACAACGTGGCGGTAGGCGGCGCCCCATTCGTGGGCTGGACGCTGCGACCACTCGCTTGCTGCCTGCTCCAGCACCGCACATACATATTCCGCATGACGGCTGCGGACCGCCTGATCCTCACCGCTGACCCGCAGGCGCTCCGCGCAATATGCGCGTGTTGTTTCCAAGAGGCGGTAGGTGACCAGGTCGGCATTCGTATCCATCGCCAGCAGCGACTTCGCGGCAAGCTTGGCGAGTGTATCCATTGCCCCAGCGCGCCTTCCGTTCGACACGGCGGCTGCCCCATCGACACTAAAGACCCCCGCGAACACGGAGATTTCACACAGCAATGCGGCCTCATGCTCGGAAAGGAGGCTGTAGCTCCAGTCGAGTGTCGCCAGGAGCGACTGCTGTCTCTGAGGCGCGCCAGGTGGGCCGAGATTGAGGAGGCGGAAACTTTCGTCCAGCATCTGCAGGATGCGTGCCGGCGAGAAGGCGGCCGTTTGTGTTGCGGCGAGCTCGATGGCAAGCGCGTTGCCATCAAGTCGACGGCAGATTTCCGCCACCGCCGGGGCGTCGGCATCAGTTAGCCGATATCCCGACCGCTCGGTTGCGCGCGTGGCAAACAACTCGACCGCGGGAAACTTGCAAGCCTCGTCCGCCGCGGGACTTTCGCTGGGATCGCATTCTAGTCCGCGGATTCGATGTATCCGCTCCGCGCCGCTCAGCCCGAGGGGCTCGCGACTCGTTGTGAGAATGCGCACACCATCGAGGTGGCGCGCAAGCCGATCAACTGCAGTAGCTACGGAAGGAAGTAGGTGCTCGCAATTGTCGAACAGGAGGACCTTTTGCTGCAGCTTCAAAGCATGCAGGACGCTCGACAGCGGGTCCCCGCCCGTTACGCCAAGCCCGAGCGCGTAGGCGATCGCCGCAGGCACGAACTGCGGGTCGCTGATTTTCGCAAGGTCCACGAACGTAGCGCCGTGGGCGCGCCGACGAGCCGCCTCGTGAGCTGCCGCTACAGCGACCGTCGTTTTGCCGACACCGCCGGTCCCCACAATCGATACGATCTTCGATGCATTCATATCGTGCAGAATTGCATCAATGACAGCCGTCCTGCCGAAGATGCGCGCTGTTGCCGTCGGGAGACCTTGACCGCCCGTTGCCGCTCCAGCCGAGATCCCTTCTTCGGCTGCATGGACCTGCGCGATGAATCGATAGCCACGCCCGGTTACAGTCGCGATGTACTTGGCCGACTCGGGCCCATCGCCGAGTGCCCGTCGCAGGGCATTCATGTTGACCTTGAGATTTGCTTCTTCGACAATTGTGTTCGGCCAGACACGCGCGAACAGCTCCTGCTTGCTCACGATTTCGCCGGGCCGCTCGACCAGTGCCGTCAAGATGTCTAGCGCGCGGCCCCCGATCCGGACTGGTACTTCGCCGTTGAGCAGCAATTGGCGTTCGGGAAGAAGGAGAAACGGCCCAAAGCCGAAAGATCGTGCAGTTCGTTCTATTCGGCCCCCCGTCACGAACAGCTCCTTCTAAGGAGATCGGAACAAGTACAGCATGCCAGAAAATAAGGGACGGTCCTCAACGATTCTTGGATCGAGGTTTCTGGATCGATTTTCGCAATATTGTTGCGCAGAAGCCGCCGATGGGCCGATCGCCCGCGGACCTCGGCTCTCCGTCTTTGAGGGAGCATTCAAAGGGAAAAGATGGTGCCCAGGAAAGGATTGCGTAGGCAAATGTAGATCTATTTGAATTTATTAATGAAAATTTTCTGACCAGACAAGTTGTTACACAGTAATGCGACGTGCCCAATTGGGCTTCGGCCGGACATGCACTCCGCCGACCCCACACCATAGGACGTCTTGGTAAGCCTGTGTTAACCAAAAAAGCTGTTTATGGTTACCGATGCATGAATCGGGCAAACGCTCCTATCTCGACCTGTCGAGCGAGGCACAAGCCGCGCTGATCAATGCAGCACGTGACGCTTCGCCTGTGCGTGGCCTGACGCATGGCTATTACAAGTATCCCGCCCGATTCTCCCCCATCTTCGCCAGAGCGGCGATCCAGACTTTTACCAAGCCAGGCGACGTGGTCATGGACCCTCACGTTGGCGGTGGCACGACGATGGTTGAAGCGCTCGCCGCCGGCCGCGAGGGCGTTGGCGTGGACATCAGCACGCTGGCTGAATTTGTCGCATCGGTGAAATGTACGATACTGTCCGAAGCCGAACTGGACACGCTGCATCGCTGGGCCAACAAGCTTGCTCAGCGCGTTGACATACACCGGCCATCGGTGACGTTCGAGGACTACGAAGCCCTCGGCTACTACAAGCACCTCGATGATCCGTCCCGGTGGCGGCTGCGTAAAGCGATTGATCAAGCTCTCGCGTCTGCGGTGAAGCTGCAGAAGCCCCGTATGGTCGCCTTCGGTCGCTGTGTGGTGCTCCGCACAGCTCAGTGGGCGCTCGACGGTCGCAAACAACCACCCCCAGTCGACGACTTCCGCATCTCGCTCATGGAATACGCGGAAGAGATGTTGCGCGGCGCTCGTGAACTCCGTGCTGCCGTGAAAAAGAATGGCCGCCAGTCGATCACGATGCTTCGCCGAAACGCCGCGGGTCTCCAACACGACCCATCGCTCTCCAGTATCCGGGCGCCGCGCCTCGTCGTAACGTCACCACCGTATCCGGGCGTGCACGTCCTCTACCACCGCTGGCAAGTGGATGGCGGCAAGGAAGCCCCGCTGCCGTTCATGATTGCCAACAAACTCGATGGCGCCGGCGGCAGCTACTACACGATGGGAGACCGAAAATATCCTGAACTCGCTACCTATTTCGCCAATATCAAAGCAACGATGTCGTCGGTCGCGGCCATCGCCAACAGGAAGACGGTATTCGTGCAAATGCTGGCTTTCTCGGAAGCGCATTGGCAGCTCCCGAAATATCTCGAAGCAATGGAGCAAGCGGGACTGAAAGAAGTGTTTCTTTCGGACCTCAGGGGCCAAGGCGATGGGCGTCTATGGCGCGAAGTGCCAAGCCGTCGTTGGTATAGTGAACAGCGCGGCGCGACGCCGGGGAGCAAAGAAGTCGTGTTGCTCCACCAGAAGCTTATCCCGTCGCAGCTTCGAGCCCATCAATCTGCTCCCCATCGGATAAGTCTTCCTGTCCGAGCGTCGTCAGCGAAAGCATGAAAGGCGCGAACGCGCGGCACGTCGAGTCGATACGGTCCTCAACCTTCTCCTGCTGCGCATCCGGCGACTGCTCGCCCTTATCCTTGTCCTGAAGCAACAGCGCCAGCCCCACCAACACGTTGCCGTACATGAACTGATTCCGGGCGTTCTCGTCGTCGAGGCGGCGCTGCTTGATCTCATTCAGGAGCGGCGTGTTGTCCATATTGATGCGGAACACCGGGATTTCGTTCTCGGCATCGTCATACTCGGTATCCATCCGCATCGCCGTGTACTCGTCAAAGCCGAACTTTTCCCAGCGGTCGCGGTACACCGGGTCCATCTTCGGCGTGCTGAGCTGACGCGGACGCTCCCGCTCGTCGCCTTGCCTGGTGTCCGGCTTCTTGTCCTTCTTCTTCGTGCCGCCACCCTTGTTGTGCTCTGCCCAGGGGCGCACGGTGACCTCGATCTTGTTCTTGAAGGTCGCGCGCGAGTCCTCGGTGACGGCGACCATCGAAAGCACGTCGCCAACATCGACGCCCTCGGGCAACGTCACCATGACGCTGGCCGATCCGCTGCGGAGATTCGGGCCAACGATGGAAACCTTGTGCTCCTTGCCGGTCTTGTCGATCCACAGGATCGAGAACTTACCGCCCTCGATGCGGCGGCTGAAGTAGTCGTCGCGAGCATCGGTCTCGAACGTCAAGCGCATACGATAGTTGATCGGGCATTCGCGCTTGTGCGGCTCGCCATATGAGGTGCCCTTGACCTTGAAGAAGGTCGGGTACACCTCGCCCTTGAACGGCTTCTCCTCCTGCGTCCCGGTCGGGTTGGCGTTGAACGGTGCCGTGATCCGCTGCCCGAGCTGAAGAAGGGCCGTCAGATTCGGCGAGCTCTTGATCAAATTCTGGAGCTTGTCGGCGAGCGGCTTATCGTCCTTCAGCTTGTCCGACATCAGCTCCTTCTGGCGCTTGTTACGCAGTTGCCGGAGCGTCTCGTCGTTCTTCAGGGTCTGTTCGAGCACGTCGATCAGCTCCACCTTGAAGTCGTTCTCGGTGAGGCGATCACGCGATGGCATGAACAGGTCCTCGCGATTCTCGTCGCCCATCTCGTCGCACTCGACAAACACCATGAGGTCGTCGGCGATGGTCTTCAGCTTCATGGAGTCGCGACGGAAAAAATCCTTCGGCAGCGTGCCCTGCGTCTGACCGTTGCGGACGAACAGCACGCCCTCGCGCTTGCGGTAGCGCGTCAACCCGCCGAGCTTCTTCTTTTTCGTCTCGCCCTCGTCCTCGTCGTCATCATCGCGGGTCGAGCCCGCCTGCTTGAAGGCGTAGACCGTGGCGAACAGCGGTTCCCCGGCCGGCGAGAAAGGGATGCGGATCGGGAAGCCGTCCTCCACGTTGGTCGTGTTGTTGAGGCGGCGGCGCAGGCCGCTCAAAGAAGTCTCACGGCTGCCCGGGTCGAGATACTTGCCCTGCGCGTTCTTGCGGAACTCATAGAGCCGGATCGGGAGCGCGATTTCCGGCAGCAACAGATCCAGGCGGCTCAGGATGCTGCGGCCCCTGATGATATTGGAGCGCTCGCCCAGATACTTGTAGTCATACAGCTTGATCGCGGTGCCGTAGGTGGCCTCGCGGCCGTAGGGGCTCTCCTTGTCGGGGAAAATCTTCATGGTCGGGGCGGAGAACGACAGGATCTCGCCCTTCCGCTCCGGGTGCTCGGTGCCGACGCCGACCGGCGCCAGATAGGACAGGATCGAGTTCTTGCGCCCGCCCTCCGGACGCTCGCGCCGAACCACGGTGAAGCCCCAGTTCTTATCGCCCTCGTCCGGGTCGGAGCCCAGGAGTTTCGGGTTACGGCGGCTGATGACAAACTGCATGTTTTGCTTGCCGCAGAACCGCAGCGCCCCGGTGCCGCCCTGATTGAACTGGCCCTGCACGAAGGGAATGTACATCTTGTTGCTCTTGCTGAGCGACATGATGGTGAGTGGAATCTTGCGGGGCGTTTGGCCCTCGCCGCAGTCCGCGATCGTCAGATTCATGACCGGGCGCGTGCCGGTGCCGCACAGGGTGATGCCCTGCGCGACCTCGCGGATTTTCTCGTCCGACCACTCCTCGATCATGCCTCCGGTAGCCAGCTTCTTGCCGGTACCGCCCTCAAAGAAGCGCGAGACGGCCTCCCGGATGGTCTTGGGGGCATCCGAACCCTTCGGGTCGATACCGTGCTCCAGGCACTCGTTGATGAGGCGGGCATCCACGGAATTAACGATCTTCTCGACCAGAGCGGCCTCGGCAAGGCTCTGCTGGTTGCCACCCTGTCCCCAGTTGTTTTCCAGGTCGCCGTAGTGGCGCCAGAGCTCGGGCTTGTCCCAGTACCCCTGCTCCTTCAGCAGCTCGATAACCTCATCTTCGGTCTCGGCGTGAAGAAGCGCGATACCCAAGTCCCTGATCTGGCCATTCGTCATTCCCATGCCCTCCCCCAACCCTTTGAGATATCAATCCAACTTAAAGTCCACCGACTCTTTGCCGCCGGTCGAGGACATGCGCGACTTGAGCGCATCGACCTCTCTATTGAGCGCCCGGACGATCTTTTGAACGTCCGAATCGTCGAACTGGTAAGCGTTCTTGTTGCCAAGCTTACCGATTATACGGATTGCCTTGATTGCGTTAACCGTCCTACTTTCGGCCAGCTCAACGAACTTTTGACGCTTTGCAGCCTTTGCCGTAGAAGCTTCCTTGTTTGTCTGGTCCAACATCTATCTTCTCCTGCGGCGCACTATAGCGCTTCAATTGCTTGATGTAATTTGCTCTAAATTACACGATCTACAGAGTCCAGAAAAATCTCGCCTACGCAATAGAGATTCGTCTCATCCCAACATCGAACTCGCTCGGCACCTCCCCGCCTGGGACCCGGGGATCACTGCTATTTACCGCCAGAAACCTGCGTTGAAGCGAAGCAGAGTACCCCTTCCCTCGATTTTCTGGTTTGTTGTGGTCCATGAACGAACAAGCCATTCCCGATCTGCCAGATGATCTCGACTACGAGCGCGGGCGCGTTTCCGCCCGCTTCGGCGTTGTGGCGGCGGCCGGATACCAACCTCTGCCCGATGTCCTGCTGTTTCATCAGAGCGAACTGGGCCTAACCAGTGAAGAGCTGAACGTGGCGCTGCATATTCTGGCGCACTGGTACGCCCCGGACCGCCTGCCGTTTCCGAGCGCGAAGACTATCGCGCGGCGCATGGGCGTCGGTGAGCGCACGGTCGAGCGGTATCTGACCTCGCTTCGCAAGAAAGGGTTCTTGGTCAAGTACCGTCATCCCAAGGGCGCGCGGCGGCGCAAAGGTCATGACCTCTCGCCATTGATCGAACGGCTCAAGCCCCTCGCACACCAGCGACTCGAAGAACGTCGGCAGCGCCTGCGCGAGGCCGATAGGATCGGAGGCTAGGGTTCCGTGACCGAGCTGGGCCAATTCGTTTTCAGCGCGTTCGGACTGTCGCTCTCGGCCAACGGATTCGTCGGCATGTGGCTCGCAGTCGTGCCGGTGACGATTTTCGTCATCGCGCTCGCCTATCGCTTGGTGCGCTCGCCCCTCAAAGAGCCGTGAGTATAGATGCGTCCTGACCTCCTGGAAGCGCAGGCCTGCATCGACTGGGTAATGGGCCAACTGCCTGACCTCTCCAAACGCATGGATGAATGGCTTGCACGGGGAGTCACTATTGAAATCAAAGAACTCCCAGACACGAACCTGATCGTCGCGATTGAGAACGAACTGTTGCCGCTCTCGTTTCAGGCTGAGGTCGGCTCATATATAAATTCGATCCGCAGCAGCCTCGATATTCTCGCATCGACGCTGGTGCGGAGGCACAGCATCCCCATAGCCGAAAACCGGGTCTACTTTCCGATCATGGAAAGCAAAGAGAAATTCGAGAAGGGGAAAGACGCCCAGGTATTCATTCAAGGTCTTCCCGCACTGGGGCGACGACTATTCCAAGACCTGAAGCCCTATCAAGGCGGCAACGAGATGCTGTGGATGTTGCATCGTCTCGACAACATGCGGAAGCATCGCCGATTGTTGAATGTCCGGCTCAATCCTATCCATATGTGGATGACCGGCACGCTGGCCGAAGGCGACTTTACTCCGCTCGGTGGCGAAGGGTCGATTCAAGTCGGCGAAGAGACGGTACTAGGACTGTTGCGCAAAGGCGTGCCTACTCCCTCAATCCACACAAGGTTCTATGTGGCAATCGACGAACCAGGCTTTGTGGCAAAGAAGCCGGTTACTGCCGTGCTCGCAAAACTAGCAAGCACCGCAACATTCATTATCAATTTCTTTGACGCCTGATCTCACCCGTTCAACCGCTTTGTCGCACGCTCCACCTCCAGCCCCATGAGGAAGAAGAGCGTGTTGAGAAAGCCGAACTGATAACTAAAATAGGAAGCAGACACTGGCGACTATTCGTCAAGGGTAGCACACGTGAGACGCCACCTCGTGGCGGCGGCTGCCGACTTACCCCCGTGGCCTCTCTCCGATTTCTGAGCAGCCGTTCAGCACCACGTTCAAGACATCGCGAGAGCACCGTGCATCATCGCACCCACAAGAACGCTTCATTTCCGCTCGCTATCTGAGTCGTTTTGACTCACGCGCTCCCTCTTGCGCCGCGATTCCCGAAAAAAATAGAAGGACTACGCCGGTCGTCCAATTCTTTTTGGGCCGGTCAAGCGGGAGCGGAAGCATGAAACGCAGGTTTGTCTTGTACTACAGGGTGTCAACGACGCGGCAGGGGCGCTCGGGTCTAGGGCTGGATGCACAGAAGGCGGCCGTCGCGAACTACCTTGGCGACGACCGTGTGGCCGTGGTCGGGGAGTTCACCGAAATCGAAAGCGGTCGACGCGACGATAGGCCAGCACTGGACCAAGCCCTCACCGCTGCGAGGGTTCACAAGGCAGCTCTCGTGGTGGCCAAGGTTGATCGCCTCACGAGGTCAGTGGGCTTCCTATTGCGGCTACTAGAAGCGGGGGTGGACGTGCGCTTCGCTGACCTCCCCGCCATAGAGGGTCCCACCGGACGCTTCATGCTTCAGCAGATGGCGGCAGTTGCAGAGCTAGAGGCCGGCCTGATCTCTGCCCGCACGAAGGCAGCCCTGGCGGCAGCAAAGGCTAGAGGGCAACGTCTAGGCGGGTATCGAGGAGGATGCTTCTCCAAGAGGGCGAGGAGACTGAGCAAGGAGACGCTATCCACGAACGCGGACAGGCGAGCATACGACCTAGCCCCTCTTCTAGCCTCCCTCAGGAGCGAAGGGATTACAACACCTACGGAGATTGCCCGTGCTCTCACAGCACGAGGCATACCAACTGCGAGAGGAGCACCGCACTGGTCAGCACCTCAGGTCATGCTCATAGAGGCGCGACTGGCAAAACTGCAACAACAGTAGATCAGTTGGCCCGCGCCTCTCGTAAAATGAATCTGCGTTACTAAGTATTTTCAGGGGGTATCAATTTTGGAAAAAGGAAATGTCTGGCGGCCATACAGCACTGCCTCTAGTGCGAGTTTACATCTCAGTATTCAAACGGAATTCGAAGGCGTGTTACGGCATCTGCATCAAGTGGTTCGGGCACGACGTCTTCGCTTCAGGTTGGTTCGGCGATCAAAGGGTCAATGCCCAAATGATTGCGCTGGACTGCGCTCTGTCAGCCATCGAACTGTCGGGCGTCGATGTTCAGGTCCACGCCATCTTTCGGAGTGAGTACATCCTTCAACGCCTATCGATGGCAACGACCCGGAAAATAGCCGAGCAACACGGCATTACATCGCGGCCGATGGTCGAAGATAAGGAGCGCTGGCAGGACGTCGCGATCAGGGCGCAAGAAGCGGGCGTTAAAATCAACATGGCTCTCTCGAAGGAGGATCAAGCGGAACTGAATGCCATCCACCGAAAGGTCGAAGACCGCTTCTACACAGATCGGGAGTTTCGCTACTCATTAAGCCCCCTTGAACCAACCATTGAGCTTCCGGATGTGCAGTCAGGATCGGGCCAGTGAGGACCGTGACAGATAAGCGATTGAGCTATGGCGTCAAACGGGCTCGGCGTAAAAGCGCACTGAAGGAAAGCATCCGACTGGGGCCGCTCGCAGCATCAGCCAAGTGCGCCATTCCCGGCTGCGGGCGCCCGACCATGAAGGCGGCCCGCGAAGGCCTCGCTCCATTCCACTGCCGACGCCACGTTGAGCACCGGCAGCGTCATGGGTCCTACTGGCGGCCGAGCTTCAAGGCTTCCGAGTTGCGGCCTTTGATCACGGCAGCGACGGCATATGTCGGCCTTCGGGCAGCTAACGATAGGTTCATCGCTGCCGCGATTGCGGACATGGGACGGGCTCTAGAGGACGCTGGCCCGGTTGAAATCGTGACGCGCCTAAAAGGCATGTCCGCCACAAAGCGCGCCAAAATCGGACTGGCGAGGCTCCGTGTTAAAGGCGTGCCTCCGCAGCGGATTGTCTCCATCGTCCTCGCCGTCGCCGCCCTCATCAAGGCCGATGCCACAGCGCCCCGCGCAAAGGAGTTTCGGACGGTGCAAATCTGCAAGGCGGTCCACCGTCTGGCCTCTGGCACGCATCGTGTGTGGACCCTGGAAGACCATCAGGGCAGGAAGCGGCAAATCGAAATGCACGCCTTCCCCAAGTCCACCGGGCGGGTTCTGCGTGAGATGGGGCGGATGCTGGAGGAGCCCTGCGAATGGGTCGTCATCGAGAAGCATGTCGCCGGCGTCCTAGCCCACCGGGAGCGTTATGGGCGGCCCCGTTCGGCCGGCTGATTCACCTCCGCAACAGTTCGCGAGCCGCAACATTCGCGTGAGCGATCTGGTCGGAGTGAAGCAGTGCGTGCATATCGAGGGTTCGAGCGGGTCATTTTGAACACGTGCCTCAAGCTCCCATGACTCAATCACCCCACATAATGTGGTTCGATCCGCTGCTCCGGACCAAGACAGCCGAGCTTCGCTATGCGGTCCAACGTTTGCGCGATGCACTGCTGCACCACGAGTCCGCGAGCGGTGCGAGGAAGCGAGCCCGGAAGGAAGCGGACAAGGAGAAGTTCGGGCTAGCCGTTGAAGCGTTGGCCTGCAACTTGATCCTGCTCAGCGCAATTGAGTCCCGTCCCAAGCTCGCGGTGCCCCGGTCGCACGGCTTTCTTTGGCGGGGCGATGGCGGCACCAACCCCGTATACGGCCAGCACTTCCTGTCCGCGCTAGACGGGCTTGCATCGCTTGGCCTGATCGAAGAGGAGCGAAGGGGATATAGGCTGTCCGCAAGAATGCGGCTGCCGTCGCTCATTCGGCCAAGCGGGGCGCTCGCTCAGCATCTTCCACTAACGCCACCTGATTGGCGAAGCATCAAGCAAGTCAACGACAGCGCTCTGATCATCTTGAAGGAAGGCAAGGATGACCACGGGCGTGCGGCCACGATTGCCTTCCCGGAGACAGCCAAGACGCGTCAGCTTGCGGGACAGATGCGGCGCATCAATGAGGTTCTGGGCAGCGCCGACATCGAGGTGATCGGTCAAGACACCGGCCTCTCTTTAGGGAGGGATGGCCAAGTCATCGCGCCCTATCGTCGCTCTCTTCGACGCATCTTCAACAACGCCAACTGGCAGCACGGGGGTCGCCTCGCTGGCGGCTTCTGGATGGGCATGGAGCGAACCGAGCGGTTTGAGCGCATCCGCATTGATGGCGGACAGAGGATCGCTGATGTCGACTACAGGCAACTTTTCCCACGCCTCGCATACGTGAGGGCGGACAAACCGCAGCCGGATGGTGACATCTATGACGTGGTGGGGGATGGCTCCGGGCGAGAGGGCTGGAAAACCCTGTTGAACGCGGTTTTATTCGCGGATGGCCCGTTGCGTAATTGGCCGGAGAGCACGCTTCAACATTTCCCCTCGGGCCTTAAGCTCCGTAAGGCAATAGAGATGCTAACCGCGCGCCACGCACCCATCGCTCATTTGTTCGGGACCCGGTTAGGCTTTCAGTTGCTTCGGATCGAAAGCGACATGCTGATCGGGATCATCACACATCTCGCGAGCCTCGGGGTCACCGCCCTGCCGCTCCACGACGCCGTGCTTGTCGCTGAATCAAAGGCCAACGTTGCTGCCGACGCAATGCAGGCCGCTTTCAGTATGGCGACGGGATCTTCCTGCGCGATTGTCTCCATAGAATTTTGTCCACGATAACAGTCGCTTAGACCCGAAATCGGCCTTACGCCTCCGCTAATGGAGGAGGAACATAGAGGGGGGAGGAACCTCAGAGGGGGATAGAACTTAGAGGTCATATCGGGGGGCTCTCAAACGGGTGCCTTCAAGTTAGGAGGTGACATCACCCCTCCTCCACAGTCCTCCCCTAGTGCGGCCTCTAAGTGTCGCACTTCACCAACCCTGAAGGGTCACCTCCAAGCTCGGGTGAGTGACCACCACCCCTCCTACATGACCCCTCAAAGGACAGCCCCTAAAACTAAGTCTTCGGTCTCCTCCATAGGGCTAAATTAAATGTGCGGACCAAGGCGTTCTCAATTCATCCTCTGACGCAGCTTCCTAATGATCTCGCGGAGGTCATCAGCATACTCCTCGATGATGCGTCGAGCCTCCTCCAAGCGCGTCGGCTTGGGCGTCGGACGTTTCTCGGGCTCGGGCTCATCCATGCCTAAGACTTGGTAAGAGGACGACAGTAGTCATTGCGCTAAATCAACGGTCCTCTTCAAAGCCAAATTGAGGTCCGGTGCTAAAAGTGACCTGCCTGACACACCGGACGAGATTCGGGACTAACCCAGGGTCCTCTTCTGGGGCACCAGTAAGCGATCAGGGGTCGTCTTCAGGGCACGGGCCAACCGGGCAGGACGATGATGGTGCAGTTGCGGGTGCCCCTCTCTGCACATAGGCCAGAGAGGCAATGTCGGCAGGGTTTAGGTTACCTGTCCTTTTCGGCACGATTCCTCAAGTGAGGACTGTCGTGCAATACCACGTTCAGCAGGGAATTATGGACCTCCAGTGATCCGTTGTATTTGATGAACCCAAGCTTGCGGAACTTGTTCATGAACATGCTGACGCGCGACCTTGTGGTCCCGACCATCTCCGCGAGTGTCTCTTGGCTTATCTTCGCTATGACCGGCTCGGGCTTACTCTCCTTCCCGAAGTTGGCCATCAGGAGGAGCACCCTCGCCAAACGCTTTTCACTGGAATTAAAAAGTTGGTCGACCAAGTCCTCCTCGACTCGGGCGTTTCTCGACAAGAGGTGAGCCATGAACATCTCAGAGAACTTCGGCTCGTCATGAAGCACACGCACGATAGCTGCCTTTTCGAGCCGCATGATGACGCACTCCGTCACCGTCACGACCGTCGCCACCCGCAGCGGATGCCCATTTAGGCAGCTCTCACCGAAGAAGTCCCCATTTCCGTGGAGCGCGACGACCGCCTCCTTGCCCTGCTCGGAGACGACGCAGACCTTGACCTTGCCCTCCTGAATGTAGAAGACCGCATCACCGGGGTCTCCCTGAGAGAAGACCTTCCGATTCTTCCGATAGTTTGAAACGGTCCTCCCCGAGGCCACGGTGTGGAGGAACTCCTGGACGTCGAAGGGCTGCTTCTTCGTTGCCTTGGCCACGCTTCCCGCCTTTAATTATCAACTGGCTTACATTCTAGGGCAAACCGAACATCAGGAAAACCCGGCCGGATGTCAGTGGCAGTGTAGTGGCACGTTTCGCCGGCGGCCAAGTGAGCACTAAAGCTCAGACTTCGACTCCAAATGTGCGCAGTCTCGTTCGTTATGGAGATGCCGAACCAAGGCGTCCCAGTAACAGAGGAGCTGAATTATGGGTGTCATCCTTCCGTTCGTATCAGCCGGCGCATTCGAGCCCAACGATATTGAGGCGATGTCCCTAGCTTGTGAGGAAGTTTGCGATTATCTTCATGTCAATGGCGACGCACGGGCTCGTGAGACCATCGCTGCGAGGGTCATCGAGCTAGCCCAACGCGGCGAACGTTGCCCCTCGGTGTTACGTGACCAGGTGCTTGCGGAAGCGAACGCCGGGCCCGGACGATGGCTGATAAGACTCGGAGTCGGCGAGGCGATTCCCGCTAACGATGACCTCAGGCTGTCCGCCTCTGGTCCTAGGCCGAAGAATACTTGAGCCCGAGATAATCTCTCTCGCCGGCAAATCCGACGTCGAGCCACATTGCCTCGACCGCCGCTTATCGCCCGAATGCGACGGATCTATCCTAATCTCGTTCTTCATTAACTTTTCGAGGGTGATCAAGATTGACCATATATCTGGTGCCGCACATGACAGATTGCATTGATCATCGCGTGGCCATTGGTATCTATCGGTGATGAGAACGCCATAAGCGCTCCCGCCTCCTTCTCCGGAAAGGAGTTCGCGCCATGCAGCTAAGACGCCGCATCAAGCAAACCACATCCCTTGAAGAACGCCTTACCGAACAAGCGCTGCGCTTGCGCGATGAAGCCAAATCGCTTCCACTTGGTATCGAGCGGGAGCGGGCGATCCGCAAAGCCCGGCAAGCCGAGACCGGCGCACACATCAGCGAATGGCTAAACTCGCCCGGGCTACAATCGCCAAAGTGAGCGTCGTAGCAGGAGGCAGTCTGGACTGTGCCGATGGGATGTCAAAGCAGGATGTTGCTCGGTTCCGCGCTCAAGCCGACGAGTGCCGTCAGCTGGCGAGCAGGCGGTTAACCCGCTGGACAAAGAGGCGTGGTTGCGCTGGCCGGCGAGTGGATCAAGCTCGCACAGAATGCCGAAGGTGATCGCCGCCGAGAGTAAGGCCACATCAATTGGTGCCTCTTTCCATCCGCGTGTCAGATACCGCTTCTGGCCTTAAAGACCTTGCAGGACCGAAGGGTTTTGTCGGCTAACGGTGGCTTAGGCGACGTCGAGTGCCGGGAACCTCGCAATAGCATTCGCCTTAGCCTTGATGGTCACGTCTCCGTAGCCCTCCGAGACACTGCGCGGCGCATGCCCCTGTATGGCGTCCAGCACGCGCATCTCGACGCCTTGATCAATGCCCACCGTCTTGAAGCGATGGCGCCAGCCGTGGCTAGGATCAACGTTCTTGTCCTTCACCACCTCGCGAACAAACTCATTGACCTTATTTCGCACCGTCTTCACCGCGTTGCGCACCCCTAGCTCACCGGCCTTGGGATCGATGAACAGATAGCCGCCCTTCGACTTCTCATAGAACTCCAAGAAGCCTTCCTCGGTGATCTGCCGATGGAGCACGACATCACGCGCCTCATCAGTCTTCACCGGCCCCGCCTCAGGCGTGACATGCAGCACCCAGAGCTTGCCTTCGCGCCGCAGGTCCTCCTTGCGAATTTGGATCATCTCGCCCACGCGGGCACCCGTGAAAGCACATAGCCACGGCACCCACCGCTTTGCCGCCGCCAGCTTCGGGGCCTCCCGGCCCGGCACGAACTCGCGAGCGTGCCTCAGGATGGCGATAGCCTCCGAATCGTAGAACCCCTTGGGCCGGAGCTTGCGCGGCTTGCCGACCTTGATGGTGATCCCTTCGGCCGGATTGCTGGGCAGCCTACGATTGACCACCGCCCACCCGAACAGTGTCTTCAGGCCCGCGAGATCGCTGTCCTTCACGGTCTTCGGGCTAACGCCGCTCTGCACGCGATAATCCTTGAAGCAAACGATGTCCTCCGGTGTCACTCGGCTCGCGGTGTCATGCTTCAGGAATGTCACAAGACGCGCCATCGAGTTGCGATAGCTCTCATAGGTGCTCTGCTTGCGGCCCGCCCGCTTGGCTTCCTTCCACCAGTCCTCGACCAATCCGGTGAGGGAGTTCTGGAAGGCCCCTCGCTTTTGCTTCTCCTTCAGTGCCTCTTCAGGCACCTGCCATTCGGGGAAGCGGACCGCCTTTGGGTCCGGCGCATAGTCCCCTCCCGCATTGCGCTGGCGGCTCAAGAAGGCATCCCGCAACGCCATCCAAAAAGCGACCAGCAACATGGCGCGCGTTTCGCTGTCCACGTGGCGAATGCCCTTGGTCAGCAAGAGACGGTCCACGATAGGGCCAAGTGGCTTCTCCAAGTGCTTGAGGTCGCCATCCTTGCCGACCTTCTCCCACATCGCCACGACGGCCGCCCATTGAGCTTCCTGCTCGTCCTGGTCGTCGGTGTCTGGCGCCCAGCCAACTCCGGGCGTGTGCACCATGGCGACACTCCGGGCGCGGCTCTCGCTGTCCGCCCAAACGCGATAGAGGTCGCCCGCCAAGGCCGTTGCCTGCCGGTGTGTGAGATGCACAGGGGCATCATTGCGGAGCGCCGCCCAGACGGATTCCAGATAGGCCGCCGCGAGCGCCTGACGGGTCTTGATTTCGCTGGGGTCCGTGGTGCGAAGGGAGAACCGGACGGCCTGAGCGCCCTCGCGAAGCGTCACGAAAACGAAACTGTCACCGAGCGGAATCGCCAGTTCGAAACCGACTGCTTTGCGTCGGACATCAGCCGGAATGCGCTGCACGAAAAGAGGAAAGCGAGACCCGTCCCGGCGCATCGGCCGAACAACCCTGAACAGCAATGTTACACCCCATTGTTACACAGTTGGGGCCAACGCAACACTCTGAAAGGGCTTATCTATCTGGATTTGTTTGCGATCCAGAAAAGCATGGTGCCCAGGAAAGGACTCGAACCTTCACGGCCGTTAAGCCACTGGCACCTGAAGCCAGCGCGTCTACCAATTCCACCACCTGGGCATGCCGTTTGGGGCACGGAGGCGGTTACTACGGTTCGGTGACGCCGTTGTCAATTCATGCGTGAGGCCGGGGTCGGGATGCCGATTGCGCATCGCAAACCGGCCCGATACAAGCCTGACACGACACACTCTTTTCCGCAGGAACGGCTCCCATGGCATCGAATCTGGACACGCTCGTCACGGTTTTCGGCGGATCGGGGTTTTTGGGCCGCAGCGTCGTCCGCGCCCTGTGCAAGCGGGATTACCGGGTCCGGGTCGCGGTGCGGCGGCCGGAACTTGCCGGATACCTCCAGCCGCTCGGCCGGGTCGGGCAGGTCCACAATGTGCAGGCGAATCTGCGCTATCCGGCCTCGGTCGAGGCGGCGCTGCGTGATTCGCATGTCGTGATCAACCTCGTCGGCGTCCTCACCGAGAGCGGCGCGCAGACGTTTGACGCCGTCCAGGCCAAGGGCGCCGAGACCGTTGCCAAGGCGGCCGCCGCCGCCGGGGCCCAGCTGGTGCATGTCTCGGCGATCGGGGCCGATGCGCAATCGCCCTCGCGCTATGCCAGGGCCAAGGCGGCCGGCGAAGCGGCGGTCCTGGCTGCGGTTCCCGCCGCCACGATCTTCCGCCCCTCCGTGATGTTCGGCCCCGAGGACCAGTTCACCAACCGCTTTGCCGCACTGGCCCGGATGTCGCCGGTGCTGCCCCTGATCGGCGGGGAGACCAAGATGCAGCCGGTCTATGTCGGCGACGTCGCCAGTGCGATCGCGGATGCTGCCGACGGCAAGGCCAAGGCGGGCGCCACGTACGAGCTCGGCGGGCCGGAGGTGCTGACCATGCGCGAGATCATCGAGGCGATCCTCGAAATCACCGACCGCAAGCGCATGCTGGTGCCGCTGTCGTTCGGCCTCGCCCGCTTTCAGGCCAACTTCCTGCAATTCGCGCCGGGCGCCTTCAAGCTGACGCCGGACCAGGTCACGCTGCTCGAGCGCGACAATATCGTGTCGGAGGCGGCGAAGGCCGCCGGGCTGACGCTGGAAGGCCTCGGCATCACGCCCGATTCGCTGGAAGCGATCGCCCCGCAATATCTCTGGCGCTTCCGCGCCGCCGGTCAGTTCCAGCGCATGAGCGTGTGAGGGTTTTGCTAGCCTTCGCCGCAGCGGCAGTGCGCGCCCTCGCCCCGTTCTTACGGGGAGAGGGTTGGGGTGAGGGGCCTCTCTCCACGCATGAGATGGCCGAGGGACCTGTACCCCCTCACCCGGATTGCTTCGCAATCCGACCTCTCCCCGCAAGCGGGGCGAGGTAAAACAGTGCGCTCCGCGACTTTCAAAACTTCAGCTTCTTGAACACCGCCTCCGGCAGCGTCTTGATGAACAGCATCACGAGGCGCCATTTGGCGCTGACATAGACGATGTCGGTCTTGCTCTCGACGGCGCGAAGGATCGCATCGCCGACGACGGGGGCCTCGACGGTGAGCGGGCCGATCAGCTTCATGCCTTCGGTCATCCTGGTGCGGACGAAGCCGGGCTTGACCGTGACGACGTGAACGCCGCCCCGGCTGGCGCGGGCGCGCAGCCCGGACAGGAAGGCGGAGAAGCCGGCCTTCGCCGAGCCATAGACATAGTTCGAGGCGCGGCCGCGATCGCCGGCAACCGAGGACACGCCGACCAGCGTGCCGCTGCCGCGGCTTAAGAACTTTTCCGCGAACAGGCCGAGGATCAGCGCCGGGCCCTCGTAGTTGGAGCGCATGATCGCGGTGGCGTGGGCGAGATCGCTCTCTGCCTGTTGCTGTACCCCGAGCAGGCCGACGATCGAGATGACGACATCGGGCAGCGCGGGAAGGCCGGCGACGAAGCCTTCGAACGAGGCGGTGTCGAGCACGTCGAACCTGTGGAGACCGATCTCGACATTGTAGCGCGCGCGCAGATCGGCGGCGTCAGGCTCCAGCGCGGCGACGCCGCGGCCGGCGAGCCCCACATCGTATCCCGCTTTGGCAAAGGCGCGCGCCGCGGCGCGGCCGATGTCGGATGAGCCACCCAGGACCAGTACAGACTTGCGCGACGTCACGGCCTAGACCTCATCAAACAGACGTTGTGAAAGCTTGGAGCGGATGTTGCCGGCGGGATCGAGCGATTTGCGGATCGCGTTGAAGCGCGACAGCGCGGGATAGCCGGCATTGAGCGTCGCGCGCGACTGGCGCGCATCCTTGGCGAGATAGAGCCGCCCGCCGGCCGCGACGACGAGACGATCGATCTCGTCGAGAAAATTCAGGATGTCGCCCCGCACAGGGAAATCCAGCGCCAGCGTGTAGCCGGGCAGCGGAAACGACAGGATGCCGTCGCCCTCTCCGAGCTTCTTCAGCACCGCGAGGAAGGAGGCATCGCCGCGCCGCGCGACCCGATCGAGGATCTCGCCGAGCACGTCGCGCGCGGCGTTTTCAGGGATCACGCATTGATGCTGCAGGAAGCCGCGCTTGCCATAGATGCGATTCCAGTCCGCAATGCTGTCGAGCGGAAAGAAATAAGGATAGAGCGAGACCACATGGCTGCGACCGGCGCGGCGCGCGCCCATGCGGTAATACAGCTCGTTGAAGGCGCGAATGCTGAAGCGGTTCAGCGTCATCGAGGGCAAATCGATGGGGACGCCGAGACCGGGATCCTTGCCGGCGGGAAACGCGGCGGCACCGGCGGGAAGCTCGTCCTTGCCGGCGTGCTCGCCGAGATAGATCAGCGAGCGGCCGAGGTCCTTGCCGCGCGCGGCACAATCGATCCAGGCCACCGAATAGGTCGCGGCATCGCCTGCATCGAGCGCGCGCATCGCCGCATCGAGATCGGATGCCGAGATCACGCGCTCGCGGATCCATCCGGTTTCGGCCTTGCGCAGCCGCATCGTCGCCTCGAGCATCATTCCGGTCAGGCCCATGCCGCCGATGGTCGCAAAGAACGCGTCGGAGTTCTGCTCGCGCGAGGCTTCGATCACCTCGCCCTCGCCCGTGCGCAGCAGGATGCTGTCGACGTAACGGCCGAAGCCGCCTTCGCAATGATGGTTCTTGCCGTGCACGTCGGCGGCGATGGCGCCGCCGATCGTCACGAACCGCGTGCCGGGCAGCACGAAGGGCAGAAAACCGCGCGGGCCAAAAGCGTCGATCAGGTCCGAGAGCTGCACGCCGGCCTCGAGGCGGATGCAGCCGGTCGCCGGATCGAACCACCTGATGCGGTCGAAGCCCGTCATCGCGACGGTCCTGGCGACCCCGATCGCGGCATCGCCATAGGCGCGGCCATTGCCGCGCGCCACGGTGCCGGACACCATGGCTTCAGCTACGGCCTCCAAGGACCGCGGCCGCAGCACGTGGCTATCGACGACCGGGAAACGGCCCCAGCCGCTGACGAGGGTCATGGTTCAGCTCCTGTGCCGGGCGCACCGCCCTGCATTCCGAAACTGAGTACCGATCAAAAGCTTATATTGCGTTGAAGGCGTAGCAAGACCTTAACGCCTACCGGCCCAGGGCCAGCGCGATCAGGCCGAGGGTGCCGACGATGACGCGCCACCAGGCGAACAGCACGAAGCCGTGGCGGGTGACGTAGGTCAGGAACGTCTTCACGACGATGATCGCGGTGATGAACGAGACCACGAAGCCGATCGCGACGATGTTCATGTGATCCATCGTCATCTCGGCGCGGTTCTTGTAGAAATCGTAGGCGAACGCGCCGATCATGGTGGGGATGGCGAGGAAGAACGAGAACTCCGCCGCCGCGCGCTTGTCGGCGCCGAGCAGCATCGCCGCGACGATGCTGGCGCCGGAGCGCGACACGCCTGGGATCATCGCCACGCACTGCGCGATGCCGATATAGAGATACATCAAGAGCGGAAACTTGGTGGCGTCATGCTCGCGCGGCTTGAGATCGAGCTTGTCGACCCAGAGCAGGATGGCGCCGCCGACGATCAGCGTGAAGCAGACGACCCACGGATTGAACAGCAGGGTCTTGATGTATTTGCCGGCGACGAGACCGACGATCACGGCCGGCAGGAACGCCACCAGCACGCCGATCACGAAGCGGCGCGCATAGGCATCGCCCGTGAACAGGCCGATCACGACATCCCAGAGCTTCCTGAAGTAGAGCCCCACGATCGCGAGGATCGCGCCCAGCTGGATCAGGACCGTAAACGAATCCCAGAACGCACCTTCGCCGAGATGGAAGAAGCGCTCCGCGAGCAGGAGGTGGCCGGTCGAGGATACGGGAAGGAACTCGGTCACACCCTCGATGATGCCGAGGATCACTGCCCGTATTGCATCTGACATATTTACGATCCATTTCGGCTGGAAAAGCGGGGCTCTTCTCGCCTATTCGCCCCCATGCCGCAATCGCAAAATGCGACATCACGCCCTTGCTTCGCGGTTTTGAAGGGCTAGTGTGGCGCCGCACAAACATTGATGGATTCTTAAGCACCATCAAATAGTCAAAGGCTTCATGTTTACGCTGTTTCATCATCCGTTCTGCCCGCATTCGCGCTTCATCCGCCTGATCGTGGGTGAATACGGGCTCGACCTGAAGCTGATCGAAGAGCGCAGCTGGGAGCGGCGCGAGGCGTTTCTGCTGCTCAATGCGGCCGGCACCACGCCTGTGCTGGTAGACGAGGAACAGCCGCCGATCCCGGGCGCGGCCATCATCGCCGAATATGTCGACGAGGCCTATGGCGCGGGGATGGGCGTCAAGCGCCTGATGCCGGAGACCACCTTCGAGCGCGTCGAGGTGCGCCGGCTGATGGCCTGGTTCAACGAAAAGTTCTTCGAGGAGGTCTCGCACCCCCTCGTCACCGAGCGCATCTACAAGCGCTTCATGAGCGAGGAGAACGGCGGCGGTCCGCCCTCGGCCGACGTGATGCGCGCAGCGAAAGCCAATGTGCGCTATCATCTGGCCTATATCGGCTGGCTGGCGCAGACGCGCAATTTCCTCGCCGGCGACCGGCTCACCTACGCGGATCTCGCCGCCGCGGCGCATCTCTCGGCGATCGACTATCTGGGCGACGTGCCATGGAGCGAGGACGACGCAGCAAAGGCGTGGTACGCGCGGGTGAAATCCCGCCCGTCGTTCCGTCCGTTGCTGAGCGAATGGCTGGCCGGCGTGCCGGCGTCGCGGACCTATGTGGACCTGGATTTCTGAGCTCCGACCCGACTGAGCTGAAGGCGGCGCTGGCGCGCGAAGCGCACGCGCTCGGCTTCGACTGCATCGGCGTCACCGCGCCGGGCACGATCGATGCGGCCGGAAAATACTTCCTCGAATTCATCGCCTCGGGCGGCCATGGCGACATGGACTGGCTCGCGAACCAACCGGAGCGCCGCGTCGATCCGCGCGGGCTGTGGGCCGACGTGCGCAGCGTGATCATGCTCGGCGTCAACTACGGTCCCGACTCCGATCCGCTCGCGGTCCTGAAGCAGCGCACGCGCGCGGCGATCTCGGTCTATGCGCAAGGTGACGACTATCATGACATCATCAAGAAGCGGCTGAAGGCGCTGGCGCGCTGGCTGGTGGCGACCGCGCCGTCGGACGTGAAGGTGTTCGTCGACACGGCGGCGGTGATGGAAAAGCCGCTGGCGCAGACCGCGGGCCTTGGCTGGCAGGGCAAGCACACCAACCTCGTCTCGCGCGAGTTCGGCTCGTGGCTGTTTCTCGGTGCGATCTACACCACGCTCGATCTGCCGCGCGATGCCGCCGAGATCGATCATTGCGGCTCGTGCCGGGCCTGTCTCGACATCTGCCCGACCGCGGCCTTTCCCGCGCCCTACAAGCTCGATGCGCGGCGCTGCATCTCGTATCTCACGATCGAGAACAAGGGCCCGATCCCGCACAAGTTTCGCAAGGCTATCAGTAATCGCATCTATGGCTGCGACGATTGCCTCGCGGCATGCCCCTGGAACAAGTTCGCGCAGGAGGGGCGCGAGGCCAAGCTCGCCGCGCGCGACGAATTGCGCGCGCCTGATCTCGCCGAGCTGGCGCGGCTCGACGATGCCGCGTTTCGCGCACTGTTCACGAAATCGCCAGTGAAGCGCATCGGGCGCGACCGGTTCTTGCGGAATGTGCTGATTGCGATCGGCAACTCAGGCGAGGCGGCGCTGGCGGACGAGGCGCGGCGGTTACTCGATGACTCAAGCCCACTGGTGCGCGGGGCGGCGGTGTGGGCGCTGGGGCAGTTGGTGTCAGGAGAAGAGTTTGAGGCGATGAGATCTGCTGCTGCGCGCAAGGAGCACGACGATAGCGTGCGGGAGGAGTGGCGGGCTGCGTCCTAACTGCTGTCATTCCCCGCGAAAGCGGGGAATCCAGTACACCGCGGCCTGTCGATTCAACCACAACCGCCGCGGCGTACTGGATCGCCCGGTCAAGCCGGGCGATGACACCCGTTGTGGTGGCAAGAACTTGCGCTCCCGCCTCTCACGATGGCACCACCACCCTTGATTTCCCGGCGCGTTCCCGCAATCTCGCGCGCATGACAAACATGCCTTTCTTCACCCGGGACGGTGACACATTCCATCCGACGGAAGTCGCCAACGGTCCATGGGATCCGAAATCGCTGCACGGGCGCGTCATCATCGGCCTGCTCGGCTTCGTCATCGAGGAGCGCCATTCCGGGCCCGAATTCGTGCCGGCGCGGCTCACGGTCGACATGTTCCGGCTGCCGACCATCGACAAGCCGATCGAGGTGACGACGCGCCTGGTGCGCGATGGACTGCGCATCCGCGTGGTCGAGGCGGAGTTTCTTTCCGGCGGCGTCAGCATGGCGCGCGCCTCGTGCCAGCTGCTGCGCAAGACGCAGAATCCCGATGGCAATGTGTGGTCGCCGCCGAACTGGGATGCGCCGAAACCATCCGACATTCCCAAGCCGATCGATCCCAGGCTCGGCATGAACGGCAAATGGGCGACGCGCCCCATCGTTGGCCATATGGGCTCGCTGGGCCCGCGCCGGCTGTGGATGAGCGAGGTGCGCGAGCTCGTCGCCGGCGCCCCGATGACGCCGTTCGTCCATGTCGCCACCGGCGCCGATTTTGCCAGCCCGTTTGCCAATGCCGGCGACCAGGGGCTCGGCTACATCAACAGCGACGTCACGATCTATCTGCACCGCCTGCCGGTGACCGCGTGGATCGGCTTCGAGGTGGTGAACCACCACGCCACCGACGGCGTCGCGATCGGCGAATGCTGGCTCTACGACGAAGCGGGCCCGATCGGCACCGCGACGGTGGCCGCGCTGGCGCAGCGCAAGCCGATGGCGAATCCGTCGAAGCGGTAGCTTTTCGGCTGTCATTCCGGGGCGCGCCACTTGGCGCGAGCCCGGAATCCATTTCGTCTCCTGGCTTGCCGAGCGATGGATTCCGGGCTCGCGACTTCGTCGCGCCCCGGAATGACAAGTGGGGACAGTCAACCTAGATGCCGCTGCATCTCCGACCGCGCCTTGAGCTCGGCGCCCTGCTTGGCGACGATCTTTGCGATCCGCTCCGGGGCAAACTTCAAATCGACGAACGCCGGCGCGGTGTTTGCGACTTCATGATAGCCCGCGATCCTGCCGTCCTTCAGCGTCATGATCGCGACGCCCTCGAACATCGCGCGCGCGGCGTTCGCTTCCGGCAACGTCGATTTGTAGCTGAAGGTGTAGCGCGCATAGAGCGTGGTGCCGTCGGTGACGGGGTCATGCATGTCCCAGCGGAAATCCGTCGCCGTGCGATAGAACCAGTCGTCGATCATCGCGGCGATCTTCGCGCGGCCGGCGAAGGCGCCGTAGAAGACGTCGTGATAGACGCCGTCCTCGGTGAACAGCTCGGCGAAGGCTTTGCCGTTGCGCTGCTCGACCGCGTCGCAGAAGGCGCGCAGCATGGCGGTAACGGTTGTCATTGACGATCTCCCTTCCCGTTTCTGTCATGCCCCGCGAAGGCGGGGCATCCAGTACGCCGCGGCTTCTCGGCTTGAGCACGATGGCCTCTGGAATACTGGATTGCCCGCCTTCGCGGGCAATGACAGCGAGCACTGCAACTTCACCCGATCTCCGCCACCGCGGCAAGAATGCGCGCGATGTCCTGCGGGCGGGACAGGCGGTGGTCGCCGTCCTGGATCATGGTCAGCACGACGTCGTCGGCCGGCAGGCGATGGGTCAGCGCAAACGCGTGTTGCCACGGCACGTCGGGATCCTTCGCGCCCTGCAGGATGCGGACGGGGCAGCCGAGATCGATGGCGCTGCCGAGCACGAGGTGGTTGCGCCCCTCCGCAATCAGGTTCCGCGTGATCGGATAGGGCGTGCCGTCGCCATATTCCGACGGGCGCAGCCAGAAGCCCTTGGTCTCGATCTCCTTCTTCACCGCGGGCGAGAAATTCTTCCACATCAGCTCTTCGGTGAAATCGGGCGCCGGTGCGATCAGCACGAGCCCTGCGAGCGACGCCTTGCCGCCACGTTTCTTGATCTCGCGCGCGAGCAGCAGCGCCATCCAGCCGCCCATGGAGGAGCCGATCAGGATTTGCGGGCCGTCGCAGAAGCGCTCGAACACCGCAACACTGTCCTCCAGCCAGCTGCCGATGGTTCCGTCGGCGAAATCACCGCTGGATTCGCCGTGTCCGGAATAGTCGAACCGGACCACAGCACGGCCGCGCTCATAGGCCCAGGCATCCAGCGCCACGGCCTTGCCGCCCTGCATGTCCGACTTGAATCCGCCCAGCCAGACCAGGCCGGGGCCTTTTCCGGGACGGCGGCGCACCGCGATCCTGCGTGCGGACGGCCCTTCGCCCACATCGATGAACCCAAGCGCGGCATCGGGAATTGCGTCGGTCATGGAACGTTTACTCTTGCTGTGCGGTTTGAGCTGTCCGGACCTGTTCCGAAAGCACGACCGGCATCGCTATTGGTCCTTTGGGACGCTTGCGGAACAGAGGCAAGGTGTCTATGTCGGTCAGCGTGCCCCGGGGCCGTGACCAAAATGCCTCGCATTTGAGGGTTTTTCGCGCCTCGTACCAGCGACTTGCTTGCCGGCAAACGCATCTTCCTTCAAAATAGCCGCTTCTTTCACAACTTTGGAGAACCACCCATTCGCCGTCCTAATAAAGCTCCGCCCGCTGCCAGCAAAGACGGGCCGCGCATCAATGATGATATCCGCAATGCGCAGATCCAACTGATCGACCAGACCGGTGACAACAAAGGTACGGTCGAGACCGTCGTCGCCATCCGCATGGCGCAGGAAGTCGGGATGGATCTGGTCGAGATTTCGCCGAATACCAGCCCTCCCGTCTGCAAGATCATGGACTACGGGAAGTACAAGTATTCCGCCCAGAAGAAAGCCGCGGAAGCCCGCAAGCGGCAGAAGACCGTCGAGATCAAGGAGATCAAGCTCCGCCCGATGATCGACGATCACGATTACGACGTGAAGATGCGCGCAATGCAGCGGTTCTTCGAAGAGGGCGACAAGGTCAAGATCACGCTGCGCTATCGCGGCCGCGAAATGGCGCACCAGGAGATCGGCACCAAGCTGCTCGACAAGATCAAGACCGACGTCGCCGAGCTCGCCAAGGTCGAGCAGGACGCGCGGTTCGAAGGTCGCCAGGTCGTCATGGTGCTGGCGCCGCGCTGACGCGCAACGCTTTGGGACTTGAGAATGCAACGGCCCGTCCGGATCCCCGGCGGGCCGTTTGTGTATCAGGTCCGCGTCGCCTGCCAGGTGCCGCTGCACTGGTCGCCCAAAATGATGCCCTTCCACGACCCGGCGCCGTTCACGCGGGCGAGCCGGCCGCCGCCGCTGGCGTGGGACGCGCCGACCGAGACCTGCACGGCGACAGCGCCGGAGCGGTTGACCCGGCCCGACACCCGGCCGCCGCCGGCAGAGGAGACGCGGGTGCCTGTCACGGTGAAGGGAACGCTGTAGCCGGAGCTGCAATTGCCACGGGTGGTGGCGAAGGTGACGTTCCAGATGCCGTCATAGCCGCCGGCGCGGGCGTCGGCGGCCTGTGGCAGCGCAGCCGCGGCGAGCACGGCGAACAGCGCCAGATGGCGCGGACGAGCGAAATCGGCCAGTGAAATCAGAAGTTGCGAAAAATGAGCCATTTTGGACCTGCTTCAGCGTGAAGGCTTGGACGTGAGGGGTGGCAGCGTTCAATAGTCGGCGGGGTGGTTTCGGCGGTTCATCGTTGCCAATTGGCCTGTCCTCTGTCATAAGCCCAGCCTTCACCGCCCGGCTGATTTACGGGCTGCCGTGGCGGTGTCTCGTGCGGGTTTCGCGCTTGTTCGCAAAACCTGAGCACAATCAACGCTCTAACGAGCATTTTTGACGGTCCAGCCGCCTTCGCGGGCGGATCTCTGTGGCCATTAGGAGAGCCAAATGCCCAAGCTGAAGACCAAATCGGGCGCTAAAAAGCGCTTCAAGGTGACTGCCACCGGCAAAGTGATGCACGCCCAGCGCGGCAAGCGTCACGGCATGATCAAGCGGACGAAGAAGCAGATCCGTCAGCTCCGCGGCACCCGCGTGCTGTTCAAGACCGACGGCGACAACGTCAAGAAGTACTTCTTGCCGAACGCCTGATCGCGTCCACGATCATTGCCATCCCTGCCGCGTCCGCGCGGCGATCCGATAACCAAAGTCATCTCTGAAGGATTTCGTCATGTCTCGCGTCAAACGCGGTGTGACCGCCCACGCCAAGCACAAGAAAGTCTACAAGGCCGCCAAGGGTTTCTACGGCCGCCGCAAGAACACCATCCGGGCCGCCAAGCCGGCCGTGGAGAAGGCCCAGCAATACGCCTTCCGCGACCGCAAGCGTCGCAAGCGCACCTTCCGCGCGCTCTGGATCCAGCGCCTCAACGCTGCCGTCCGTCCGTTCGGCCTGACTTACAGCCGATTTATCGACGGCTTGGCCAAGTCGGGCATCACCGTGGACCGCAAGGTGCTGTCGGATCTCGCGATCCGCGAGCCTGCCGCGTTCCAGGCGATCGCCGAGAAGGCCAAAGCCGCGCTGGCGGCGTAAGCCGCCCAACTGCGCAACTTGCGCAGCATTGAGCTTGTGATGGCCCGGGCAGAGGCGCGTCTCGCGCTTCATCGCCTCGGCCGTCATCTCTCGCGCAAGCACACTTCTCCGACGTGGATGCCCGGCGAATCTAACGCGAAGACGCGCTTCGCGCTTTTGGGCCGGGCGTGACGGGCTAGGATCATCGGCTCAGCATCCTGGCCAAAAGGGATTGCCATGACCGATCTTGCCCAGCTCCAAGCCCAGATCATCGCCGACATCGCCGCGGCTGCCGACGAGGCTGCGTTAGAGGCCGTGCGCGTTGCAGCCCTCGGCAAGAAGGGCTCGATCTCGGCGCTGCTCGCCACGCTCGGCAAGATGTCGCCGGACGAGCGCAAGACGCAAGGCGCGGCGATCAACCAGGCCAAGGACGAAGTCAGCCAGGCGCTCGCGGCGCGACGCGACGTGCTGAAGTCGGCCGCGCTCGATGCGCGGCTGGCGTCCGAGACCGTCGACGTCACCCTGCCGCTGCGCGATACGGCGGCGGAGGCTGGCCGCATCCATCCGCTGAGCCAGGTCTGGGACGAGCTCACCACCATCTTCGCCGACATGGGATTCTCGGTGGCCGAAGGCCCCGACATCGAGACCGACGACTACAACTTCACCAAGCTGAATTTTCCGGAAGGCCATCCGGCGCGCGAGATGCACGACACGTTCTTCTTCCATCCGAGGGAGGACGGCTCGCGCATGCTGCTGCGGACCCACACCTCGCCGGTGCAGGTGCGCACCATGCTGAGCCAGAAGCCGCCGATCCGCGTGATCTGCCCGGGCCGCACCTATCGCATCGATTCGGACGCGACCCACACGCCGCAATTCCACCAGGTCGAGGGCCTCGTTATCGACAAGCACTCGCATCTCGGCCACCTCAAATGGATCCTGCACGAGTTCTGCAAGGCGTTCTTCGAGGTCGACCACATCAACATGCGCTTCCGGCCCTCGTTCTTCCCGTTCACCGAGCCGTCGCTCGAAGTCGACATCCAGTGCCGCCGCGACAAGGGCGAGATCCGCTTCGGCGAGGGCGAGGATTGGCTCGAGATCCTGGGCTGCGGCATGGTGCATCCGAACGTGCTGCGCGCCTGCGGCATCGATCCCGACGAGTACCAGGGCTTCGCCTGGGGCATGGGCATCGACCGCATCGCCATGCTGAAATACGGCATCGCCGACCTGCGCCAGCTGTTCGACAGCGACGTCCGCTGGCTGTCCCATTACGGCTTCAAGCCGCTCGAAGTACCAACGCTTGCCGGAGGGTTGAGCACGTGATGCTCGGTCTCCACCATACGAAGACTCTCTCCGTTTCCTCCGCGGAGACAACCCTCTCCCTGACCCTCCCCCGCAAGCGGGGGAGGGAATGGATGGAGCGGCCGCGTGGCGTTCGTCTCATGGGTACGTATTCTCTGTCCGCCCGACAGGTCGGACTCCCTCCCCCGCTTGCGGGGGAGGGGTGGGGAAAGGGTTTCTCCGCGATGGGGCTGCCAATGGTCGATCCCAAGCATCCGGATTGGAAAATATCCGACAAGCTGCGGGCCAATGCGCGCGCGCTTAGACGCGACTCGACCGATGCAGAGCCCATCCTCTGGGCGGAACTCCGCGCCGGGCGGTTGAACGGCGCGAGTTTTCGCCGCCAGGTCCCGATCGAGAATTACGTCGCCGATTTCATCTGCCACGCGGCCAAGCTCGTCATCGAGCTCGACGGCGGCCAACACTTTTCGGACGGAGGCGAGCGCGCCGATGCGCGCCGCTCTGCCGCGATCGAAGCGAAGGGCTTCAAGGTGCTCCGCTTCAGCAATCTCGATGTCATGACCAACCGTTCCGGTGTTCTTGAAACCATAGTCACTGCCATTGCGGAGAGAGCCCTCTCCCCAACCCTCCCCCGCAAGCGGGGAAGGGAGCAGACCGTCGCCGTGGAGAAAAAGCAGCCATGAAATTCACTCTCTCCTGGCTGAAGGATCATCTCGAGACCGACGAGCCTTTGGACAAGCTCGCCGACAAGCTCACCATGATCGGGCTCGAGGTCGAGAACATCGAGGACAAGGCGAAGGCGCTGAAGCCGTTCACCATTGCGAAGGTGATCTCGGCCGAGCAGCATCCGAATGCGGATCGCCTGCGGGTCTGCATGGTCGACACCGGCGACGGTGGTGCGCCGGTGCAGGTCGTGTGCGGCGCGCCGAATGCGCGTACGGGCCTCGTCAGCGTGTTCTCACCGCCCGGCACCTACATTCCCGGCAAGGACATCACGCTTGGAATCGGCACCATTCGCGGCGTCGAGAGCCGCGGCATGCTGTGCTCGGCGGCCGAGCTGCAGATCTCCAACGACCATGACGGCATCATGGAATTGCCGGCGGACGCGCCGATCGGCGCTGCTTACGCCGAATGGGCCGGGCTCGGCGATCCCGTGATCGAGATCAATCTGACGCCGAACCGGCAGGACTGCACCGGCGTGCATGGCATCGCGCGCGATCTCGCCGCCGCCGACATGGGCAAGTTCAAGGACCCTACGATCAAGCCGATCAAGGGCGAATTCCCCTGCCCCGTGAAGGTCACGGTCGAGGATACCACGCTCTGCCCGGGCTTTGCGCTCCGTCTCGTGCGCGGCGTCAAGAACGGACCGTCGCCGGAATGGCTGCAGAAGCGGCTGACCGCGATCGGGCTGCGTCCGATCAACGCGCTGGTCGACATCACCAACTTCATGACCTACGACCGTGCGCGCCCGCTGCACGTGTTCGACGCCAGGAAGGTGAAGGGCAATCTCGTCGTGCGCCGCGCGCGCGAGGGCGAGAGCCTGCTGGCGCTCGACGGCCGCACCTACAATCTCGATCCCGCCGTTTGCGTGATCGCCGACGAGCATGGCGTCGAATCGCTCGCCGGCATCATGGGCGGCGAAGCCTCGGGCTGCGACGAGAACACGACTGACGTGCTGATCGAATCGGCGCTGTGGAACGAGATCAACATCGCCCAGACCGGCCGCAAGCTCGGCATCAATTCGGACGCGCGCTACCGCTTCGAGCGCGGCGTCGATCCGGCCTTCATGGTGCCCGGCGTCGAGCTCGCGACCAGGCTGGTGATGGAGATGTGCGGCGGTACGCCGTCCGAAACTGTCGTGGTCGGAAAAGCCTTCGCCGACGACCGCGTGATCGACTTCCCGGTCACGGAAGTGAAGCGCCTCTCCGGCATCGAGGTGCCGCAGGTCGAGATGAAGCGCATCCTGACCCATCTCGGCTTCATGATGGCGGGTCCCGGCCCGGTGGTGAAGGTCGCGGTGCCCTCGTGGCGCTCCGACGTGCACGGCAAGGCCGACATCGTCGAGGAGATCGTCCGCATCTTCGGCGTCGACAAGGTGCCGATGACGCCGTTCGAGCGCGGCGAGGACGCGCGCAAGCCCGTGCTGACCCCGCTGCAGCTGCGCACCCGCCGCGCGCGGCGCGCGCTCGCAAGCCGCGGCATGGTCGAAGCCGTGACCTGGTCGTTCATCGCAAAACCTGCGGCCGAATTGTTCGGCGGCGGACAGCGCGAGCTCGAAGTAGCGAACCCGATCGCCTCGGATCTCTCCGACATGCGCCCGACCCTGCTCGCCGGACTGATCGCGGCGGCGCAGGCCAATGCCGATCGCGGCTTCGGCGATGTCGCGTTGTTCGAGGTCGGCCAGGTGTTCAAAGGCGATCGCCCGCAGGACCAGTTCATGGCGGCGAGTGGCGTGCGCCGCGGCCTTGCTTCATCTGAAGGTCTCGGACGGCACTGGTCCGGCTCGGCGCAGGCCGACGTGTTCGACGCCAAGGCCGATGCGTTGGCGGTGCTGGCGGCCGCCGGCGCGCCGATGCAGGCGCTGCAGATCGTGGCGGGTGGTCCCAGCTGGCTGCATCCGGGCCGCTCCGGAACGATCCAGATCGGGCCGCAGAACGTGCTCGGCTATTTCGGCGAAGTGCACCCCAGAGCGCTCGAGGCGCTCGGCGCCGACGGGCCGCTTGTCGTGTTCGAGGTAATCCTCGACCGCATCCCCGAGGCCAAGAAGAAGCCGACGCGTGCCAAGCCCGTGATCGAGCTCTCGGCGTTCCAGCCGGTGTCGCGCGACTTCGCGTTCATCGTCGACCGCGGCGTCAAGGCCGGCGACATCGTTCGCGCCGCGCAAGGCATCGACAAGAAGCTGATCACCGGCGTCAACGTCTTCGACGTCTACGAGGGCAAGGGCATCGATGACGGCAAGAAGTCGATCGCGATCGCGGTCACGCTTCAGCCCCGCGAGAAAACCCTGACCGATCAGGAGATCGAGGCCGTCGGCGCCAAGATCGTGGCCGAGGTCACCAAGAAGACCGGCGGCGTTTTGCGAGCATGACGCCGAAAAGTGTGAAGCGGTTTTCGGACAAAGTCATGCTCGAGAGTCATAGAGCATGACCTTCGTGGACTTCCTTCCGAAGGACGTCAATCTGACGATCGCGGCGGCGCTCTGCGCCGTCGCTTTCGTTTCGGGCACCGCACGCGGCTTCTCCGGCTTCGGCGCGGCGCTGATCTTCATGCCGCTGGCAAGCAGCATCGCGGCGCCGCGGCTCGTTGCAGCCCTGCTGCTCGTCATCGACTTCGTCGCGGCCGCGCCGCTGCTGCCCGAGGCCTGGCGGAAGGCCGATCGCAAGGCCACCGCGGTCATCGTGCTGGGCGCGCTGATCGGCGTACCCATCGGCACTTATTTCCTCAGCGTGCTCGAACCCGTCACCACGCGCTGGATCATCTCCTGCTTCGTCGCGGCGCTGTTGCTGCTATTGCTGTCGGGGTGGCGCTATCGCGGCAAGGACCACGCCTGGCTGTCGGTCGGCATCGGCGGCCTCTCCGGCTTCTGCAGTGGCCTCGCACAGACCGGCGGCCCGCCGATCGTCGGCTACTGGCTCGGCCGCCCGATCGCGCCGATCGTGGCGCGCGCCAACATCGTGCTGTTCTTCGGCGCGTCGGATTTCTTCTCGATGGTCAGCTACGCAACCACCGGCCTGATCAGCCGCGAATCGCTGGTGCTGTCGCTGATCGTCGGCCCCGTCTACGCCCTCGGCGTCGCCTTCGGCGCCTCGCTGTTCGGGCGTGCGAGCGAGAAAGTGTTTCGCGGCATCTGCTACGCGCTGATTGCGATGGCGGTTATCTTTGGGCTGCCGGCGTTGGACGGCGTGTTGCGGTAACTACTGCCTCGGCACGCGCCGCTTCTTCGTCGACTGCGTCGGCACATCCGCTGGCTCGTCCTTCAGCGCGCCGATCTTGCGCAGGGCTGCATCCGCGGCGCGTTCGCCGCTTTCCCAGGCGCCATCGACGGTGCCCCAGAGCGTCTCGTGCGTGGCTTCGCCGGCGAGGAAGACATTGCCGATCGGCTCGGTCAGGATCTTTCGCGAGAGCTGGCCGCCGGGCGCAGACGCCGACATCGCGCCCATCACGTAGGGCGAGGCATTCCAGCGCGTGGCGCTGGTCTTCTGCACGGCGGAAGCAGCCTCGCTGCCGAACAGCTTGGCGATCCACTCCTTGGCGAAGGCGACCATGGCCTTCTCGCCCTGCTCCGAGAGCTCGCGGCCGAACGAGCCGCCGACGTCGATCGAGCACAGCGAGGAGCCGCCGATGTTGGCGAACATCAGCGCCGTGCGCGTCGAATTGCTCTGCTCGATGAGGATGTCGTCGCGCGACAGGCCGAGCGGATTGCCCGGCATCTGCAGCACGATGCGATCGTAGCTGCCGAGGCTGAGCTTCGATGCCGCATCCAGCGTCCGCTTGGGAATGTTGGGGGCGAACTTGATGGCGCCCGATGTCAGCACGTTGGTCGAGACCGTGACGATGGCGGCGCGCGCGGTGATCTTGCCGGCCTGCGTCTCGACGCTGACGTCGCGGTTGCTCCAGGCGATGCGGCTCGCCGGTGTCGCCAGCGCCACCGGCGCCTGCTCGGCGAGCCTGGCGATCAGCGTGCCCAGGCCCTGACGGCAGGCGATCGCTGCGTTGCGATCCTGCGCGCGTCCCTTGTCGATCGCGGACAGCTCCTTCAGGTCCTTGCCCGCGAAGCTCGCGCCCAGCATGAACTCGGCCGCGCCGGCCCAGTCGCCGAGATCCTTCGGCAGCACGGAGGCACAGGAGGTATCGAGCTTGCCCCGCGCGGCCTCGTCGATGGCACGGTTGGCGCGCACCAGGGCGGCCAGGAACTGCTCGGTCTCGCCTGCGCGGGCGTTGCGGCGGCCGATGCGCATCTTCTGGCCCGAGGGCGCCGGCAGCACGTCGAGCCCGGCACTGCGCGCCAGCCGGATCATGGGGTTGGTGTCGGGATTGTGCATCCAGCGCGCGCCGCGGTCGAACGGGGTGTCGAAGGTCGTGCTGTCGGTGATGCAGCGGCCACCGACTTGCGATGACGCTTCCACCACGATGACGTTGCGGCCCGTCGCGATGATACGCCGCGCCGCGGCAATTCCCGCAGCCCCCGCACCGATCACCACGATGTCGGCCTCGCGCGGCAGGGGCGCGGCGGATGCGCGCAGCACCGGCATCGCCGCAACGACCGCGGACGCCGAAAGGAAGCCGCGGCGCGTGATTGTCATGTCATGGTTTCCGGGGACTTGCGGCGAACGGGAACAGCCCGCGAACCTTGCCGTATCTGATGTTGCGCAGCAACCATCATGGTGAATCAATCATGCTTGATCTCACAGAGCGATGAACCGAATTGCAACACGTTTCGACCATGATAGAGAAGGGAAAAAGACGGCCGGAAAAGGCCGTGGGGGGAGTTCGAGATGGGGACGGTCCTGGATTCTGTCGGCAAGCTGATTGCCGCGTACCTCTCAAAGGAGGTGCCGGGCTATGAGCCGTTCACGCCGAGCGACCCGGAGCATCTGCGCGGCGTCATCGCGCCCGGCGACGTGCTGCTGGTCGAGGGCAACAACCGCATCTCCGGCATCATCAAATATTTGACGCAGTCGACCTGGTCGCATGCCGCCCTCTATGTCGGTCCGATCGAGGGGGCAGAGGAACCCAACGGCGAGCCGCATGTTCTGATCGAGGCCAATATCGGCGAAGGCGTCACCTCGGCACCGCTGTCGAAATATTTCCCCTATCACACCCGCCTCTGCCGCCCGGTCGGGCTGTCCTATGAGGACCGCACCACGGTCTGCCGCTATGCGATCAACCGCATCGGCTTCGGCTACGACACCAAGAACATCGTCGACCTCATGCGCTACCTGTTCCCGCTGCCGATACCGCAGCGCTGGCGCCGGCGCATGATCGCGATCGGCTCGGGCGACCCGACCAAGATCATCTGCTCGGCCCTGATCGCGCAGGCGTTCGATGCGGTGCGCTATCCGATCCTGCCGAAGATCACCAAGGCCGGCAGCCGCGCCGCACGGCGCGAGATCCTGCACATCCGCGATTCCTCACTCTACATGCCCCGCGACTTCGACATCTCGCCCTATTTCGAGGTGGTCAAGCCCACCATCGTCAATGGATTCGACTACACCGCCCTGCACTGGGCCGACAAGCAAAAGCCGCTCGAGGAGGTGGCGGGCACTTTCAGTGTGTTTCCAGAAACGCTCCGTGCGCCGCCGCTCGTTCCTGAGGCGATTGACGAAGAAACGCCGACTGAGATTCCGGCTGAAGAAGTGAGCGCGCAAGCCAGCGTGGCCTTCTCCGAACATTTCGTGCAGCTGAGCGAGCTCGCGATGTACCGCGCGCAGACGCGGGAGATGGCAGCTTAGGTTCGCCGTCTCGTAGGGTGGGCAAAGGCGCGAAGCGCCGTGCCCACGTTCTCACGCGATCCCTCGGGGATGGTGGGCACGCTCCGCTTTGCCCACCCTACGAGACTTCTCCTGGCGTCATTGCGAGCGCAGCGAAGCAATCCAGACTGTCGCTGCGGTGGCAGTCTGGATTGCTTCGTCGCAAGAGCTCCTCGCAATGACGGTGGAGAGAGCGCGGGTTACCGTTCCGCCCGCCCGATCACCGCCATCAGCTCCGCGATCTTGGCGCGCTGATCGGCCTTGTCGCCGCTGGCGATGGCGTGCTCGACGCAATGCGCGACGTGATCCTTCAAAACCTCTTCCTCGACCCGGCGCAGCGCGGCGCGCACCGCCGCGATCTGCGTCACGATGTCGATGCAGTAGCGGTCTTCCTCGACCATTTTCGAGAGGCCACGAACCTGGCCCTCGATCCGGTTGAGGCGTTTTCCGACGGATGCCTTGATGTCCTTGCGCATGGCGTCTATATACCCCTACCGGGTATAGGTTTCAAGACCAGGCGTCAAAGGCCGGACCATGGCAATGAACAACAACGAGCACGAGCATCGTCACAGCGCGGACACGCATTCCGGGTGCGGCTGTTCCACGAAAGCGGCAGCGCCGGCGGCCAAGCCCGAGGCTTCCTCGTGCTGCGGCGGCCAAGGCGATCATGCCGGCCACGACCATCACCACGGCCATGATCATGGCGACGCCGCAACCAAGGTCAAAGATCCCGTTTGCGGCATGAGCGTCGATCCCGCGACCTCGAAGCATCGCTTCGAACATCATGGCGAGACCTTCCATTTCTGCTCGGCCGGCTGCCGCACCAAGTTCGCCGCCGATCCCGCCAAGTACCTTGCCAAGGAGAAGGCACCCGAACCGGAGCTTCCCGCGGGAACGATCTACACCTGCCCGATGCACCCGCAGATCCGCCAGGTCGGGCCGGGCACGTGCCCGATCTGCGGCATGGCGCTGGAGCCGGAGGTCGCAAGCCTGGAGACCGGCCCCAATCCGGAGCTCGCGGACATGACGCGGCGGTTCTGGATCGGCGGCGTGCTGTCGCTGCCGCCGGTGGTGCTGGAGATGGGCGGCCATCTCGCAAGCCCCCACAGCTGGATCGATCCGACCCTGTCGAACTGGATCCAGCTCGTCTTCGCAACGCCCGTGGTGCTGTGGGCCGGCTGGCCGTTCTTCGTGCGCGGCTGGCAATCGCTGCTGACGCGCAACCTCAACATGTTCACGCTGATCGCGATGGGCACGGGCGTTGCCTATGTCTACAGCGTGCTCGGCACGGTCACACCGCAGATCTTCCCCGCCACCTTCCGCGGCCATGAAGGCGCGGTCGCGGTCTATTTCGAAGCCGCCGCGGTCATCACCGTGCTGGTGCTGCTCGGCCAGGTGCTGGAGCTGCGCGCCCGCGACGCGACCTCGGGCGCGATCAAGGCGCTGCTCCAGCTCGCCCCGAAGACCGCACGCCGCGTCGAGCCTGATGCTAGCGAGCACGAGGTCGAGATCGACACGCTCCACGCCGGCGATCGCCTGCGCGTCCGTCCCGGCGAGAAGGTGCCGGTCGACGGCATCATCCTCGAAGGCCGCTCGTCGCTCGATGAATCGCTGGTGACGGGCGAATCCATGCCGGTCACCAAGGAAACGGGCGCAAAAGTCATCGCCGGCACGCTGAACCAGTCCGGCAGCTTCATCATGCGCGCCGACAAGGTCGGGCGCGAGACGCTGCTGTCGCAGATCGTGCAGATGGTCGCGGATGCGCAGCGTTCGCGCGCGCCGATCCAGCGCCTGGCCGACCAGGTCGCCGGCTGGTTCGTGCCCGCCGTGATCGCCGTCGCCATCGCCGCCTTTGCCGCCTGGGCCTGGTTCGGACCGGAGCCGCGGCTCGCCTTCGGCCTTGTCGCGGCGGTCAGCGTGCTGATCATCGCCTGCCCCTGTGCGCTGGGCCTGGCGACCCCGATGTCGATCATGGTCGGCGTCGGCCGCGGCGCGCAAGCCGGCGTGCTGATCAAGAACGCCGAGGCGCTGGAGCGGATGGAGAAGATCGACACGCTGGTGGTCGACAAAACAGGCACGCTGACCGAGGGCAAGCCCAAGGTGGTGACGATCGTGCCGGCGTCCGGCTTCGCGGAGGATGACATCCTGCGCATTGCGGCCACCGTCGAGCGCGCCAGCGAGCATCCGCTGGCCGATGCGATCGTGCGCGCGGCCAAGGAGAAGCAGCTTCCCCTCGGCCAGGTCGAGCAGTTCGATTCGCCGACCGGCAAGGGGGCGACCGGCAAGGTCGACGGCAAGACCGTCGTGCTCGGCAATGCCAGATATCTGTCGTCGATCGGCATCGATACCCAATCGCTCGACGCCGCAGCCGAACGGCTGCGCGGCGACGGCGCCACCGTGATCAACATGGCGGTCGACGGCCGGCTGGCCGGCCTGTTCGCGATCGCAGATCCGGTCAAGGCCTCGACGCCGGAGGCGCTGAAGGCGCTCGCGGCGGAAGGCATCAAGGTGATCATGCTGACCGGCGACAACCGCACCACGGCCGAGGCCGTGGCGCGCCGGCTCGGCATCGCCGAGGTCGAGGCCGAAGTGCTGCCGGACCAGAAGAGCGCGGTGGTGACCAAGCTGCAGAAGGCCGGCCGCAGCGTCGCCATGGCCGGCGACGGCGTCAACGACGCGCCTGCGCTGGCGGCGGCCGAGGTCGGCATCGCCATGGGCACCGGCACCGACGTTGCGATGGAGAGCGCCGGCGTGACGCTGCTCAAAGGCGACCTCGTCGGCATCGTCCGCGCGCGAAAACTGTCTCAGGCGACGATGAGCAACATCCGGCAGAACCTGTTCTTCGCCTTCATCTACAACGCCGCCGGGATTCCGATCGCGGCCGGCGTTCTCTATCCGGCGTTCGGTCTGTTGCTCTCCCCGATCATCGCTGCGGCGGCGATGGCGCTGTCCTCGGTGAGCGTCGTCGGCAACGCGCTGCGGCTGCGTGCGACGCGGCTGTGAGGTGCCAGCGGCGACAAAGGTGCGCTCCCTCGCCCCGTTCTTACGGGGAGAGGGTTGGGGTGAGGGGCTGTCTCCGCAATCCCGGTGACAGTTGGACTCGCGGAGAGTCCCCCTCACCCGGAATTCAAGCTACGCTTGAATTCCGACCTCTCCCCGCAAGTGGGGCGAGGTGAGAGAGAGCGGCGCCCGCGGAGGACCTGATGCAGCGGATAACGATCACGATCGAGGACGATCTCCTGGCGGAGATCGATGCCGCGGCCGAAGCGCGCGGCTACCAGAACCGCTCCGAGATCATCCGCGACCTCGCGCGCGCCGGCCTGCAGCAGAGCGCCGAGGATACCGCGCAGACCGGCCAATGCGTCGCCGGCCTCGTCTACGTCTATGACCACGCGGCGCGCGATCTGTCGAAACGGCTGGTGCAGGAATTCCACGGCCACCACGACCTCGCGCTGGCGACGCTGCACGTCCATCTCGACGACAACAATTGCATGGAGATGACGGCGCTGCGCGGCGCGGCCGCCGAGGTCAGGCATTTCGCCGACCACATCATCGCCGAGCGCGGCGTGCGCTACGGCCGCGTGGTGATGATCCCGACGGGCGACGGCAAGCCGGCGAAGGCGCGCAGGCACGGGCATGGCCATCGGCACGAGTAGGCTACTCTGGGAGAGAGTGGCGACTCTTACCCTCCCCTGGAGGGTAAGCAAGGGCTCGCGCCGCGCTCGCGGCCGACGGCAGCGCAGCCCCCGCCCTTGCCGAAGTCGCCCTGCATCTCTACCTCTCGCAGGTCGTTTACCTCCGAGGGTCCCCCATGCTGGATGCCGCCATCAAGGCGCTGTCGCAAATGATCTCGCCGCCGATGCGCTCGATCCTGTGGCGGTCGATCGGGCTCGCGCTGGTGCTGATCACCGTGCTGGCGATCGGCTTGCAGCGGCTGCTCAGCTGGTTTGCAACCTCCGGCGAGGTGTGGCTGGAAGGCCTGCTCGGGCCGGGCTGGCATTCCTCGCTCGAGGTTCTCTCCTGGATCGTCTCGATCGCGGCGGGCCTCGGTGTGGTGTTCGGCGGCATCTTCCTGATGCCTGCGATCACCTCGCTGGTGGCGAGCCTGTTCGTCGACGACGTCGCCGAGATCGTCGAGCGCGAGCATTATCCCGCCGAGCGGCCGGGCGCCGCGCTGCCGTTCAGCCAGGCGATGCTCGAGGGCATCAAGACTGCGCTGCTGACGATCCTGGTCTATCTGATCGCTCTGCCGCTGGTGCTGTTCGCCGGCGCCGGTTTCCTGATCTTCTTTGTCGCCGCCGCGTGGCTGCTCGGCCGCGAATATTTCGAGCTCGCCGCGATGCGCTTCCGCCCGCCGGAGGAAGCCAAGGCGATGCGGCGCGACAATGCCGCGACCATCTTCACCGCCGGTCTGTTCATCGCCGCCTTCGTCTCGATTCCGATCGTCAATCTGGCGACGCCGATCTTCGGCATGGCCTTCATGGTCCACATGCACAAGCGCCTGTCAGGCCCGCGGCCCGAGCTGATCGAGCCGGCGCGGCAGGTGCGGTGACGGCGCCCGGCGCGGCGCTGTCTCAGACCGTCTTCTCCGGCCACCGACAGAGATCGTTGATCAGGCAGACCTCGCAGCGCGGCTTGCGGGCAAGGCATGTATAGCGGCCGTGCAGGATCAACCAATGATGGGCATGCAGCTTGAACTCGGCCGGGATTACCTTTTCGAGGCCGAGCTCGACCTCGAGCGGTGTCTTGCCCGGCGCAAGTCCGGTGCGGTTGCCGACGCGGAAGACGTGCGTGTCGACCGCCATTGTGTGCTCGCCGAAGGCCATGTTGAGCACGACGTTGGCGGTCTTGCGTCCTGCACCGGGCAATGACTCGATGTCGGCCCGCGTGCGCGGCACCTCGCCGCCGAAATCGCTGAGCAGCTTGGCCGACAGCGCGATCACGTTTTTCGCCTTGGTGCGGTAGAGGCCGATGGTCTTGATGTAGTCGCGCAAGCGCTCCTCGCCGAGATCGAGCATCTTCTGCGGCGTATCGGCGACCTCGAACAACGCGCGCGTCGCCTTGTTGACGCCGGCATCGGTCGCCTGCGCCGACAGCACCACGGCGACCAGCAGCGTGAACGGATTGACGTGCTCGAGCTCGCCCTTCGGCTCCGGATTGGCCTTGCGGAAACGGCTGAAGACCTCGTGGACCTCGGCGGGAGTCCAGGGTCTGGTGGCTTTGAGCGATTTCTTCGCGGGCGCTTTCGGCTTGGTCGCGACCGGCTTTGCCTTTTTCTTCGGCACGGCCGCTTTGCGCGGGACCGGCTTGCGGGTGATTTTCGCCATGATCGGGATATACTGATGGACGATGAGCACAGGCAACGAAATTGCGCGGCCGCGATCTGAAAGCGAGGACGAGCCTCAGATCTTCTCCGCGCTGCTGACGCCGCACCGCTCGCTGAACCGCACCGGCTTTCTCGCCGTGATGCTGTTCCTGAGCGCCGTCAGCTTCGTCACGGGCGCCGCTTTCCTGATGATGGGCGCCTGGCCGGTGTTCGGCTTCTTCGGTCTCGACGTGCTCGTGATCTGGTGGGCCTTCAAGGTCAATTTTCGCGCGGCACGGGCCAGCGAGGAGATCGTGGTGACGCCGACGGAATTGCGGGTGCGACGCGTCAGCCATCGCGGCCAGGTTGCCGAATGGACCTTCAATCCGCTCTGGGTCAGGCTCGACCAGGAGGTCGACGAGGAATACGGCATCGAGCACCTCTATCTGATCTCCCGCGGCCGCCGGCTGCTCATCGGAAGCTTTCTCGGGCCGGAAGAAAAAGCAAGCTTTTACAATGCCTTGGTTGTCGCCCTGAACGCCGCGCGGCGTGGCCCGACCTATAATCCGGTGACCTGAGCACAGTCGGAAATCGGGTGGTTTCGCGCCGCCCCCTCCCCTACATTTCCGGTCATGATGACCCTTGCGATACATGACCAGCGCCTGACAAAACCGGGCACCCAGAACGCCGCGTTGCGCGACTATGATTCGGTGCGGCGGGCGATCGCCTTCATCTCGGCGAACTGGCGCGCGCAGCCGACCATCGAGGCGATGGCGGATGCGGCCGGCGTGACGCCGGATGAGCTGCACCATCTGTTCCGCCGCTGGGCCTCGATCACGCCGAAGGCTTTCATGCAGGCGCTCACCCTCGACCACGCCAAGAACCTGCTGAGGGATTCCGCCAGCATCCTCGACGCGGCGCTCGACTCCGGCCTGTCGGGGCCGGGCCGGCTTCACGATCTCTTCGTGACGCATGAGGCGATGTCGCCGGGCGAATGGAAGAACGGCGGCGCCGGCCTCACCCTGCGCTACGGCTTCCATCCCTCGCCGTTCGGCACCGCGATCGTGATCGCCACCGACCGCGGCTTGTCGGGCCTCGCTTTCGCCGATCACGGCGAGGAGAAGATCGCGCTCGCCGACATGACGCGGCGCTGGCCGAACGCCACCTATGTGGAAGATCACGACGGCACCGCGCCGCTCGCAGCGCGCATCTTCGATCCAAAACTGTGGCGGCCGGATCAGCCGCTGCGCGTGGTGCTGATCGGCACCGATTTCGAAGTCCGGGTGTGGGAGACGCTCTTGAGAATTCCGATGGGGCGCGCGGTGTCCTATTCCGACATCGCCTGCAACATCAACAATCCGAAGGCCTCGCGCGCCGTCGGCGCGGCCGTCGGCAAGAACCCGGTCTCCTTCGTCGTGCCCTGCCACCGCGCGCTCGGCAAGAGCGGCACGCTGACCGGCTATCATTGGGGCATCACGCGCAAGCAGGCCATGCTGGGCTGGGAGGCCGGGCAGCTGGGGCTGCAGTAGCTGCCGTAGGGTGGGCAAAGGCGCATAGCGCCGTGCCCACCACCTTTCTCATTCGCTGACGGAGCGTGGGCACGCTTCCGCCTTCGCTCGTCGAGCTACGGCGGACAAGTCGCTTTGCCCACCCTACGGCACCGCGCGTGCGGCACACGCTTAACCCGCCAGATCCAGCTTCGAGGCCACCGTCGAATCCGCGTTGAGGCGGTAGATGATCGGCACGCCGGTCGCGAGCTCGCGCTTCAAAATGCCTTCGGGTGAGAGCTTTTCCAGCACCATGATCAGCGCGCGCAGCGAGTTGCCGTGGGCGGCAACCAGCGTGCGCTTGCCGTTGAGCACGCCGGGCAGGATCTCCTGCACGTAGTACGGCAGCGCGCGCGCGAGCGTGTCCTTCAGGCTTTCGCCGCCGGGCGGCGGCACGTCGTAGGAGCGGCGCCAGACATGGACCTGCTCCTCGCCCCATTTCTTGCGGGCGTCGTCCTTGTTGAGACCGGAGAGATCGCCATAGTCGCGCTCGTTCAGCGCGAGGTCCTTTGAGGTCGGCAGGCCCTCCTGGCCGAGCTCGCCGAGGATGAGATCGAGCGTGTGCTGCGCGCGCGTCAAGACCGAGGTGTAGGCGACGTCGAACACGAGGCCCTGCGCCTTCAGCTTGCGGCCGGCTTCCTTGGCTTCCTTCACGCCGAGTTCGGTGAGGTCAGGGTCCTTCCAGCCCGTGAACAGGTTCTTCAGATTCCATTCGCTCTGGCCGTGGCGCACGAGCACGAGGAGACGTTCGCTCATTGACTGCTTTCCGTTGGGTTCGATCAGAAATCGGCGAGGCCGAGCACGTCGGCCATGGAGTAGTGCCCCGGCGCCTTGCCGTGCGCCCATAGTGCCGCCTTGAGCGCGCCGTGCGCGAACAGCATGCGGTCCTCGGCCTGATGCGACAGCGTCAGGCGCTCGAACGCGCCGAGGAAGGTCACGCTGTGATCGCCGGCGACGGTGCCGCCGCGCAAGGAGGCGAAACCGATATGGCCGGGCTTGCGCGCGCCGGTGATGCCGTCACGCCCACGCTCGGAATGGTCATCGAGGGTGACGCCACGCCCGCTGGCTGCGGCCTGGCCCAGCATCAGTGCCGTGCCCGAGGGCGCATCGACCTTCATGCGGTGATGGGTCTCGACGATCTCGATGTCAAAGCTCTGGTCGAGCGCCTTGGCGACGCGCTTGACCACGGCGGCGAGCAGATTGACGCCGAGGCTCATATTGCCCGACTGCACCACGACGGCGCGGTTGGTGACGCTCTTGATCACCGCATTGTCGGAGCCGGACAGCCCGGTCGTGCCGATGACGTGCACGAGGCCGCGTTCGGCGGCGATCGCGACATTGGCGATGGTCGCTGCCGGCACGGTGAAATCGAGGATGCCGTCGGCGTCCTTGGACATCGCCCAGAGATCGGCGGAAAGCTTGATGCCGTTGGCCGGCAGGCCTGCGAGCACGCCGGCATCCTTGCCGAGCAGATCGGAGCCCGGCGCCTCCAGCCCGCCCGCCAGCACCGCACCCTTGCTCTCGGCAATTGCCCGCACCAGCGCCCGGCCCATCCGGCCGCCGGCTCCCGCAACAATCAACCGCATGTCCGACATGGTGTGATCCTCTTCGGAGCCGTTGTAGCGGGGGGAGGCAGTTCCGGCAACCGAGGGGGATCTGGTGCGGTGACGCGCTCTTACCCTCCCCTGGAGGGCCCTGGAGGGGGAGGGTCGGCTCACATTGAGCGCAGCGAAATGTGAGACGGGGTGGGGTGATCTCTCCCCACGGGCACTGTTCGACGTGGAGAGACCGTCACCCCACCCCGCTCGCGCTGCGCGCGATCGACCCTCCCCCTCCAGGGCCCCTCCAGGGGAGGGTAAGAAAGAGCCTCAGCTGTCCTGCGGCTGCGGGCCGTCATAGCCCTCGATGACGATGAGGTCGGCGATCGAGTGCGGCTGGCGCACCTTGATGTTGGCCTGGTATTCCGGCGAGTTGTAGCAGGCGAGCGCGGTCTCGTAGTCCGGGAATTCGATCACGACGTTGCGGTTGCGGCTGGCGCCTTCGACGGCGGTGAACTTGCCGGCGCGGACGACGAAGCGGCCGCCCCATTTCTTGAAGATGGGACCGTTCGCGATCGCGTAGGGCTTGTAGCCCTCGTCATTGCTGACGTCGACACGCCCGATCCAGTAGCCCTTTGCCATTGTTTTTCTCCCTGTTGTTTCGTTGGTTAACCGAGCGCCTGCGCAATCTCGGCGTGGATGGCTTCGGCTGTTGCCTTGGGATCGACGGCCTCGATCACGGGTCGCGCAACGACGAGGTAGTCGGCACCCGCAGCGATCGCGCGTCCGGGGGTCATGATGCGTTTTTGATCGCCAGCGGCCGTGCCGGCCGGCCGGATGCCTGGGGTGACGAGGCTCGTCTGGTGTCCCACGATCTTGCGCAGATTGCCGACCTCCTCCGGCGCGCAGACGATGCCGGCGACGCCAAGCGCCTGCGCTTGCGCCGCCCGCGCTTCGACCAGCTCGGAAACGTGGAGTCGATAGCCCGCCGCATGCAGGTCGTCGTCGTTGTAGGAGGTCAGCACAGTGACGGCGAGAATTTTCAACCCGGAGCCCGCGCAACCTTCGACCGCCGCCTTCATCGTCTGCGGATAGGCATGGACGGTCAGAAAGGTAGCGCCGAGCCTGGTGATGCTCTGAACACCCTGCATCACTGTGTTGCCGATGTCGTGCAGCTTGAGGTCGAGAAAGACCTTCTTGCCGCTGTCGGCAAGCCTGGCGACGAGGGGCAGCCCGCCGGCGTAAGCGAGGCGATAACCGATCTTGTAGAAGGTGACGCTGTCGCTGAGCCTTGCGACCATCGCCTCCGCGGCATCCACGCTGGGCAGATCGAGGCCTACGATCAGGCGGTCCTTCGGGGCGATTTCGGCTGGCGTCATGTCACCTCACATCATGCGTTGGGAAACGTCGATCAACTGCGCGACCAGCTCCTTCAAGGCTGCGATATCGCCCTCGTTCTTCAGCCTGTCCATATCGTCATAGGCCTGGTCGGCAAAGGCGAGCGTGAGCTGGCTCGCAATCACATTGGCGTGGCAGGAGGAGAGGATCAGCCGCAGGGCCTGCAGCGCGCGGGCGGCACCTAAGCGGCTCTGGGACGCGCCGGCAAGCGCGAAGACGCGGTTGCGGAACACCTCGCCGCGCGCCTCGTGCAGCTCGTGCACCCGGCTGACCCAGTCGATCGCGTTCTTCAGCAGCGGCGGCACCGAGGCGTTGTATTCGGGCGAGACGATGAGGACGCCGTGATGTGCGCCGATCATGCGCTTCAGATTGATCGCGTGCTTGGGCACGCCGGATTTGGCCTGGAGATCGCCGTCATAGATCGGCAGCGGAAAATCGGCGAGCGAGATGCGGGTGACGTCGACGCCGGCCTGCGCGAATTCGTAGGCCGCCACCGCCGCCAGCTTCGCATTGTGCGAGCCGGTGCGCAGCGAGCCGGGAATGATCAGGATCTTGGGAGCTGGCATCCAATCCCACGCGTTCGGCGAAACGAGCCCGCCGCGAAAAGGAGGAGCCGGCGGAATTAATGCTTGCGATACACCCAGACGCGCGCCGGCGGAAGGTTCATCCAGATCCGTTCCGAGGCCTCTGTGGACACGCCGGGCAGCGATTTCGGGATCGGCGGCACCACCGCATAGGTGAACTGGATGAAGGGCGCACCAGGCGCGAGCGCGGTGAAGGCATCGCGGACGAGCCGCAGCCGCGTCAGCATCGGTTTTGTGACGAGCGGCAGGCCGGACACGACCGCGCTGGCCGGCGCGCTCAAGACATTCCAGAGCGTGTCGCGCAGGCGATAGGCATCGCCCTGCACCACCTTGGCTTGCGGGTAGCGGTCGCGCAGCAGCGCACAGAAGCCGGGATTGTATTCGACGAGAACGAGACGCTTCTGGTCGACCCCGCGCTCAATCAGCGCGGAGGTGATGGCGCCCGTACCGGGTCCGAGCTCGACCACCGGTGCGTCGGAATCGGGATCGACGTAATGAGCCATGGTCCGTGCCAGCAGCTTGCCGGACGGCATCACCGCGCCCATGTGCAGCGGCTTTTCGATCCACGACCTGAGAAAGCGCACCTCGTCGTCAAGACGAGGCTTCTTCAACGCACGCGCGGACGATGGCAATGGCATGTCGGGACCGGACGGAACCGCGGGACCGCGGCGTGTCAGAAAATGGTCATAAAGACGTATAGGCCGGAGGCGATACGGTCAAGACGAGTCAATTCGCCCGATTGCCGAAGAAATCCTTGACCTTGGCGAAGAAACCCTCGGCTTCCGGCTGGGTGTTGCCGGAGGAGAGCTTTTCAAACTCGGCCAGCAATTCCTGCTGCTTCTTGGTCAGGTTCTGCGGGGTCTCGACCATGACCTGAACGTACATGTCGCCCATCTGGCGCGACCGCAGCACCGGCATGCCCTTTGATGCAATGCGGAATCGTCGGCCCGACTGGGTGCCGGCGGGCACCTTCACCTTGGTCTTGCCCTTGTCGATGGTCGGCACCTCGAATTCGCCGCCGAGCGCGGCGGTCACCATCGAGATCGGCACGCGACAATGCAGGTCGGCGCCGTCGCGCTGGAAGAACTGGTGCTGGGCCAGCGACAGGAAGATGTAGAGATCGCCGGGCGGCCCGCCGCGGACGCCAGCCTCGCCCTCGCCGGCGAGCCTGATCCGTGTGCCGTCCTCGACGCCTTGCGGAATGTTGACCGAGAGCGTCCGCTCGCGGGTCACCCGCCCTTGTCCCGAGCAGGACGGGCAGGCGTCCTCGATCATCTGGCCGCGGCCCTGACAGCCCGGGCAGGTCCGCTCCAGCGTGAAGAAGCCCTGCGACTGCCGCACGCGGCCGGCGCCGCCGCAGGTCGAGCAGGTCTTCGGCTTGGTGCCGGCCTTGGCGCCGATGCCCGAGCAGGCCTCGCAGGTGACCGAGACCGGAATTTCGATCTGCGCGGTCTTGCCACCAAAGGCTTCCTCGAGGGTGATTTCCATGTTGTAGCGCAGGTCGGCGCCGCGCTCGCGGCCGCCGCGGCCGCGCTGTCCGGCCATGCCGAACAGATCCTCGAAGATGTCGGAGAAAGAGGAGGCGAAGCCCGCGCCGAAACCGGCGCCGCCGCCGCCCTGCTCGAAGGCCGCATGGCCGAAGCGGTCATAGGCCGCGCGCTTGTCCTTGTCCTTCAGGACTTCGTAGGCCTCGTTGATTTCCTTGAACTTGACCTCGCTGGTGTCGTCCCCGGGATTGCGGTCGGGGTGGAATTTCATCGCCAGCTTGCGGAAGGACGATTTCAGGACGGAATCGTCAGCGTTGCGTTCGACTTCGAGGGTTTCGTAATAGCAGCGCTTGGTGGACATGGCGGGCTCGGTCTATCCAATCGCGAGTCAGGTCGGAGCGAAACAACGTCGCCACGCGACCATATAGGCAGCCTTCTGCTTTGCGGCAGAGGGCGGCACAACGGCGTTGAGAATAACGGCTGGGAATTGATTGATCGTAACGGGCATCCCGCCCGTCCGTCCCGACACGACGGCCTCCCCCGCGAGGGAGGAGGCCGGTAGCGTGTGTGGGGTCCAAGCCGTCCGCATCGTCACCCTCTCGGGGCTTAAGCGGACTTCTTGTTGTTCTTGTCGTCGTCGACCTCGGTGAATTCCGCGTCGACGACGTCGTCCTTGGCCGCGTCCTTCTTGGCGTCGGCCTCGGCCTGCTGCTTGTACATGGCCTCGCCGAGCTTCATCGAAGCCTGCGCCAGCGTCTGGGTCTTGGCCTTGATCGCCTCGGCATCGTCGCCCTTCAGCGCTTCCTTGAGGTCGCTGACGGCATCCTCGATGGCGCGGCGCTCGCTCTCGGCAACCTTCGAGCCGTGCTCGGCCAAGGCCTTCTCGGTCGAATGCACCAGGCCATCCGCCTCGTTCTTGGCGGTGACGGCCTCGCGGCGCTTCTTGTCGGCCTCGGCGTTGGCCTCGGCGTCCTTGACCATCTTCTCGATGTCGGCTTCCGACAGACCACCCGAGGCCTGGATGCGGATCTGCTGCTCCTTGCCGGTGGCCTTGTCCTTGGCCGAGACGTTGACGATGCCGTTGGCGTCGATGTCGAAGGTCACCTCGATCTGCGGCATGCCGCGCGGGGCCGGCGGAATGCCCATCAGGTCGAACTGGCCGAGCATCTTGTTGTCGGCCGCCATTTCACGCTCGCCCTGGAAGACGCGGATGGTGACGGCATTCTGATTGTCTTCAGCCGTCGAGAACACCTGGCTCTTCTTGGTCGGGATCGTGGTGTTGCGGTCGATGATGCGGGTGAACACGCCGCCCAGCGTCTCGATGCCCAGCGACAGCGGGGTCACGTCGAGCAGCAGCACGTCCTTGACGTCGCCCTGGAGCACGCCGGCCTGGATCGCGGCACCGATCGCCACGACTTCGTCCGGATTGACGCCCTTGTGCGGCTCCTTGCCGAACAGCTGCTTCACGACTTCCTGGACCTTCGGCATGCGCGACATGCCGCCGACCAGCACGACCTCGCCGATCTCACCGGCGGTGACGCCGGCGTCCTTCAGCGCCTTGCGGCAGGGCTCGACGGTCTTCTGGATGAGGTCGTCGACCAGCGCCTCGAACTTGGCGCGGGTGAGCTTCATCGTCAGATGCTTCGGGCCGGTCTGGTCCGCGGTGATGAAGGGCAGGTTGATCTCGGTCTGCGTCGTCGAGGACAGCTCGATCTTGGCCTTTTCAGCGGCTTCCTTCAGACGCTGCAGGGCGAGCTTGTCGTTGCGCAGGTTGATGCCCTGCTCCTTCTGGAATTCGTCGGCGAGATAGCCGACCAGGCGCATGTCGAAATCTTCGCCGCCGAGGAAGGTGTCGCCGTTGGTCGACTTCACCTCGAACACGCCGTCGCCGATTTCGAGAATGGAGATGTCGAACGTGCCGCCGCCGAGGTCGTACACCGCGATGGTGCCGGCCTTGGTCTTGTCGAGGCCATAGGCGAGCGCGGCCGCGGTCGGCTCGTTGATGATGCGCAGCACTTCAAGGCCCGCGATCTTGCCGGCGTCCTTGGTCGCCTGGCGCTGGGCGTCGTTGAAGTAGGCGGGAACGGTGATGACGGCCTGCTCGACCTTCTGGCCGAGATGGGCTTCCGCGGTCTCCTTCATCTTCTGCAAGATGAACGCCGAGACCTGCGAGGGCGAGTAGGTCTGGCCGTCGGCCTCGACCCAGGCGTCGCCGTTGGAAGCCTTCACGATCTTGTAGGGAACGAGCTTCTTGTCCTTCTCGACCATCGGGTCGTCGTAGCGGCGGCCGATGAGGCGCTTCACTGCGAAGAAGGTGCGCTCGGGATTGGTGACGGCCTGGCGCTTGGCCGGCTGGCCGACGAGGCGCTCACCGTCATCCGTGACGGCGACGATCGAAGGCGTCGTGCGCATGCCTTCGGAATTCTCGATGACTTTGGCGTTCTTGCCATCCATCACGGCGACGCACGAATTCGTGGTGCCGAGGTCGATCCCAATGACCTTTCCCATGGTCCTGATATCCTTCTTTTTGCGGCAGGTTGGCTGGGCCCAAGAGGCACCCGAACCGAAACCCCCTAAGATCAAACATCCGCGATATTGCGATGATTGAGGCTCATATAGGAGGGGGGGAGGGGCCCGCAAGGACCGAAGCTACGTTTCTGCCGCTAAAACATTGGGTTTTGGAAGGTGATATCCGGGCTCAACCGCCCTTGCGGGTGAGGAAATATTAACAGGTTCGGGCCTCGGCAAGCCCCTGCACCTGCGGGCCCGGGTCGCCCTGTTACCGCAAGCCCAAACCCGGTAAAAGGCGGACCGGCCGGGCAGCCGCGAGCGCTGCTTCGCGCGACAAAGCGGCCCGGTGGCCAACCATCGAACGGCCTCAATGTGAACCAATCAGAGTGCCCATGAAGCTGATCCGCCCCCTCGCCGCGCTCGCCCTCCTCGCCGCTTCCGCGCTTCCGGCCTGCGCCGCCGACGCCGTGTTTCCGCCCGGCTTGCGTCTCGGCATGGTGCCGCTGATCGGCCTCAGCACGGCCAAGACCTTTCCGGGCTTCGAGAGCGAGGACGGCAGCGTCAAGGTGCTGGTCACCGAGCTGCCGCCGGCGGCCTATGGCGAGGTCGTGAGCGCCTTCAATTCCAATCCCGGCGGGACGGGCGGCGTCAAGCAGGACAAGGTCGAGACCCCCGCGGGTCTTGCCTATTTCACCACCGAAAGCGGCAAGGCCGGCGATACGCCGGTGAAGCGCTATTCGATGATCGTGCCCGGCGCCGGCTTCTCCGGCTATGTCGCGGTGCAGATCCCGGAGAATGCGACCAAGATCTACACGGACGAGGCGGTGCGACAGATGTTCGCGAGCGCCACCACGCGCAGGCAGGTGTCGGCCGAAGAGCAGCTCGCACTGCTGCCGTTCAAGATCACTGATCTCGCCGACTTCAAGGACGTCCGGACGCTGGCACCGGGCTCCAGCATCATCCTCGCCGACGGTGACGAGAGCGCCGGCTACGAGTCAAAGCCGTTCATCATCCTCGGCCTGATCGGCGCCACCCCGCAAGCCGCAGACGACCGCGCCCGCTTCGCCCAGGAGGCAGCGCGCCAGATTCCCGGCGTGCGCGAGTCGCGCATCACCATGTCCGAGCCGATCCGCATCAACGGCCAGCAGGGTTTCGAGACCCGGATCGACGGCGTCAGCGGCAAGGACAAGACCCCGGTCACGGTGGTGCAGTGGATCCGTTTCTCCACCGGCGGCACCTCGCTGCGCATCATCGCCAGCGCCCCGCGCGACCAGTGGCAAGCCGCCTTCACCCGCTTCCGCGCCGTGCGCGACGGGATTCAGCCGAAGGGGTGAGGCCCGAGGCTTCAACACACTCAGTGCCATCTCCGCCTAGTGCGCAATTGCGCACGGGGGCGGGGATCCATACCGCGTGACCTCACGGTTGCAGTCGGATACAGTACCAACGAAGAGTTTTCGCCACACGTCTCCCTGTGGTTATGGATCCCGGGCTCGCGCTTTGCGCGCCCCGGGATGACGATGATGTTGGGGCGATCAGCCCAACCGCTCATCAAAGCGGGCTGCATTTTCGGGCTTCTGTTCGTACACGAACGGAACTAGGCTTCCTCCCGTTGGATCATCCTGGAGGGAGGCATACATGCTGGTTCGGCGACAAGTCTTGGCAATGCTTGGAACGACGGCGCTGGCGACGCTGGCGCCAACCGCGCTGCTCGCGGCCGCATCGATCAAGCCGGACGATGCATCCGCGCTGCTCGTGATCGACGTGCAGAACTGCTTCCTGCCCGGCGGCAGCCTCGCGGTGAAGGAAGGCGAGCAGGTGGTGCCCGTCATCAACAAGATCTCGAAGGCATTTGCGAACGTGGTGCTGACGCAGGACTGGCACACGCCGGGCCACGTTTCGTTTGCGTCGGTTCATGCCGGCAAGAAGCCGTTCGAAACGGTCGATCTTCCCTACGGCAAGCAGGTGCTGTGGCCGGACCATTGCGTGCAGGGCACCGACGGCGCGGCGCTGTCGAAGGACCTCTCGATCCCGCACGCCGAGCTCATCATCCGCAAGGGTTTTCACAAGGACGTCGACAGCTATTCGGCCTTCCTCGAAGCCGACGGCAAGACCTCGACGGGGCTCGCCGGCTACCTGAAGGGCCGCAAAATCAAGCGCGTCTTCGTCGCTGGCCTCGCGACAGACTTCTGCGTCGCCTGGACCGCGCTCGACGCACGCAAGGCGGGCTTCGAGGTCTATGTGGTGGAAGACGCCTGCCGCGGCATCGACACGCAGGGCTCGCTGGCAAAGGCCTGGGCCGACATGGCCAAGGCCGGCGTGAAGCGGATTCAGTCTGCGGATATCGCGGTGAGCGCGTAAAGCAGCGCCGTCATTCCGGGGCGCGCGTCAGCGCGAGCCCGGAATCCATTCCACGGTTGTCTCTGCTGCTAAATGGATTCCGGGCTCGCGACTTCGTCGCGCCCCGGAATGACACAACACTTAGTTCGCCGCGCTGCTCGATTCGTTGTTGTTCGCCGCGGGCGCGGGCTTCGCACCGCCCTTGGCGACGCCGACCAGCGCCGGGCGCAGCACGCGCTCGCCGATGGTGTAGCCGTCCTGCATGATCTGCACCACGGTGCCCGACGGCACCGAGGCATCGGGCACTTCGTACATCGCCTGGTGGAAGTTCGGGTCGAACTTCTGGCCCTGCGGATCGAGCTTCTTCACGCCGTGCTTTTCCAGCGCGTTGAGCAGCGAGCGCTCGGTGAGCTCGACGCCCTCGATCAGTGCGATCAGGCCGGGATCGGCCGCGGCACGCGCTTCGGCCGGAACGGCATCGAGCGCACGCTGAAGATTGTCGGCGATATCGAGCACGTCGCGGGCGAAGCCGGTGATGCCGTAGAGGCGGGCGTCAGCGACCTCCTTGCTGGTGCGCTTGCGCAAGTTCTCCATCTCGGCCAGCGTCCGCAGCATGCGGTCGCGCGCCTCGGCGGCTTCCTTCTGCAACGTCTCGACCGCGCCGGGCTCGGGATCGTCGGGCATGATGTAGGGTTTCGACACCACGGGCTCGCCGGTCGCTGCAGTCGTGTCTTCGGGTTGCCGGTCTTGCTCGGTCATCGGCTCTGGTCTCGAACTGGTTTCAGGGATGTTGGCCCGGATATCGTGCTTAAGCCCACGAAAATCAAGCGCCCGTGATTGGCGGAAAGGCCGGTCAGCCCCCCAAGAGGCGGCTGACGATGCGGGCGGCGTAGTCCACGGTCGGGATCACGCGGGCATAATTCAGCCGCGTTGGGCCGATCACGCCGAGAACGCCGACGATATGGCCGGCGGCATCCCGATAGGGCGAGATGATGGTGGACGACCCCGACAGCGAGAACAGCTTGTTCTCACTGCCGATGAAGATCCGCACGCCTTCGGCGGTCTCGGCCCGGCCGAGCAGGTCGATCACGCCGCGCTTGGTCTCGAGATCGTCGAACAACAGCCGCACCCGCTCCAGATCCTCCAGCGCATGCAGGTCTTCGAGCAGATTGGCATGGCCGCGGACGATGAGCTGGCGGTCCTCATTCTCGCCGCCGGACCAGCTCGCGATGCCGGCCGAGATCACTTTCTGTGTCAGCTGATCGAGCTCGGCTCGGGCCTCGCCGAGTGCGGTCTCGAGCTCGAGCCGCGCCTCGGCCAGGGTGCGGCCGCGGATCCGCGCATTGAGGAAATTGCCGGCCTCGGTCAGCGCCGAGGATGGAACTCCGGGCGGCAGCGTCAGCACGCGGTTTTCGACCTGGCCGTCCTCGCCGACCAGGATGACCAGCGCTTTTTCCGGTTCCAGGCGGACGAATTCGATGTGCTTCAGCCGCGCATTGGATTTCGGCGTCAGCACAACGGCGGCGGCCCGGGTCAGGCCGGAGAGCCGCATCAAGGCCTGGTCCAGCGCCGCCTCGACCGATTGCGCCTCGCCGACGGAGGAGAGCTGGCTCTGGATCGACTGCCGCTCGGCCTCGTTGAGGTCGCCGACCTGCATCAGTGCGTCGACGAAGAAGCGCAGGCCCAGTTCCGTCGGCAGTCGGCCGGCGGAGGTGTGCGGGGCATAGATCAGGCCAAGCTGTTCCAGGTCGGCCATGACGTTGCGGACCGAGGCCGGCGACAGCGGCATGGCGATCAGGCGGGAAATGTTGCGCGAGCCGACCGGCTCACCGGTCGCGAGATAGCTTTCGACAATTTGACGAAAGATGTCGCGGGAACGCTCGTTGAGCTGGGCAAGGCCTGCGCGCGGCGCGATCAGATGGATCGGATCGTGATGGGCCACAGACGGCAACTCCTCTCAGATACTTATAATTTGTCCATCCGGGCCGCTTCTGACAAGCGTGGCGTTTGCAGGCCGACGGCCAGGGGGTGAATAAGCCCTTGCCGCCCACCCCCGCCCCACCTACAAGCACCGCGAACAGCCTTTTCCCGTGAGTTTTTGGAGATTTCCCATGCGGCCAAGCCGCCGTGCGCCCGACGAATTGCGCCCCGTGACGCTGGAGCGCGGCGTGGTCAAATATGCGGAAGGCTCGTGCCTGGTGAAATTCGGCGACACCCATGTGCTGGTCACCGCCACGCTGGAGGAGCGCCTGCCGCCGTGGCTGAAGGGCCAGGGCCGCGGCTGGGTCACCGCCGAATACGGCATGCTGCCGCGCGCGACCTCCGAACGTACCCGCCGCGAGGCCTCCGCCGGCAAGCAGAGCGGCCGAACGGTCGAGATCCAGCGGCTGATCGGCCGCTCGCTTCGCACCATCGTCGATCTCGAAGCGCTCGGCGAGCGCCAGATCACGGTCGATTGCGACGTGCTCCAGGCCGACGGCGGCACCCGCACGGCCTCGATCACCGGCGCCTGGGTCGCGCTTGCCGATTGCCTCAACTGGATGAAGGCGCGCAACATGGTGAAGACCAACGTGCTGCGCGACAACGTCGCCGCGATCTCCTGCGGCATCTACAACGGCACGCCGGTGCTCGATCTCGACTATGCCGAGGATTCGGAAGCCGAGACCGATGCCAATTTCGTCATGACCGGGGACGGCCGCATCATCGAGGTGCAGGGCACCGCGGAACGCGAGCCGTTCACGCAGGACGAGTTCCTGAAGCTGATCGCCCTGGCGCAGAAGGGCATCGCGCGCCTGGTGGACTTGCAGAAACTGGCCGTGGCGTAGTCAATAGGCCCATGCACCGCCGAATCACGGACAAGCTCGTCATCGCCACCCACAATCCCGGCAAGCTCGCCGAGATGAGGGAGCTGCTCGCGCCGTACGGGATCGAGGCGGTGTCGGCCGGCGAGCTCGGCCTGGACGAGCCCGAGGAAACCGGCAACGATTTCCGCAGCAACGCCGCGATCAAGGCGATCGCCGCAGCGCAGGCGACCAAGCTTCCCTCCTTCGCCGACGATTCCGGCATCGTGGTCGACGCGCTCGACGGCGCGCCCGGAATCTACAGCGCGCGCTGGGCCGGCCCGACCAAGGATTTCAACGCGGCGATGACTCAGATCGAGCGCCTGCTGCAGGAGCGCGGCGCCACCACGCCGGACAAGCGCAAGGCACACTTCGTCTCCGCGCTTTGCGTCGCCTGGCCCGACGATCATCTCGAAGAGGTCGAGGCGCGCGTCGACGGTACGCTGGTCTGGCCGCCGCGCGGCACCGCCGGCTTCGGTTACGATCCGATGTTCCTGCCGGACGGCTACGATCGCACTTTCGGCGAGATGGAAAGCATCGAAAAACACGGCCTGCCGCCGCTTGGCCTAGGCCTGTCGCATCGCGCCCGCGCCTTCGTGAAACTGGCGGAGATCTGCCTTGAGCCGCGCTAAGGAAGCCTTCGGCGTCTACGTGCACTGGCCGTTCTGCCTGTCGAAGTGCCCCTATTGCGACTTCAACAGCCACGTCCGCCACGCCGCGATCGACGAGGCGCGGTTTGCAGCCGCCTTCGCGCGCGAGATCGCAACGACTGCCGAGCGCGTGCCCGGCCGCGAGGTCACCTCGATCTTCCTCGGCGGCGGCACGCCCTCGCTGATGCAGCCCGCCACCGTTGGCGCGGTGTTAGATGCGATCGGCAAGCACTGGACCGTCGCCGGCGACGTCGAGGTGACGCTGGAAGCGAACCCGACCAGCGTCGAAGCCACGCGCTTTGCCGGCTATCGCATCGCCGGCGTCAACCGCGTCTCGCTCGGCGTGCAGGCGCTCGACGACGCCTCGCTGAAGGCGCTCGGCCGCATGCACAGCGCGCGCGAGGCGCTCGATGCCGTCGCCATCGCACGCCGCGCGTTCGACCGCTATTCGTTCGACCTGATCTACGCCCGGCCCGACCAGACGCCGGCGATGTGGGCCGACGAGCTCGGGCACGCCATCGATGAAGCGGCCGAGCATCTGTCGCTCTATCAATTGACGATCGAGGAAGGCACGCCGTTCTTCGGCCTGCACCAGGCCGGCAAGCTGAAGACGCCGGACGAAGCGGTCGCACGCGCGCTCTACGACGTCACGCAGGAGACCTGCGACAAGCTCGGCCTGCCCGCCTACGAGATCTCCAATCACGCGCGGCGCGGCGCCGAGTGCCGGCACAATCTGGTGTATTGGCGCGGCGAGGAATATGCCGGCATCGGCCCCGGCGCACATGGCCGCCTCGACATCGACGGGATCAGGCACGCCACCGCCACCGAGAAGCGTCCCGAGGCGTGGCTGATGCGGGTCGAGAGCAACGGCGACGGCGTCGTCAGCGACGAGCTCCTCAACAGCGAGGAGCGCGCCGACGAATTCCTGCTGATGGGACTGCGTCTTGCCGAAGGCATCGATCCCGAGCGCTACAGGGCCCTCGCCGGCCGCCCGCTCGACCCCCGCCGCATCGCGCTCTTGCGCGAGGAAGGCGCGATCACCGTGGATGGCACGGGACGCCTGCGCGTGACCAGCAGCGGATTTCCGGTGCTGGATGCGGTGGTCGCGGATCTGGCGGCGTAAGGAGCTCTCGTAGGGTGGGCAAAGGCGCACCTTGCGCCGTGCCCACCATCTCTCAACAAGATCGCGTGAATTGGTGGGCACGCTTCGCTTTGCCCACCCTACGACACCGTCGTCCTGAAGCTACGCCCCAAAGCTCTTCGGCGATCCCGCCACCGCAGCACCGCCGCCTTGCGTCACCTTCATCACGGCAAGGCCACGTTCATTGGTGCCATCCGCGCGGAAGCGGAACAGGCCGTCGATGCCGGCAAAGCCGGAGGGGTTGGTGAGCACGTCGGAGGAGAAGCGCTGGCCGCCTTGCGTGCGCGCCAGCGCGGCGACGAGCGCGACCGCATCATAGGCGAGCGTTGCGGTGCGGATCGGCTCCGCGCCGTATTTGGTGCGGTAGCGGCCGGAGAAGGCGCGGAAGCCGGCCGGGTCGGGCGCGGCGTAAAGGCCGCCCTGCAGCGCGGCGCTGGCATAGACGCGCGGATTGTCCCACAGGCCGGTACCGAGCAGCTGGATGTTGCGCAGGTTCGCGCCCGCGGCCGTCATGGCATCCGCCACTGACACGACCGCATCACCGTCATCGGCAATGAACAGCGCGTCCGCGCTGCCGAGCTGCTGCGCCACCGTGCGCGCGGGGGTGGCACGATCGGCGCCATATTTCTCGAACGTGACGATGCGCCCGCCCCGCCGCGGCACCGCCGCCTTCACCGCGGCCTCGACGACATTGCCATAGGCGTTGTCGGGTACCAGCACGGCGAAGGAGCGCTTTCCGATGCCGCCGGAATATTCGACGATGCGGTTGACGTCGGACTCCGGCAGGAACGAGAGCAGATAGACGCCGCGGCCGGCGATGCTGGAATCGGTCGAGAACGCGATCACCGGGATGCCGCGCGTGCGCGCGACCTGCGCCACCGCGGGCACCGATTGCGCAAACAGCGGCCCGAGGATGATCTCGGCGCCCTCGTCGACCGCCTGCTGCGCGCCGGCTTGCGCGCCTTGCGGGCTGCCATTGTCGTCCTTGATCAGGAGCTGGATGTTCGGGTTCTGGAACTCGGCCAGCGCCATCTCGGAGGCATTGCGCATCGATTGCGCGGCGAGCCCGGCGTTACCGGCAGCGGAGAGCGGCAGGATCAGACCGACCTTCACGCCGCCGGTGCCGGCAGTCGTCGCCTGCTGCTGGGGACCTGCCGGCTGGGTCGGCGGTGCGGAGCTCGAGAACGGGTTGGAGAATTGGCTGAGACTTTGCTGCACGCCGGCGCAGGCCGACAGCACGGGCGCGCCGAGCAACAGGCCGAGCGCAGTCCGCCGGGTCGCCCCTGGCGATCGGGACCCTGGAACGGGAGACTTTGGATGACGCGGGCCGACCATGGCAGCTTCTCTTCTGACCGGCCGTGCGCCAGCCGATCACGACATTGCTTTCCACGACACAGGCCGCGGATTCAGGCAGTGTGTCGGCAAATAGTTAACCAAAACAAAAGGATAACAACCGCTTAACGCGGCCCCCGTCCCGTCCCGGCAGCTCTTTACCGTCACTCATTCACTCATCAAGGCGGCGTTTCCGTCGCGAATATGGCGCGAGGGCCTTCCTCCCTCCCGACGTGATCTTCGACCGATCACATTCCCGTCCGTATCTTCGACCGATCACATTCCCGTCCGTTCCTCGCCCCTCACCTCGGCACGATCTTTTTCGGCGAGCCGGTTCCCAGCCCCACAGATCGTGCCTAAGTTGACTTCATTATGCGCGCAAAGCCGGCCCCGATAAATACGCCTGAAGCTCAAGACGCCGCCTCGCGCGGTTTCTCCATCGATGCCCATCGGCTCGCGGCGCCGAAGGCGGCTCCAGGCCTCCATCTGGTCGCGACCCCGATCGGCAATCTCGGCGACATCACCGTGCGGGCGCTGCAGACGCTCGCCGGCGTCGACATCGTCGCCTGCGAGGACACCCGCATCACGCGCCGCCTGACCGAGCGCTATGCGATCGCGGCACAGCTCAAGCCCTATCACGAGCACAATGCGGAGGCGGCACGCCCGAAGATTCTGGAAGCGCTGGCGCAAGGCGGCTCGGTCGCGCTGGTGTCGGACGCCGGCACGCCGCTGATCTCCGACCCCGGCTTCAAGCTGGTGCGCGAGGTCTGCGCCGCCGGCCATGCGGTTTACGCACTGCCCGGCCCGTCCTCTGTACTAGCGGCGTTGTCCGTCGCAGCCCTGCCGACCGACCGGTTCTTCTTCGAAGGCTTTTTGCCGGCGAAATCCGCGGCGCGAAAGTCGCGCCTCGCCGAGCTCGCGCGGATCGACGCGACGCTGGTGATGTTCGAATCCGGCAACCGCGTGCAGGATACGCTCGCCGATCTCGCCGAGATCATGGGGGCGCGCGAGGCTGCGATCTGCCGCGAGCTGACCAAGCTGCATGAGGAGATTTCGCGCGCACCATTGAGCGAGCTGGCGCGCGAGGCCGATACGCTGGAGACGCGCGGCGAATTCGTGCTGGTGATCGCGCCGCCCGCGGCCGACGCCGAGGTTCTGACATCGGACGCGCTCGATGGTCTGTTGCGCGAGCAGCTTGCCGCGCACAGCGTCAAGGATGCCGTGGCGCATGCGGTCGCGCTCTCGGGCCGGCCGCGCCGCGAGGTCTATGCCCGCGCGCTCGAGCTCGCAAAGGATTCGCGGGGCGGCGATGGCGAAGACTGAGACTCCTGCGGAGCCAAAGGTCGCCTCGCCGGAGCGCGTGGCGGCGTTCCAGACGGGGATCTCCGCGGAGAGCCGCGCCGCCGCCTACCTGATGGCCAAGGGCTACCGCATTCTCGCCAAACGTTACCGCACGCCGCATGGCGAGATCGACATCGTGGCGCGGCGCCGCAACCTGATCGCCTTCGTCGAGGTCAAGGCACGTGCCACGCTGGACGACGCCGCTTTCGCCGTGACGCCGCGCCAGCAGCAGCGCATCATCGACGCCGCCCAAGGCTGGCTCGCAGCGCATCCCGAGCATGCCGAATTCGAATTGCGATTCGACGCCATGCTGATTGCGCCGCGCTCGCTTCCGCGCCATGTGTTGGCGGCATTCGACGCCTCGACCTGAAAGGCAGCCCATGAAACTGAACGTCGCCGTCCAGATGGACCCCATCGCCCGCATCAACATCAAGGGCGATTCCACCTTCGCGCTGCTCTTGGAGGCGCAGAAGCGCGGCCATGGCCTGTCCTATTACACGCCCGACAAGCTCTCGATGGTCGGCGACGAGCTGGTCGCACCGGTTCAGCTCCTGACCGTGCGCGACGAGCCCGGCGACCATTTCACCCTCGGCGAGCCCAAGCGCGAGGCGCTGAACGGGTTCGACGTGGTGCTGCTCCGCCAGGATCCGCCGTTCGACCTCGCCTACATCACCTCGACGCATTTCCTCGAGCGCATCCATCCGAAGACGCTGGTGGTCAACGATCCCGCCTCGGTGCGCAACGCGCCGGAAAAGCTGTTCGTGATGAATTTTCCGCAGCTGATGCCGCCGACGCTGATCTCGCGCGACCTCGACGAGATCAACGCGTTCCGCGACAAGCACGGCGCCGTCGTCATGAAGCCGCTGCACGGCCATGGTGGCGCGGCGGTGTTCCGCGTGATGCCGCAGGACATGAATTTCGGCTCGCTGTTCGACATGTTCTCGGTGACGTTCAGGGAGCCCTGGGTGATCCAGCAGTTCATCCCCGAGGTGAAGCACGGCGATAAGCGCATCATCCTGGTCGACGGCGAGTTCGCCGGCGCGGTGAACCGCGTGCCGGCGGCGGACGACCTCCGCTCCAACATGGTGCGCGGCGGCGCGGCGCAGGAGACCGAGCTCACGCCGCGCGAGCGCGAGATCTGCGCCACCGTCGGCCCGGCGCTGCGCGAGCGCGGCCTGTTGTTCGTCGGCATCGACGTCATCAACGGCAATCTCACCGAGATCAACGTGACCTCGCCCACCGGCATCCGCGCCATCGCACGGCTCGGCGGCCCCGACGTCGCGGCGAAGATCTGGGACGTGATCGAAGCGAAGCGGAAGAAGTAGAGCTCTGCGCGTAGCTACCTCGCGCGCGCTAACTCCATATTCACCATGATGCCCCCGCGCGTCGTTCGAACGCGCGCTTCGCCTTGCGTGAATCTACGGAGCCGTTGGCCGACCCGATAACGCCGCGTTCACCATCTGCCGAAAACCAGCATCGCGGCCAGCGATCACGTTCGGCCTCGCAACACCCCTTATACTTTTGCTGCCTACTCATCGACGCGGGGGAACACGCCAGGTGCGGTTCGAGTGCCCCGCGTAAGAGTAGAAGCGTATGAATACCGCACGCATTGTCGTTCTCGTCATCGCTCTCGGCGCCGGCGGCGTCGCTGCATATCTGGCGAGCGGCTACCAGAATCCGCCCGCGGCCACCTTGCCCGTCGCCGAGAAGCTGCCGACGGTCGAGGTCCTCATCGCCAAGAACGACATCCAGCTCGGCCAGGCCGTGAAGCCCGAGGACCTGCAATGGCAGGCCTGGCCCGCGGCGACCGCCAGCAGCGCCTTCATCCGCCGCGACAGCAGGCCCGAGGCCCCGACTCAGATCGCAGGCTCGATCGCGCGCGTGCCGCTGATGCAGGGCGAGCCGATCCGCGAGCAGAAGCTGGTCAAGGCCGAAGGCTCCGGCTTCATGGCCGCGATCCTGCCGTCCGGAATGCGCGCCGTCTCCACCGAGATTTCAGCCGAAACCGGCGCCGGCGGCTTCATCCTGCCGAACGACCGCGTCGACATCGTCCTGACCCGCCGGCTGAAGAATCCGGACGGCGGCAACAGCAACGGCCCGACCGGCGGCAACGACCTCATCTTGTCGGAGGTCATTCTCACCAACATCCGCGTGCTCGCGATCGACCAGGCTCCGAGGGAAAAGGAGGGCCAGAACGCGGTCGTCGGCAAGACCGTCACGCTCGAGCTCCGGCCCGACCAGATCGCCACGCTTTCAGCCGCACGGCAGGGCGGCACTCTGACACTCGCACTGCGCAGCATCGTCGATGCCAACGCAGTCGACGGCACGCCCGAGGACCAGGCGATCAAGCGCCCGGGCGGCGTGAACGTGATCCGTTACGGCGTCCAGGCACGGCAACTGACGTCGCAGAAGTGATGGGGACAGCATGAACTACGGGGGTGATCGGACGGGCCTGCGCATTCGGGGGAAGCGCGCGCGCTCGGTCCTGACGGGGACGATCTTGATGCTGGGGCTGCTCGCGGCTCACGGCGTCGTCAGTGCCGCGGAGGCGCCGGTCGGCGACCAGGCGCCGATGCAGGCGTCGGATCTCAGCGTATCGTCGGTCGGGACGATCGCACCGGCGCGGTCGCGCTTTCTGTCGCTCGGCATCGGCAAGTCCGTCGTCATCGACCTGCCGCGCGAGGTCAAGGACGTGCTGGTGGCCGATCCCAAGATCGCCAATGCGGTGATCCGCTCGGCCCAGCGCGCCTATATCATCGGTGGCCAGGTCGGCCAGACCAACGTCGTGTTCTTCGCCGCGGACGGCCAGCAGGTCGCCTCCTACGACATCGCGGTGAAACGTGACCTCAACGGCATGCGTGCAGCGCTGCGCCAGTCCCTGCCAGGAGTCCAGATCGAAGGCGTCGGCGACAGCGTGATGCTGACCGGCTCGGTGTCGAGCCCGGTCGAGGCCCAGCAGGCCGGCGATGTCGCCGCAAAGCTCGTCGGCGGTTCGGACAAGGTCGTCAACAACATCGTCGTGCGCGGCCGCGATCAGGTCATGCTCAAGGTCGTGGTCGGCGAGGTCCGCCGCGACATCGTCAAGCAGCTCGGTGTCGATCTCAGCGCCAGCCTGAACGCCGGCACCGCCGTGGTGAATTTCAACAATTCCAACCCGTTCTCGGTCTCCGGCGGGCCGATCGTCGGCAGCAATGGGCTCGGCGTCACCGGGCTCGCCAAGGGCGTCGCCACCGTCAACGCGACGATGCGGGCGATGGAGAGCGCCGGTGTCATGCGCACGCTGGCCGAGCCGAGCCTGACCGCAATCTCGGGCGAATCCGCCACTTTCGTCGCCGGCGGCGAATTTCCGATCCCCGGGGGTTATGCCTGCGATCCGGTCACACACGTCTGCACCACCCAGGTCACCTACAAGAAGTTCGGCATCTCCCTGAACTTCACCCCGGTCGTGCTCAGCGAGGGCCGCATCAGCCTGCGCGTGATGACCGAAGTCTCGGAGCTGTCGAACACCAACTCGATCACGTTGACGCAGTCGGTGTCCGCGAGCTCGACCAACTCGATCACCATTCCATCGATCCAGACCCGCCGCGCCGAAACGACGCTGGAAATTCCCTCGGGCGGCTCGATGGCGATGGCCGGCCTGATCCAGCAGCAGACCAAGCAAGCGATCAACGGACTGCCTGGTGTCGACCAGGTGCCGATCATCGGTGCGCTGTTCCGCAGCCAGGATTTCGTCAACAACGAGACCGAGCTGATGGTGATCGTGACGCCCTATGTGGTGCGCGCGGTCGCCCAGAAGGAATTGTCGCGGCCCGACGACGGCTTCGCGCCGGCCTCGGACGCGCAGAGGGCGCTGCTCGGCCGGGTCAACCGCCTCTACGGCGTCGCGACCCGTATCGATCCGGTCGCCGGCATGCCGGGTGATTTCGGCTTCATCATCGACTGAGACGAACGGTTTGGGGACCGGGCAAGACACGGGGCAAGAGGGGATCAGGCGATGACGAAGACGAGAGCCGATCGACGTCGCAACGTCAGCATCGCGCTGGCACTGACGGGGTTGTCCGTCATGCTGGGCGCCTGCAACACCACCGAGATCGTCACCCAGACGGTGCCGACCGATTATCGCCAGCGCCATCCGATCGCGGTGCAGGAAGGCAAGAAGTCGATCGTGATCTTCGTCGGCAAGAGCAGAGGCGGTCTCTCGGCTGCGCAGCATGCGGATGTTGCTGGCATCGCGCGGGACTGGGTGCGCGAAGGCAGCGGCTCCGTCGTCGTCGACGTGCCCGTCGACACCGCCAATTCGCGCGCGGCGTCCGCGACCTATCACGAGATCCGCTCGGTGCTCACGTCCGGCGGCGTGCCGTCGCGCGCCATCGTCCAGCGTCCTTATCGCCCTGAAGATCCCGGGCTGCTGCCCACCATCCGCCTCAGCTATTCGAAGATCACCGCGGTCGCCGGCCCTTGCGGGCTGTGGCCGGAAGACATCGGCCCCAACATCCTCGATCCCGGCTACAACGAGAACCGGCCCTATTTCAATCTGGGCTGCGCCAGCCAGCGCAATCTCGCGGCGATGATCGACAACCCGGCCGACCTCGAGCAACCGCGCGCCGAGACGCCCGCCTATACCGCACGGCGCGACATCGCGTTCGAGCGCTATCGCAAGGGCACGACGACGACGACCACCTATCCCGAATCCGACAAGGCCAAACTCAGCGACACCGGCAGATGACAGCCATCCATGACGAAGACACGGACGATCCGCAGCACCCCGAGGAACATATCGCGCCGGTTCCTCGCATTTCGGTGCAAGCCTTTTGCGAGACCGAGCAGACGCTCAAGGCGGTGACGGCGGCTGGCCAGGATCGCCGGCTCGCCAAGGCCCACCTCAGCGCCAAGGACGGCGGCCTTGCCGCGGCGATCGAAGCCTATGAATCCATGCCGACGCCGAACGTGATCGTCATCGAGTCCGACGGCACGCGCGACATCCTCGAGGGACTGGACGATCTCGCCGGCGTCTGCGATCCCGGCACCCGCGTCGTCGTGATCGGCAGCCCCAGCGACACCGCGCCCTATCGCGAGCTGGTGCGCCGCGGCGTCAACGACTACGTGGTCGGACCGGTCGAGACGCTCGACGTGGTCCGCTCGATCTGCAGCCTGTTCTCGGCCTCCGAGGCCATCATCACCGGCCGCGTCATCGCGGTGGTCGGCGCCAAGGGCGGCGTCGGCGCGTCCACGGTCGCGCATAATCTGGCCTGGACCATCGCCCGCGACCTTTCGCTCGATTCCGTCGTGATCGATCTCGACCTCGCCTTCGGCACCGCGGGCCTCGACTACAACCAGGATCCGGTGCAGGGCATCGCCAATGCGGTGCTGTCGCAGGACCGGCCGGACACGGCGCTGATGGAGCGCCTGCTCGCCAAATGCACCGATCGCCTCAGCCTGTTGGCGGCGCCCGCCACGCTCGACCGCGTCTACGATTTCGGCGCCGAAGCCTTTGACGCGGTGTTCGACACGCTGCGCATGACGACGCCCTGCATCGTGCTCGACGTTCCGCATCAATGGTCCGGCTGGACCCGCCGCGCGCTGGTGAACGCCGACGACATCGTGATCGTGGCCGAGCCCGATCTCGCCAATCTGCGCAACACCAAGAACATGCTAAGCGTGCTGAAGGCGGCGCGACCGAACGACCGGCCGCCGCTGTATTGCATCAACCAGGTCGGCATGCCCAAGCGCGCGGAGATCGAGGTCAAGGCCTTCGCCAAGACCATGGAGAGCCAGCCGATCGCGGTGATCCCGTTCGATTCGAAACTGTTCTCGACCGCGGCCAATAACGGCCAGATGATCGCGGAAGTCTCCAGGAGCCACCGCACCACCGTTCTGTTTCAGAACATGGCGAACCGCCTCGCCGGCCGCGGCGAGGTGAAGAAGCCGAAGCGCTCGCTGCTCGAGCCGCTTTTGAAGAAGCTGAAGGGCAAGTCAGGACGCGGCTCGGCCCCGCATCGCAAGGCGTCGTAGGCGCAGCTTATTCGAGCATGATCTCCGCGCAAACGCGTTCCGCGTTTGTCGCGAGGGAAAACCGCTACACACTTTGCGCTAGCGCGGCCCTTCGGGTCCGGATCATGCTTTAGGGCGGATTACCTGTCCGCCCGCTGCTGCTTCTTCGCCAGCAGCTGCTTCAGCGCCGCGACCTTGGCCGCGGCCTGGTCCGGCGGCAAATCTGCCTTCACGAGGATTTCAGCCTCGGCCTCGCGACCCTGCAATCCCAGCACGAGCGCCAGATTGGCGCGGACCCGCGCATCGTTCTGATTGCGCTGATAGGCGCGGCCGAGCACCTGTTCGGCCTTCGACAGATTGTTTTGCAACATATAGGACAGGCCGAGATTGGACAGCACGGTCGGCTCGTTCGGCACGATCTTCAACGCCGCGGCGTAATATTGCTGCGCTTCCTCGTTGCGGCCGAGCTGATCGAGCACTGCGCCCTGCGCCGACAGGATGCGCCAATCGGGATCCTCGGGCGAATGCGCCCGGCCGAGGACGTCGAAGGCCTGCTGGAAATTGCCGTTGTCGGCGAGTGCGCGGCCATAGCCGGCGAGCAGCGCCTTGTTGCCGGGATGGGCGAGCACGGCCTGCTCGAGCACCGCGACCGCCTGCGCGCGCTGGCCGCTGTCGCGCAGCGCCTTGCCGTATTCGATCGCCATTGCGGGATCGCCGGGCTTGGCGCGATAGCGCTCGCGAAGTGCGTCCATCTCCGGCCTGGCGTCGGCCCTGGTGTCAGACTTGGCGCCGTCCTTGGCGGCGGACTCCTTCTTGCCGCCGAGCGCGCCGGTGACGTCCTCGATGCCGGTGGTCTGACAGCCGCCGAGGGCAAGGATCAGGACGGCAGAACACAGATATCTCGCCGGGGAAAAAGCGAGGGACGAACGCTTGGACATACTCTGATCACTCGGCAACTGATCAGAGATGCTTACCGATTAACGCTAAAGTCCCGTTAAGGAGGCGGGCCCGTCGAGGTTCAGTCGACGAATTCGGCACCGAATTCGCAGCCGATGCGCCAGCGCAGGCGGCATTGGCGGGAATAATCGGGCGCGAAGATGATGGTGAATTGCGGCGGCACTTCCAAAAATTCCGCCACCACTTTCACGCCGCCATCCGAAATGTCCGTGATCGTGCAATCCCGCGGCAGCGAGCCCGCGCCAAAATGGATCTTGGCGAGACGGCTGCACACCCGACGTTCGCTTCTCCGGCGATTTGCAAGCATTTACTTTTCACCCGTTAGACCACGGCCCATCCCGCAGGCCTAGCAGTAGCGGACATTCGTTGGGATGTGCTGAGGACAGCCGACCGCATTCGAGACGTAGTTTCCGCGGCGCGTTTACGTCTGGTTAGGATTTGGCCCGGCGCCGGGAGATCGTTCCCGTATTGTTCTTGCGGAACAGGTCGCGCTCTGCTACCCCTAATTGCAGGACAAAGCAGGCTGGTTCGGCATGGTTCAGCGGGTTTCCACCGTCGCCTTTGAGGGGATCGAGGCCCGCGCGGTCGACGTGCAGGTGCAGGTCGCGCCCGGCCTGCCGGCCTTCGCCATCGTCGGCCTGCCGGACAAGGCAGTGTCGGAGGCGCGCGAGCGGGTGCGCTCGGCGCTGATCGCCTCGGGGCTGGCACTGCCGGCGCGGCGGATCATCGTCAATCTGGCCCCCGCCGACCTGCCCAAGGAGGGCAGCCATTACGACCTGCCGATCGCGCTCGGGCTGATGGCGGCAATCGGCGCGATCCCGCCGGATGCGCTGACCGGCTTTACCGTGCTCGGCGAGCTCGGCCTCGACGGCTCGATCGCGCCCGTGGCCGGCGTCCTCCCCGCCGCGATTGGCGCCAATATGCGCGAGGAAGGGCTGATCTGCCCGGCATCCTGCGGCTCCGAAGCGGCGTGGGCGAGCCCGGACATTCAGATCATAGCCGCACACTCGCTGATCCAGATCGCCAACCATTTCAAGGGCACGCAGGTGCTGTCGCGACCGACGCCGAAGGTGCACGAGGCCGCCGCCTCGCCGCTCGACCTGCGCGACATCAAGGGCCAGGAGAGCGCCAAGCGCGCGCTGGAGATCGCGGCCGCCGGCGGCCATCATCTGCTCATGATCGGCGCGCCGGGCGCGGGCAAATCGATGCTGGCCGCGCGCCTGCCCTCGATCCTGCCGCCGCTCTCGCCAGGCGAGTTGCTGGAGGTCTCGATGATCGCCTCCGTCGCCGGCGAGATCGAAGGCGGCGCGCTGACGGCGCGGCGCCCGTTCCGCTCGCCGCATCATTCCGCCAGCATGGCAGCCCTCACCGGCGGCGGCGCGCGCGCCAAGCCCGGCGAGATCTCGCTGGCGCATCAGGGCGTGCTGTTCCTCGACGAATTGCCGGAGTTCGATCCGCGCGTGCTGGATTCGCTGCGCCAGCCGCTGGAGAACGGCGAGGTCGCGGTGTCGCGGGCCAATCATCGCGTCACCTACCCTGCCCGCTTCATGCTGGTCGCGGCGATGAATCCCTGCCGCTGCGGCAATGCGTTCGAGCCCGGCTATGCCTGCAAGCGCGGCCGCATCGACCGCTGCACCGGCGATTACCAGGCGCGCATCTCCGGTCCTCTGATGGACCGCATCGATCTGCGCATCGAAGTGCCGGCGGTGACCGCCGCCGACCTGATCCTGCCGCCACCGGCGGAGGGATCGGTCGAGGTTGCCGCCCGCGTGGCGGCTGCGCGCGACATCCAGCTGGCGCGCTATGCGGATGCAGGCCTGCCCCATGTCCGCACCAATGCCGAGGCCCCCGCCTCCGTGCTGGAGGAGATCGCAAAGCCGGACGCGCAGGGTCAGAAACTGCTGCGCGACGCCGCCGAGACGATGCGCCTGTCGGCGCGCGGCTATCACCGCGTGCTGCGCGTGGCGCGCACGCTGGCCGACCTCGACCATGCCGACAAGATCGGCCGCCTCCACCTTGCCGAGGCGCTGTCCTACCGCGCACTCGCGGAGGATGTGCGCCAATTGGCGTAAGCGCCGCGCGCGTCAACCCGGCGGTAACGACTTTCCTTTACGCTCTGCAAACCATAAGGCCCGACGCGTTTCGATTGTGAGTTCCCGGGGCCCGGCGAGTAGAGCGTCATGTTGCGTTTCAAGTTCCTGGCCTCGGCTGTTCCCCTGCTCGCGGCTGCGGTGTTCGCCCGCGCCGAGATCGGTTCGGTGTCGCATCCCTGCATCGCGCTGGGCGACACATCGGTCGAGCTCACCTCGCTGTTCTGGACCGCCGGCGTGCATGTCGCGTTCACCGACGATCCCGCGCGGGCCACGGTCCGGGTGCAGATCACCGACGATGCCGACGCGGCGGATTTTGCCGTGGTCGACGACGGCCTCGGCTCCGAGCCGGACTCCTGCCAGGCTAGTCCCTCGACGCGTCTCGTCTCGATCGCCGCGCAGCCGGTCGACGGCGGCCAGGTGGTCTATCTCTCCAGCGAAGGCCCGGCGGATTACCGCATCTTTGTGCGCTCGAAGACGTTCTCGCCGCGCGAGGCGGCAGCCCTGGTCGTCGGTGCGCGCGGCAGCCATGGCCGCTTCCAGGCGGCTTCGCTTTAAACCGTTAACACCTCGTCAACCCTGTTCGGAGGCGGCGCCACAGCCGCAAGCTGTTCGCAAGGTCGGCGGGCCATCGTCGCATGCGGCGGCGGGGTTTCAGGCAAGGGTCGGTTGCCAAGGGTCGGTTGTGATGGGTCGGACGTTCCGGATCAAGGTGCGCATGCGTCGCTTCAGGCGGCAGCATCCGAGGCTCGCCTTCGCGATCCGCTCCTTCATGATCTTCTCGGCGACGTTCGGCGGCGCCTATGGTTTCGTCTCCGGCAGCCGGTCCGAGAATTCCGGCTACGATCCCCACACCTTTGCGATCGGCGCCAGCTTCCTGTTCGCGCTCGCCTGTCTCGGCCTTGCGACGCTGAGCATGCGCCTGCGCTTCGTCAATAAGCGGCTGCGGACGCTCGCCGCCCACAACGAAGCGTTGATCGACCGCAATTGGGAGCTGAAGGAGGCGGAAGAGCGCGCCCGCAGCCTGTTCGAGCAGCAGGGCGACCTCATCGTGCTGCGCGCTACCGATGGCCGCATCACCTTCGCCAACGAGGCCTATTGCGCGCTCGCAGGACAGGCGCGCAGCGCGCTGGTCGGCACGCGCTTCGATTTCGACGTGCTGGAGCAGGGCGACAGCGCCCGCGAGAGCAGCGGCACGCGCATCCACGACCAGAAGATCGCAACGCCGCTCGGCGCGCGCTGGATCGCCTGGCGCGAGGGCTATGTCCGCCTCGATGCCGGCCAGCCCGCCGAATTGCAGAGCGTCGGACGCGACGTCACCGACCGCACCGAGACCGAGCGAGCATTGTCCGATGCGCGCGACCAGGCCGACGCTGCCAACCGCGCCAAGTCGCGCTTCCTGGCGATGGCCTCGCACGAGATCCGCACGCCTCTGAACGGCATCATCGGCATGGGCGGCCTGTTGCTCGACACAAATCTGACGCCGGAGCAGGTGACCTATGCCAGAGCAGTGAAGACCTCGGGCGAAGCCTTGATGGCGCTGATCGAGGAGCTGCTCGACTATTCCAAGATCGAGGCCGGCAAGCTCGACCTCGATCAACGTCCCTTCGCGCTCTCGACCCTGGTCGAGGAGATCACCGAGCTGCTCGCGCCGCGCGCGCAGGCGAAGTCGCTCGAGATCGCCGCCTATGTCGACGAGCGCCTGCCGCTGGAAGTGGTCGGCGACGCCGCGCGGCTGCGCCAGGTGCTGCTGAACCTCGCCGGCAACGCCATCAAGTTCACGAGCCACGGCGGCGTGGCGATGATCGTCGAGCCCGGCATCTGGCCGAACGAGATCAGCTTCCTGGTCCGCGACACCGGCATCGGCATCGCAGCCGAAGCCCAGCAGCGCATCTTCCGCGAGTTCGAGCAGGCCGACGAGCGCGTCGCCCGCACCTATGGCGGCACCGGGCTCGGCCTTGCCATCAGCGAGCGCATCGTCAAGCGCATGGGCGGCCGGATCACGCTCACGAGCGAGCCGGGCAAGGGCTCGACCTTCGAGGTCGCGGTGCCGCTTCCGCCCTCGCAAGGCGGCGCGGGACAGACCGCATTTCCGAGCCCCGACCTCACCGGCAAGTCGATGCTGCTCGTCGCCGACGGCATCGAAGCTTCGCTCATCGCACGCCGCCTCGAGCGCTGGGGCGGCCAGACCTGCCTGGTTGCGGATGCGGCGGTCGCCGAAGCGCTGCTGCCGGAACGTTTCTGGCACGCGGTACTGATCGATCGTGCGATCGGCCCTGCCGTGGCCGACCACCTCGGTGAAGCCGCCCGCGCGCATGCCTTGCAGCGCCTCGTGCTGCTGACGTCGAGCTCGCGGCACGAGAAGCTGTCGCCGGCCTTCACCGGCTTTCTGGTGAAGCCGCTGCGCGCAGCCTCGCTCGCCGCGCGTCTAGCTCTGACCCCGGAGGTCGCCTCGCCCGATCTCGCGCCGGAGCCGCCGGCGGCGTCCGCTGGCCCCGCGCCGGCGAAGGGCCTGTCGATCCTCGTCGCCGAGGACAACGAGATCAACGCCTTGCTGATGCGCTCGCTGCTGGCCAAGCTCGGCCACCGCGTCGTCATCGCCGTCCATGGCGAGGCCGCGCTGGAATCCTGGCTCGCGGCCTCATCCGCCGGCACGCCCTACGATCTCGTGCTGATGGACATCCAGATGCCGCAGCTCGACGGCATCGAGGCGACAAAGCGCATCCGCGCGCATGAGGCCGCCCTTGGCGCTCAGCACACGCCGATCCTGGCGCTCACCGCCAACACGCTGGTGGAGGATCGTTATGCCTGCTTCGAAGCGGGCATGAACGGATTTCTGATCAAGCCGCTCGACCGCGAGAAGCTCGAGGAGGCGCTCGCGGGCCTCGCCGCGTCCCGGCACCTGACAGTTCCGGATCTCACGGGAACCTGATCTCGTCCGGCGATCGTAATTGAAATCGCGCGCGTTGCGCGTCACGATCCTCAAGGGGGCATTTGCTACTGGGGATTTTGCGCATGAACGTGCTTTGCCGCCTCGCCCTCATTGTTTTCCTCGCCGGAAGCGTCCGGCACGCAGCCGCCGATACACCTGATCTCATGTCGCTCAAGCAGGGCGGCTACGTCCTGATCTTCCGGCATACCGCGACTGACGACAGCCAGAAGGACGTCTATCCCTTCAAGTTCGACGACATGAGCGCCCAGCGTCAGCTCAGCGAGAAGGGCAGGGAGGCGGCGCGCCAGATCGGGATGGCGATCAGGGACCTCGCGATCCCGATCGGCGATGTCTACACCAGCCGGCTGAACCGCGCGGTCGAGACCGGCAAGCTGATCTCCGGCCACGAGGTCATGCCGGTCGATGCCCTGACCGACAGCAGCAACGCCAGCGCATCGGGAATGGCAAACCCGACCGGCGCCAATGCCAAGGCCGGGCAGGCCGTGCGCCAGCTCGTCGATGCGCCGCCGAAGGCGGGCACCAACACGGTCCTAATCACCCACAAGACCAACATCGCCGATGCCTTCGGCAAGGAGGCCGGCGACATCCAGGAAGGCGAGGCCTTCGTCTACAAGGCCGGCAGCTCGGGCCCCGCCACCTTAGCCGGTCGCATCAAGCTTGCGGATTGGATCGCGAAAGCGGGCAGGTGAGGGACCGGGAAGCGGCCAGGACTGCCGCTCCACCACGATGTCGTGCTACGGACGTCGTGTGGCGAACGAGTGAAGAGCTGGCGAACACGTGAGAACATCGGAAGACCGTTCATTCCTCATCCTGCTCGGCGCGATCTCCGTTGCGTTCGCCTGGGTGCTCTGGCCGTTCTCCGGTGCCGTGTTGTGGGCCACGCTGCTGGCCATCATCTTCGCCCCGTTCTATCGACGGGTCCTGAAGTCCATGCCCGGGAAGCACAACCTTGCCGCACTCATCACCGTCGTCGTGGTGGTCGTCATGGTCCTCATCCCCGTAGCGATCGTCATCGCTTCGCTCATCGACCAGGGCGGAGAGCTATATCAGCGCATTCAGAGCGGGGAGATCAGCCTCGCTCATCCCCTGCAGCAGCTGAAATCCGCGCTTCCCGACTGGGCTGCGTCCCTGTTGGATCGCCTGGCCGGCATCGATTTTTCATCCCTGAGGGAACGCCTGTCGGGTCTGGTCGTCCCTGCCGGGCAACAACTGGCCGGACATGCGATCAACATCGGTCAGGTGACGCTGGAGTTCGTCGCAAGCCTGCTCGTGATGCTGTACCTGCTGTTCTTCCTGCTGCGCGACGGTGACGAGCTCAATGCCCGCATTCGCGACGCGCTGCCGCTGCGCCCGAGCCATACCGCCGAAATCCTCGATGCCTTCACGCTGGCGGTTCGTGGAACCATCAAAGGAATCGTTCTCGTCGCTCTGATCCAGGGAGCACTTGGCGGGCTCATCTTCTGGCTGCTCGGCCTGACGGCGCCGCTGCTCGCCGGCGCGCTCATGGCGCTGGTCTCGCTGCTGCCCGTGCTCGGCTCCGCCCTGGTCTGGGTTCCGGTCGCGCTCTATCTGCTCGTGGCAGGCGCAGTCACGAAGGGGCTCATCCTGCTCGCTTTCGGCACCTTCGTGATCGGGCTTGCGGACAATTTTCTCCGCCCGATCCTGGTCGGCCAGTCGATCCAGATGCCAAGCTATGTCGTGCTGCTTGCCACCCTGGGCGGCCTTGCGACCTTCGGTGCGAACGGCTTCGTCATCGGCCCGCTCGTCGCCGCGATGTTTCTGACGACGTGGCACATCTTCGTCGTCGCGAAGGTGCAACAGGGAGCCCGGAAATGACCGTCATATCGGGCCTGGCGCGGGCGATCCGGCCAACGCGGAATGTCAAGCAGCCGAGGCAGTGAAGCGCGGCGCAGAGAGCTTGTCGGGCGTCGTCTGGCCTCCGTGGAAGACGGTATTTGCCTGCGCCGCGCGCTTGCAGTGCGGGCATACGAAGAGATGCGCGATAACCGGGGTCGGCTCGTCGGCGAGCAGTTCCGAGCGGAACCACTTCATCTCCAGATGGCAATCTGGGCAGATCGGAGCTTCCAGCTGCTCCGCAGCGCTCCTGAGACGATCAACCATGGTGTGCCCCCGCCGTTTTCCAAGGAATAGCGGAATACCCATTATTGGTCTGCAACAAAAGACACCATGCTCGAACGGGCATGGCAGCGCACCGGGGCGATTACAGACGCCTGAGCGCCACGCTCTCCACCGTGTGGTCGGCGCCCTTCTTGAGGATCAGCGTCGCACGCGGCCGGGTCGGCAGGATGTTGTCCTCGAGATTGGCGAGGTTGGTGCGCTCCCAGATCGCGATCGCGGTGGCAGTGGCTTCCTCGTCCGACAACAGCGCGTAGCGGTTGAAATAGGACTTGGGATTGGTGAATGCGGTATCGCGCAGCGCCAGGAAGCGCTTGATGTACCATTGCCGCAGGGCCGCTTCGTCGGCGTCGATATAGACCGAGAAATCGAAGAAGTCGGAGACGACTGGCACGGCCTTGCCGTCGCGCGGCAGCTTGCCGGTCTGCAGCACGTTGACGCCTTCGACGATCAGGATGTCGGGCTGGTCGACCTCGGCCCATTGGTTCGGCACGATGTCGTAGGTCAGATGCGAATAGACCGGCGCGCGGACGTGCCCGCGGCCGGACTTGATGTCGGAGAGGAAGCTGAGCAGCAGCGGCAGGTCGTAGCTCTCCGGGAAACCCTTCTTCTGCATGATGCCCTGACGCTCGAGCACCGCGTTGGGGTAGAGAAATCCGTCCGTGGTGATCAGCTCGACCTTCGGCCGCGGCGACCAGCGTGCCAAGAGCGCCTGGAGCACGCGTGCCGTGGTGGATTTCCCGACCGCCACCGAGCCGGCGACCCCGATGATGTAGGGCACCTTGCGATCCCGGATGTTGAGGAACTGACGCTCGGCGTAATACAGCCGCTGCATCGCGTCGACGTAGATCGACAACAGCCGCGACAGCGGCAGATAAATGTCCTCGACCTCCTGCAGGTCGAGGCGGTCGTGCAACGAGCGCAGCCGGTCGAACTCGCCCGGCTCCAGCGTCATCGGCGTATCGTCGCGCAGTCGCGCCCATTGCTCGCGCGTATAGACGCGGTAGGGATTGTACTGCTGCTCGGGTGCGCGGATATCCATGACGCCGCCTTTCCGTTGCGATCTCTTCGCCTTGCCTAGCCGCCCTTGCGCGACGCCTTCTCTTCCAACCCCGACATCGAGGTCCGCTTGTCCAGCGCCGCCTCGACCTCTTCCAGCTTTATGCCGCGTGCCTTCAGCAGCACAAGGAAATGATAGAGCAGGTCGGCACTTTCAGCGATCAGATGCGCGCGATCGTTTTCGACTGCAGCGATTACGGTTTCGACTGCTTCCTCGCCGAACTTCTTGGCGCAATGCTCGGGGCCTTTGTCGAGCAGCTTGCGGGTATAGGACGCTTCGCCGCCGGACGCCGCGCGGGCGTCGATGGTTTCGGCCAGATCATGGATCGTGAAACGCGGCATCGGACTCACTCGGAAACACGCTTGGCAACAGGTTTGGCCACGGCGGCCATCCCCATCCGCCAATGTAGCATCGTTACGAACCGGAGTCGTCAGGCATCCAGGCGCATCGGCAGCCCACGCCGCGCCATGTGCTCCTTGGCTTCGCGAATGGTGAATTCCCCGAAATGGAAGATCGAGGCGGCCAGCACGGCCGTGGCGTGCCCGTCGCGGATACCGTCGACGAGATGGTCGAGATTGCCGACGCCGCCCGAGGCGATCACGGGAACGGGAACGCTGTCGGCGATCGCGCGGGTCAGCGGAATGTCGAATCCCTGCCTTGTACCGTCGCGGTCCATCGAGGTGAGAAGGATTTCACCGGCGCCGAGCGAAACCACTTCCTCGGCATATTCGATGGCGTCGATGCCGGTCGAGTTGCGTCCGCCATGGGTGAAGATCTCCCAGCGGTCGCCGCCCGGACGCTTGACGCGCTTGGCGTCGATCGCGACAACCACGCACTGCTCGCCGAATTTCTCGGCAGCTTCCTTGACGAATTCGCGCCGCGACACCGCGGCGCTATTGATCGAGACCTTGTCGGCGCCGGCGCGCAGCAGCGTCTTGATGTCGTTGACCTCGCGCACGCCCCCGCCGACGGTAACAGGCATGAAGCAGGCCTCCGCCGTGCGCCGGACCACGTCCAGCATGATACCGCGGTTCTCGTGGGTCGCGGTGATGTCGAGAAAGGTGAGCTCGTCGGCACCGGCGGCGTCATAGGCGATCGCGGCTTCGACGGGATCGCCGGCATCGCGCAGATCGATGAAGTTGACGCCCTTGACGACGCGGCCGTCCTTGACGTCGAGGCAGGGGATCACGCGCACCTTGAACATGGGTCAGCTCCTGCGCGCGTCGCGGATCAAGGTGAGGGCCGCAGCCGGATCGAGCCGGCCGTCGTAGAGCGCACGGCCCGCGATCGCGCCGGCCAGCTTTTTCGCGCGCGGCGTCAGCATGGCTTTCACATCCTCGATCGAGGCGAGGCCGCCGGAGGCGATCACGGGAATCGAGATGGCATCGGCCAGCGCAATCGTCGCCTCTAGGTTCAAGCCCTTGAGCAGGCCGTCGCGCGCGATGTCGGTGAAGATGATGGCGGCAACGCCGGCATCCTCAAAGCGCTTTGCGATCTCGAGCACCGTGACCTGCGACGTCTCGGCCCAGCCTTCGACCGCGACCTTGCCGTCGCGCGCATCGAGCCCGACCGCGACGCGGCCGGGAAATGTCTTCGCCGCAGACTTCACCAGCTCCGGATCGCGCACCGCGGCGGTGCCGATGATGACGCGGGTGATGCCCTTGTCGAGCCAGGCTTCGACGGTCTTGAGATCGCGAATGCCGCCGCCGAGCTGCACCGGAATCTTGATCGTCTTCAGCATCGCCTCGACCGCCCCAGCATTCACCGGCTTGCCGGCGAAGGCACCGTCGAGGTCGACCACGTGGAGATATTCAAAGCCCTGCGCGGCAAAGCTCTGCGCCTGCGCGGCGGGATTGAGGTTGAACACGGTCGCGCGCTCCATGTCGCCTTGCTCGAGGCGCACGCACTGGCCGTTCTTGAGATCGATCGCGGGAAAGAGAATCATATCGTACCTGCTCTCGTCCCCATCATGGGAACGGATTTGCCAGCTAAGCACTCCGTCATTGCGAGCGCAGCGAAGCAATCCAGACTGCCGCCGCGGAAAGACGCTGGATTGCTTCGCTGCGCTCGCAATGACGAGGTGAAAGCCGTGGAATCCATCACGGTTTCCACCGCAAAAAGTTCGAGATCAGAGCCAAACCGAAGCGCTGGCTCTTCTCGGGGTGAAACTGCGTGCCGATGGCGGTGTCCTTCGCGACGATCGCGGTGACGGGCCCGCCGTAATCGGCGCGCGCGAGCACGTCCGCCTCGCTGGCGGGATTGAGGTGGTAGGAGTGCACGAAATAAGCGTGCTGGCCCTTCGGGCCGAGCGGCAGCTTGTCCAGCACCGGATGCTCCCTGAGCACCTCGAGCGTATTCCAGCCCATGTGCGGGATCTTCAGGTTTTCATCGCGCGGCGTGATCTTCTCGACGTCGCCGCCGATCCAGTTCAGGCCTTCGGTGATGACGTGTTCCTTGCCGCGACTCGCCATCAGCTGCATGCCGACGCAGATGCCGAAGAACGGCCGTGCCTTGACGCGCACCGCTTCGGTGATCGCCTCGACCATGCCGTTGACGGCGTCGAGCCCACGCCGGCAATCGGCGAAGGCGCCGACGCCGGGCAGCACCAGGCGGTCAGCTTCGTAAGCCTGGTCGGGATCGCTGGTGACGAAGACCTTTTGCGGGCTCTCCAGGCTGCGCGCGGCGCGCTCGAAGGCTTTCGCGGCGGAATGCAGATTGCCGGAACCGTAATCGATGATGGCGACGCTCATCTTGACCCTCCCGGTTCTGGAAACAACCCAATGATGCCGCCGGCCGGAATCGGCGGCGGGTTCGAGAATGGCTGGCCCGGCACGCTCCGGGTCGGCGGCGGCCCGCCGCGATCGATGGTCCATTGATCGCCAGCGATGCCGTTCTTCTCGCTCCAGCGCTCGAAGAAGCGGCGCTCCGCGGTATCGCCGTCGTCGCCGACGACGATGTCGAGCTGCCGCCACTTGCCGCGCGACAAGGTCCAGCGGCGCAGGCTCGAGGCCTCGAAGCCCATCAGTACCGCGACGATGAGATCGGCGAAGAAGATCGAAGAGCGCCCGAGGCTCGACAGCCCCGCGTTGAACGCGGCCACGAAGATCAGATAGCCGATCAACGCCAGCCACAGCCGATTCCACAGCAGCCAGAACGGACCGAAGATCATCGCCCAGAAATGGAAGCCGTCGCGCACGAACACGAACTTGTCGGCCGCGCGCAGATCGGCTCCGGCGGGTGAGGGAGCGTGAACTGTGTAGACAGGCATGGTGATGCCCCGTTCTCGAAATTCAGTGATGCCGCCAGCAGCGTTCGCCGCAAGACGGAGATGTCAGCCGCCGAGCGAGCCCTTGGTGGACGGGATTTCGCCCGCCGCCTTCGGATCGATCGCCACGGCGGTGCGCAGCGCCCGCGCCAGACCCTTGAAGCAGGACTCGGCGATATGATGGCTGTTATCGCCATATAGGGTCTCGACGTGGAGAGTCACGCCGGCGTTGATGGCAAAAGCCTGGAACCACTCGCGCACCAACTCGGTGTCGAACTCGCCGATCTTGGCGCGGGGGAAGTCGGCCTTGAACACCAGGAACGGGCGGCCCGAGATGTCGATGACCACGCGCGTCAGCGTCTCGTCCATGGGCATGTGCACGCCGGCATAGCGGGTGATGCCCGCCATGTTGCCGAGCGCCTGCTTGACCGCCTGGCCAAGCGCGATGCCGGTGTCTTCGGTGGTATGGTGATAATCAATGTGCAGATCGCCCACCGCCTTGACCGTGAGGTCGATGCGGGAATGGCGGGCGAGGAGATCGAGCATATGGTCGAAAAAGCCGATGCCGGTCGCGATATTGGCCACGCCGGTGCCATCGAGGTTCACGGAGACCTCGATGTCGGTTTCCTTGGTCTTGCGCTTGATCGTCGCGGTGCGCATTGAAAGCTGGCTTTCATCCTAGCTTGGAGCCGAAAACGCCAGTCTATTAACAGCCAAATGACGCCTTCGCTACTGCGGGAACGCTCAAGCATGGCACCACTTCCGCCTATGGTGAGCAGAATCTAGGGCCGGAACGGCCCGTTGTGCCCCAGCCCCTGACCGCCTAAATCAGGCCGGACAACGAGGTATTTCATGCAGGACTCCCAGAACAGCTCGCCGGGCTGGCACGGCACCACGATTCTAACGGTCCGCAAGGGCGGCACGGTGGTGGTCGGCGGCGACGGCCAGGTCTCGATCGGCCAGACCGTGATCAAGTCCAACGCCAAGAAGGTCCGCAAGCTCGGCAAGGGCGACGTGATCGGCGGCTTTGCCGGCGCCACGGCCGACGCCTTCACCCTGTTCGAGCGGCTCGAATCCAAGCTCGAGCAATATCCGGGGCAGCTGACCCGGGCGGCCGTGGAGCTCGCCAAGGACTGGCGCACCGACCGCTATTTGCGGCGGCTGGAGGCCATGATGATCGTGGCCGACAAGGACGTCTCCCTGGTGCTGACAGGCACCGGCGACGTGCTCGAACCCGAGGCCGGCGTGATGGCGATCGGCTCCGGCGGCAATTATGCGCTGGCGGCCGCCCGAGCCCTGCTCGACACCGACAAGGACGCCGAGACCATCGTCCGCCGCTCGCTCGACATCGCCGCGGACATCTGTGTCTACACCAACCGGAATGTGACGATCGAGAGCCTGGCGGCGGGGTAGGGATGTGATTGAACAGCGAAGCTCCGGACTGGCTCTAACCTTCTCCCGCAAGCGGGAGAGGGAGCGCACCGCCACCGCAGGCGCTCGATGACCCTCAGCTACACCTTCCGCCCTATGAGCACGACCGACCTGCCGCTGATCCGGCGGTGGCTGGGCGAGGCGCATGTGAGGGACTGGTGGGGCGATCCGGACGAGCAGTTTTCGCTCGTCAGCGGCGATCTCGATGAGCCGGCATTGGACCAGTTCATCGTGTTGGCCGGCGACAGGCGCTTCGGCTATCTTCAATGCTATCGCCTGACCTCCTGGAATACGGGCTTCGGGCCGCAACCGGAGGGCACGCGTGGCATCGACCAGTTCATCGGCGAAAGCGACATGATCGCTCGCGGCCATGGTTCGGCGTTGACGCGCCAATTCGTCGACGAACGGTTTCGGCAGGGGCTGCCGCGCATGGTCACCGATCCGGACCCGCTCAACGCGCGCGCGATACGCGCTTACGAGAAAGCGGGATTCGTCCGCGATCGCATGGTCGAGACGCCGGACGGTCCGGCATTGCTGATGGTGCGCGAACCGTGACGTTGGTGCAGGCCCGCGAGAGCAAGGTCGCTGTCCCGCCGCTCGCCTGGGTCGGCATCGCGCTGTTGCTGTTGGCGCTGCAGCCCGCGATCCTGCTTGCGATGGGGCGCGTGCCGATCTGTACCTGCGGCACCATCAAGCTGTGGCACGGCGTGGTGAACAGCTCGGAGAATTCCCAGCAGATCGCGGACTGGTACACGTTCTCACACGTCCTGCACGGCTTCCTGTTCTACGGCCTGACCTGGCTGCTGTTCGCACGATTGCCGTTACTGCGTCTCTCCTGGCCGGCACGGCTGATCATCGCGATGCTGATCGAAGGCGCCTGGGAGATCGTCGAGAACTCGCCCTTCATCATCGAGCGCTACCGCGCCGGCACCATCTCGCTGGATTATTACGGCGACAGCATCCTCAATTCGGTCTCGGACAATCTGGCCATGATCCTCGGGTTCCTGGCCGCGCGCGCGCTGCCTGTCCCCGCGACCGTGCTGCTGGGGCTGGCCTTCGAGATCGTGCTGGCGCTCCACATTCGCGACAATCTGACGCTCAATATCCTGATGCTGATCCATCCGATCGAGGCCGTGAAGCAATGGCAATCCGGCCCGCCGATCATCTGACCCAAAATGCGGCTTGTCCTTGGCTGCCTGCCGCCCTAGCTAATCAGACATGACAGACTTCTCCCCCCGCGAAATCGTTTCCGAACTCGACCGTTTCATCGTCGGCCAGGGCGACGCCAAGCGCGCCGTCTCGATCGCGCTGCGCAACCGCTGGCGCCGCCAACAGCTCACCGGCTCCCTGCGTGAGGAGGTGCTGCCGAAGAATATCTTGATGATCGGCCCCACCGGCGTCGGCAAGACGGAAATCGCGCGGCGGCTCGCCAAGCTCGCGAATGCGCCGTTCCTGAAGGTGGAGGCGACCAAGTTCACCGAGGTCGGCTATGTCGGCCGCGACGTCGAGCAGATCATCCGCGATCTCGTCGAGGTCGCGATCGCGCAAGTGCGCGAGAGGAAGCGCAAGGACGTGCAGGCACGCGCCCAGCTTGCCGCCGAGGAGCGCGTGCTCGATGCGCTGGTCGGCGCCAATGCGAGCTCGGCGACGCGGGAATCCTTCCGCAAGAAGCTGCGCGCCGGCGAATTGAACGACAAGGAAATCGAGATCGAGACGCAGTCGTCCGGCGGCGGCATGCCGATGTTCGAGATTCCGGGCATGCCGGGCGCCCAGATGGGCGCAATCTCGATCGGCGACATCTTCGGCAAGCTGGGCGGCCGCAGCAAGACGCGGCGGCTGACGGTGGAAGGCTCGCACGAAATTCTCGTCAACGAGGAATCCGACAAGCTCCTGGACACCGAGCAGCTGACGCTGGAGGCGATCAGCGCGGTCGAGAACAACGGCATCGTGTTCCTCGACGAGATCGACAAGATCTGCGCCCGCGATGGCCGCGTCGGCGGCGACGTCTCCCGCGAGGGCGTGCAGCGCGATCTGCTGCCGCTGATCGAAGGCACCACGGTCTCGACCAAGCACGGCGCGGTCAAGACCGACCACATCCTGTTCATCGCCTCTGGCGCCTTCCACGTCGCCAAGCCGTCCGACCTGCTGCCGGAATTGCAGGGCCGCCTGCCGATCCGCGTCGAATTGCAGGCGCTGACCCGCGACGACATGCGCCGCATCCTGACCGAGCCCGAGGCCTCGCTGATCAAGCAATATGTCGCCCTGATGCAGACCGAGGGCGTGACGCTCGACGTCACCGACAGCGCCATCGATGCGCTGGCCGACATCGCGGTTGCGGTCAATTCAACGGTCGAGAACATCGGCGCCCGGCGGCTGCAGACCGTGATGGAGCGGGTGCTGGACGAGATCTCCTTCACCGCCCCCGACCGCAACGGCGAGACCGTCCGGCTCGACGCGGATTACGTGCAAAAGCACATCGGCGATCTCGCCAAGAACGCGGATCTGAGCCGGTTCATTTTGTAATTTGGAGCGGTCACGCTATTGATGCGGCGTGACCGTACGCATCCTGCAAAATCCCTGGCGGCTCCTGCTCGCGATCAACGCGGCGGTCATCGTTGGCGTCTTCGTCCACAAGATCCAGCTGCCGCCTTATGTCCCCTACATCCATCTCCTGGTCGATTATCATTTCGGCTTCATCAAGCGCGCGCTGATCGGGGCGATCGTCGCGCTGTTCACGGCGAAGGTGCCGGTGTGGCTGGTGTTCGCGCTCGGCGGGGCGACGTGGCTTGCAACGCTGGGCCTTTATGCCAGGCTCTTCCAGAACACGTTCGGCTTCTCCGGAAGAACGCTGCCGCTGTTCGTCTTCACCGCGGGCTCGCCGTTCTTCCTGAAGAACTTCATGCACACGCTCGGCCATTTCGACATCTATGGCTGCGCGCTGGCGATCGTGCTGCTGCTGATGCCGGCGGGCTCGCTGGTCTTCGTGGCGACGGCTGCGCTGTTCTCGATCATTCTCGTGCTGATCCATCACATTCATCTCTTGATGTATGTGCCGACGATCGTCACCATCGTCGTGATCCGGCACTACCTCGCTTGCGGCTGTGATCGCAGCAATGTCGTCTTCGGTGTGATCGCCCTTGCCGCCGTCTCGGCGCTGTTCTTCGCCGCGCAGTTTATGGGAACGATGCCGATCCCCGAAGCGGACTTCGGCGCCTATCTGAAGAGCCGGATGGCCGATCCGGCGCGCACCGACCTCTTGCAATTCGCCTACATCTGGTACCAGCCGCTGGCAAAAGAAGTTGCCGACACCTGGGGCCGCCTGCCGCACAACATCCTCGGCCTGCCCGTGTTCGCGCTGCTGATCTGGCTGCACACGCCGCTGTGGCGCTATCTTGCGAGCCTGATCGGCACGCTCGCGAGCGAACGGCACAAGCGGCTCGTCATCGCAGCACTGGTCGGCATCAGCGTCGCCTATCTCGTGATGTTCGCGATGGTGTTCGACTATTCGCGCTGGATCTCAAACTGGGCGGTCTGCATGTTCCTGATCCTGCATGCGGTGAAGATGCTGCCGACCAAGCAGGAAGCTGCGCTGATTCCGGCCGAGGATCGGAAGACCAACATCTTCGGTTTGATACTCACGCTGATCCCGCGCGTCGGAATCGTCCGGCCGTTTTAGGGCTTTACAATGTGGCCGCACGGGCGGTGCACTCCCTCCCCCCGCTTGCGGGGGAGGGTTGGGGAGAGGGTGTCTCCGCAGAGGGATTCCCCAAGAGGAAAGAGCCCTCACCCGCCGCGCTTGCGCGCGACGGCCTCTCCCGCAAGCGGGAGAGGCAAGAGAAGCCGCACGCGTTGGGGCTACTAACCCCTTGCCCGCCTGATCCGCACATACAGCGCCCCCTCGCCGCCATGGCCGATCGCGGCTTCCTCGAAGCCGACGACGAAGGCGCGGAATTCGGGCAGGCTGAGCCATTCCGGCACCTGGCGGCGGAGCACGCCGCTTTCGCCGCCGCTGCGTCCCTTGCCGGTGATGACGAGCACGAAAGTGAGGCCGTCCTGATGGGCGCGGTGCAGGAAGCCAGCCAGCGCGCGATGGGCGCGCATCTGGGTCATGCCGTGCAGATCGAGCCGCGCGTCGATCTCGCTGCGGCCGCGCGACAGCTTTGTCCGCTCGCGCTTGCCGAGCGGCGCAAGCGGCGGAATCGACGGCTTTGCGGCGCGCGGCGCCGGTGCAGCGGCAACCGGCCTTGCCGGTAGCGAAGTCCTCGTCGCCTGGGACGCCGGCGAAGATTCGGCGCGCGGCGTAGCATGCGCCTTGGCCGCGCGATGCTTCCGCAGCGGCTTGACATGCTTTGCAACGAGATCCCACAGCTCGCGCTCTTCCTCGCTCAGCGCGCGACGGCGCGGCGAAGGGCGAGGCTCCAGCACGGGCGGACCGGACGGTCGTTTCATTGCGGGCGAGGAGAACGATTCTTCGCCGGACGGCGCGGCTCAGGGGCAGGCTCGATCGCGGGACGCGGCACCGGCAGCGGAACGGGGCCGGCGACGGCAACCGTTTCGCTCTTGCCTTGCGCCGCCGCGGCGACGGGCGTGCCGGTCTTTGCCGGATCGGTCTGCGGAAACAGCTTTGCGATCTTCTCCGAAGGCCTGGGGTCCGGGATCGGCAGCTTCGCGGCGCGCGGGGCGGGATCGAGACTCTTCGGCACCAGCATCACGAAATGCATGGGGTGACGCAGCCGGCCGGAGACGCGGCCGGCATCCGCGCCGGCGCCGAAAAACAGATCGGCGCGTGCGGGACCGATGATGGCCGAGCCGGTGTCCTGCGCGATCATCAGCCGGTGGAACGGCGTCTTGGCGCGCTCGGACTCGATCGGCAGCTCGCCCTCGATGAAGAACGGCGTGCCGTAGACATGAAGCGATTTGTCGACCGCGATCGAGCGCCCCGCGGTCAGCGGAATGCCCTGCGCACCGACTGCCTCCTCCTTGTCGGAGAGGTTGACCTCGCGGAAGAAGATGTAGGCGCGGTTCGCGCGGCGCAGCTCCTTGGCGCCTTCAGGGTTCTGCGTCATCCATTCCCTGATCTTCTGCATCGACATCTCTTCCCTCGGAATGATGCCGCGCTCGATCAGGATGCGACCGACCGCCGTGTAGGGATAGCCGTTATAGGCGTCGTAATTGAGCCGAACCGAGCTGCCGTCCTCGAACTTGATCCGCGCCGAGCCCTGGATCTGCGCGAACAACAGATCGGTCGGATCCTTCAGCCAGGCGATCTCGAGCCCGCGGCCCGCGATCTTGCCGTCCTCGATCTCGCCGCGGTCGTAATAGGGCACCAGCTTGCGGCGACCGATCTTGCGATAGACCGGGCCTTTGTTGGGCAGGCTGACCGAGTCCTGCTTGTAGCCGCGCACGAACAGGTTCGAGGGACGGCGATAGACCGGCACGTTGTAGACATCGGTCTGTGTCCGCGATCCCTCCAGCACCGGCTCGTAATAGCCGGTGACGAAACCGTCGGGCTCGCCGAGCCGCGAGATCCGCAGCGGCGCAAAATTCTCTTCGAAGAAGGTCTTCGCTTTGCCGTCGTCGGTGAGATCGAGCGTCTTGGCGACCCGGCAGGGCTCAGCCAGCGAGGCACCCAAAGCCTTGGATTCGGCCTTGGGTTCGGCCACACCATTCTGCGCATTGATCGACCTGCAGCTGGCGCGGAAGGTCTTGTACGCCGCGAGATGATTGTCGTCGCCCCAGCCCTTCACGTCTGCCCAGGCCAGCGGCAGATATTGCGCGCCGGGAATTTCGAACGGCAGGGAGAGCTGTGGATAGGGCAAGGCCCGCGGCGGAGCGGCAGGCGTTCGCGGCAGATGATGGTGGTGACTGCGGTGGTGACGCCGCGCCGCCTCGGCACCGAGCGAAAACGACGACAGCACGACGGCGCCTGCGCAAAGCGCCGTCGCGCTGTTCTTCAGGAAAGTCTTAATTCGCGCTTCCGGTGCCAACCAGCTTCCAGTTCGGATCGCGAGAGGAGGTGTCGCGGGCGAAGGTCCAGATATCGGTGATGTCGGCGACCGTCTCGGCGCTGCCATCGACGATGTTGCCGGTCTTGTCGCGGGTGACCGAGATCATCTGCGAGACGAAGCGCACGGTCAGCTGCGCGTTGCGGTCGCGCAGCTCGGCGCCGACGAGCTCGGCCTTGTCGATTGAGACGAAGCGCGTCTCGGTCTTCTGCTCGTTCTTCTCGCGTTCCTTGATCGCGGCGTCGAAGCTGTCATAGACGTCCGCCGACAACAGATCGCGCAGCGCGCGGCGGTCGCCATTAGCAAAAGCCAGCACGATCATCTCGTAGGCGCCGCGCGCGCCCGAGAGGAAATGGCGCGGGTCGAAGCTGGAGTCTTTCTCGACGATGGAATCGAGACCCTGCGCCAGCGCAGTGCCCGGCTCGGCCAGCCCCTTCCAGCGATCGGCCGGTGCGGTCGGCTCGGCCGTCGGTGCCAGCGGCGCCTGGTCGATCACCTTGCCCGGCATGGTCACGACGTTGTTGTCCTGGGCACCTCCCAGCGCATTGCGGGCGGCGGAGCGATCGAACGGCGGCCGCTCGTTGCCCGTGCGCTGCCCCAGCACGCTACGCAGCCGCAAGAAGATGAAGACGGCCAGCGCCAGGAATATGATGGTGTAGATGTCCACGTCGTATCCGCTTTCTGGTCTTTTCAGGGCTCGTTGCCGGGAAAATCAATCCGGCCAGTAGACCGTTCCTTTCGGAAACGGCAAGTCTACATCACCATTTTAGGTCCGCGTCAGGTCCGTGGGATGTAGGCACGAAATCTTGCCCGGCCAATGGCGCCTTTTGGCACAGCGCCAAGTGTAGCGCGTTTTATGCTTAAGGGGAAACCCGATCCTGGCCGGAAATCGCGCATCTTCAATCGTTTAAGGCGAAATTTCGCGGAAAAGGCAGGATGAGCGTCCAAGGCGTGAGCGCGGCCCGAATTCCCGGTCCGGGACCGTTCGTCCTTGTGGAACGAGCCGGCCCTATGTTAGCCAACCGCCGCGAAATTCAGCCCCAATCGGGTAAGGAGACACTTTCATGACCAACGGCAACGGCACCCCTCCCGAGGCGGCCCAGGCTCCCCAGCTCAACGTGCTGGCGCAATATACCAAGGACCTCTCGTTCGAAAATCCCAACGCGCCCGGCTCGCTCCAGCAGCAGAGCCAGCCGCCGCAGATCAACATCCAGATCAACGTCAGCGCCAACAATCTCAGCGAACACGAATTCGAGGTGACGTTGTCGGTCGAGGGCAAGGCCGAGACCGCAGGTAAAGTGATGTTCTCGTTCGAGCTCGCCTATGCCGGCGTGTTCCGGATCGTCAACGTGCCCAAGGAGAACCTGCATCCGCTGGTCATGATCGAGTGCCCGCGCCTCTTGTTCCCGTTCGCACGCGAGATCATCGCGACCGCAGTGCGCGACGGCGGGTTCCCACCGCTGATGCTGGATCCGGTCGACTTCGTCGGTCTGTATCGCCAGAACATGGAGCGACAAATGGCCGCTCCGGGCCAAGCCGGTCAGGCCTGAGCGGCGACCGCCACGGCTGGAGCGGGCAGGTACTCGTTCCAGATCGCCTTGTCACCCATGGTCGCGATGAAGGCCCGATGGGCCTCGCGCTCGGCTTCAGAAATCCGCGGCGCGAGCGGCACCAGACGTTGCCGCCGCGGCGCATCGCCGGCGCTGTTGACCCTGATCTCCTCGGTGTCCGAGGCCAGCAGCAGCTGCGACTGCCGCGCTCCAACCAGATCGACATAGACCTCGGCCAGCAGCTCGGCGTCCAGCAGCGCGCCGTGCTTGGTGCGGTGTGAATTGTCGATCGAATAGCGCGAGCAGAGATCGTCGAGCCGGTTGGACACGCCGGGATGCTTGCGACGCGCCAGCAGCAGCGTATCGACCAGGCGCTCGCGCGGGATCGCAGCGCGCTTGATGCGGTCGAGCTCGGCGTTGATGAAGCCGATATCGAACGAAGCGTTGTGGATCACCAGCGGGGCGTCGCCGATGAACGCGAGAAAGTCGTCGGCGACCTCGTGGAACAACGGCTTGGTCGCCAGGAATTCAGACGACAATCCGTGCACCGCAAACGCTTCCGCCGGCATGTCCCGCTCAGGGTTGATATAGACGTGGTACGTCTGTCCGGTCGGCATGCGGTTGAAGATCTCGACGCAGCCGATCTCGACCAGTCGATCGCCGCGCAGCGGATCGAGGCCGGTGGTTTCAGTGTCGAGGACGATTTCGCGCATGTCTTTAAGAAGCCGTGTGAGGTGGCGAATCAGATCCGCCGCTGCGGCATCTTAGCGACCTCGGCTAGGATGTGCGCGATTTGGGCGCGCACCGGGTCAAGGCCGTGTGAGGTATCCACCACGAAATCGGCGCGCTTGCGCTTCTCGGCATCCGGCATCTGCTTGGCGATGATGGCATCGAGCTTGGCCTCGTCCATCGTGCCGCGCGCCAGCACCCGCTGGCGCTGAAGCTCCGGCGAGGTCGAGACCACGACCACGGCATCGACCCGCTTCTCGCCGCCTGTCTCGAACAGCAGCGGAATGTCCAGCACCACGACCGGCGCCTTGGCAGCCTCGGCGTCGACAAAGAATTTCTGCCGGGAAGCGCCGAGCATGGGATGAACGATCTGCTCGAGCTGCTTGATCGCGGCGGGATCGTGCACGACGCGCGCCGACAGCTTTTGCCGATCGACCTTGCCGTTCGCGGTGGTACCGGGGAAGGCGGCCTCGATTGCGGGGGCAGCTTCCCCCTCATAGAGCTGATGCACGGCAGCATCGGCGTCGTAGACGGGGACGCCGGCCTCCGCGAACAATTTCGCGGTGGTGGATTTGCCCATCCCGATCGAGCCGGTCAGTCCGAGAATCCGCATCAGCACCCAGCCTTCTCTCGCATCTACACCGCAATTAGCTGCTCGCTCCGCAGATACGCAAGCAGAGGCAGCAGCGGCAGGCCGAGAATGGTGAAATGGTCGCCCTCGATGCGCTCGAACAGATGGATGCCGAGGCCCTCGAGCTGATAGGCGCCGACGCTTCTGGTCACGGCCTCGCCGGCGGCGTCGAGATAGGCCGAAAGCTCGGCTTCGCTCATGGGCCGCATGGTCATGCGCGCCACGGAAACGTCCTCGAACACGATCCTGCCATCCTGCGCCACGGCGACGGCTGAATTCAGCTCGTGCGTCTGACCGGCGAGATCGCGCAATTGCGCCAGCGCCTGGGCGCGGCCAGCCGGTTTGTTGAAGAGGCGGTTCCCGAGGGCCAGCGTCTGGTCGGCGCCGATCACAAAGTGCCCGGGATGACCGGCAGAGACCGCCTTGGCCTTCTCGCGCGCCAGCAACAGGCCGATCTCGCGCGGATCCGAAAGTTTTGACGCGGCCTGAATGCCGCGCTCGTCGATATCAGCGGTGACAGCTACGAAGTCGAGCCCGGCATTGGCCAGCAGCATTTTGCGCGCGCTGCTTTGCGAGGCCAGGATCAACGGACTTTTGCCGCGCCACAGACTCATCGGCGACACTTACTCGGACGGCCGGTTGCGCTGGCGGTCGCTATACAGCTTCATGATCGCCGCCGCGGTCTCCTCGATGGAGCGGCGCGTGACGTCCAGCAGCGGCCAATCGTGCTTGGCGCTCAGCTTGCGCGCGAACGCGACCTCCTCGGTGACCGACTGCTTGTCGGTGTAGGTATCGCTGCCGGACTCGGCGCCCATGGAAAGCAGGCGATTCTGACGGATCTGAATCAGGCGTTCCGGCGTCGCGTGCAGGCTGACGACCAGCGGCCGCGTCAGCGTCTCCAATTGCGAGGGCACGGGGATGCCCGGCACCAGCGGCACGTTGGCGGTGCGGATGCCGCGATTGGCGAGATAGATCGAAGTCGGTGTCTTCGAGGTCCGGGACACGCCGACCAGAACCACGTCGGCCTCGTCGAGACCTTCGACATGCTGACCGTCGTCATGGATCATCGTGTAGTTAAGTGCGTCGATGCGCTTGAAATATTCCGCATTGAGCACGTGCTGGGCGCCGACACGGCCGGTGGTCGCAGCGCCCAGATAGGCTTCGAACAGCTGCATCACCGGCCCGATGATCGAGAGGCTCGGAACATTGATCTGCTTGCACTTGTCCTCGAGTCTGGCGACCAGATCCTTCTCGAGCAGCGTGAACAGCACGATCCCCGGCGCTTCCTCGATCTCGTCGAGCACGCGGTCGAGCTGCTTCTGGCTGCGCACCAGCGGATAGACGTGCTCGACCGGCGTCACGTTGGCGTATTGGGCCGCGACCGCGCGCGCCACGGTGATGAGCGTTTCACCCGTGGAGTCCGAGACCAGGTGGAGATGGAAATAATTGTTCGAGGTCGGCACAAAAACCCTTTGAATTTCGTTGGGGTGGTTTGTGGATTTCTGTGGAGCTTAACCTCTCGGAAAGGGATGCGCGACACCAGGGGCGGGACAAGCAGCGATTTTCTTCACACTGCTGCCGGTCAGGACAAGTCCGGCGCCCCGCCGAGAGGGAAACGGGATTGCGCGGACAAGTCCCTTGATAAGCTGCCGATACAAACGCGCAAGCCTTTGAAGCCGGCTGACTTATCGGAAGTCGACGAAGGCTGTCCGGAATATGTGGATGGATGTGAACAAGCGCGCGCGAACGCGCGGATGGAATTGCGTGAGTCCAATCCACGGTCACATAGACTCAAACCTTAAGAATCTAAGATTCTAGATTTGAGGAAGGCGCTACGGACGGATATGTGTGCGGGGTAAGACCTTAACGAGTTCTTACTATCCCCAGCGCTCCCGAGCTGGACAGCAACCCGGACCGTCGAAATGTTCGAAGACGTCTATCTCTGGATCAAGGCGCTGCACGTGATCGCCGTCATCTCCTGGATGGCCGGCATGCTCTATCTGCCGCGGCTGTTCGTCTATCACTGCGAGGCCGAAATCGGCTCGAAGCAGTCCGAGACGTTCAAGGTCATGGAACGCCGGCTGCTCAAGGCGATCATCAACCCCGCGATGATGGTCACCTGGCTCGCCGGGCTCTATCTCGCCTGGTCCGGACATTGGTTCTCGTTCGGCTGGCTGCACGTAAAACTGGCACTGGTCCTGGTGCTATCGGCGGTCCACGGCTTTTTTTCCCGCTGGGTCAAGGATTTTGCCGCTGATAAGCGTCCACGAAGCCAGAAATTCTATCGGATTATCAATGAGGTGCCGACCGTCCTGATGATTTTCATCGTCGTCATGGTGATCGTGAAGCCGTTCTAGGCAAACCGCGCGGCGATTAGCTCAGCGCTTCGGCTTGCGGAGCGTTGAGCGATTTTCTATATTAGCGATATCCCACCCAACGCAGGCGGATGTGGTTGTGTCCGAGCCTTCCAGAGGCCGGACACCGCATCAGGTTTGAAGCCTCACCGGCGCTTAACCTTGCCAGACCTGCGGACCTTACCTGCACCTGCTCGCGTCCGCATTTCAGAGCCACCTCGCACCCCCCTCTTTTTCAGGTTACCCCACAGGACCACCCCAATGCGGGAAATCAAACTCCAGGACCTCAAGTCGAAAACCCCGGCCGAGCTGGTCTCGTTCGCGGAAGAGAACGGGGTCGAAAACGCCAGCACCATGCGCAAGCAGGAGCTGCTGTTCGCCATCCTCAAGCAGCTCTCGCTGGCCGAGACCGATATCGTCGGCGAGGGCGTCGTCGAGGTGCTCTCCGACGGCTTCGGCTTCCTCCGCTCGCCCGATGCGAATTATCTGCCGGGCCCGGACGACATCTACGTTTCGCCCTCGCAGATCCGCCGTTTCGGCCTGCGCACCGGCGACACCATCGAAGGTCATATCCGCAGCCCGAAAGAGGGCGAGCGCTACTTCGCGCTGCTGAAGGTCAACACGCTCAATTTCGAGGACCCGGAAAAGGCCAAGCACAAGGTCAATTTCGACAACCTCACGCCGCTGTTTCCGAATCAGCGTTTCCGCATGGAGATCGACGATCCGACGCGGAAAGACCTTTCTGCACGCGTGATCGACATCGTTGCACCCATCGGCAAGGGTCAGCGCGCCTTGATCGTGGCGCCGCCGCGGACCGGTAAGACCGTGCTGATGCAGAACATCGCGCACTCGATCACCCACAACCATCCCGAATGCTATCTGATCGTGCTCTTGATCGACGAGCGTCCGGAAGAAGTCACGGACATGCAACGCTCGGTGAAGGGCGAAGTGGTGTCCTCGACCTTCGACGAGCCGGCGGTGCGCCACGTTCAGGTCGCCGAGATGGTGATCGAGAAGGCAAAACGCCTGGTCGAGCACGGCCGCGACGTCGTGATCCTGCTCGATTCGATCACGCGCCTCGGCCGCGCCTACAACACCGTGGTGCCGTCATCCGGCAAGGTGCTGACCGGCGGTGTCGACGCCAACGCGCTGCAGCGTCCGAAGCGCTTCTTCGGCGCGGCCCGCAACATCGAGGAGGGCGGCTCGCTGACCATCATCGCGACGGCGCTGGTCGATACCGGCAGCCGCATGGACGAAGTCATCTTCGAAGAGTTCAAGGGCACCGGTAACTCCGAGCTGATCCTGGACCGCAAGGTGTCGGACAAGCGCACCTTCCCGGCGATCGATATCTCGCGCTCGGGCACCCGCAAGGAGGAGCTCATCACCGATCCGCAGGTGCTCAAGAAGATGTACGTGCTCCGCCGCATCCTCAATCCGATGGGTACGATGGACGCGATCGACTTCCTGCTCGACAAGCTGCGCTCGACCAAGAGCAATTCGGAGTTCTTCGACTCCATGAACACCTGAGGACGCTGCAGCAAAGAATCAGAGGGCGCCTTCGGGCGCCCTTTTTTGTGCGGCCTTGCTGCAGCGACGATGCAGCATGGAAGACATCCCGCTGCTCGGATCTTGGATGTCTAGTAATCTATTGATATTCAAAATAAATCCTTGAACCGGGTCGATCCTCCCCATGCTGCTTATCAAGGCAAAGTGCAGCAAAACACGGTTGGCTTGTCCGGAAAACGGACGTTTGCGTTTTCGGCGGCAGCCGGACAAATAGGCCATGCATCCGCGAGACCAGACCATTTTTGCGCTGTCATCCGGGCGGGCGCCCAGCGCGATCGCCGTGGTCCGCGTCTCCGGCGCGCAAGCCGGCCTGGCGCTGACGACGCTTGCGGGCCGGCTGCCGGGGCCGCGACAGGCGAGCCGCCGGCTGCTCCGGGACGGCGCGGGCCAGCCGATCGACGATGCGGTCGTGCTCTGGTTTCCGGGGCCGGGCAGCGCGACGGGTGAGGACATCGCCGAATTTCACGTCCATGGCGGCCGCGCGGTGCTGGCGGCGCTCTTCGCAACGATTTCTGATATTCCGAATACGCGCACGGCGGAGCCCGGCGAGTTCACCCGCCGCGCCTTCGAGAATGGCAAGCTCGACCTGACCGAGGCCGAGGGCCTCGACGACCTCATTCACGCCGACACCGACCGCCAGCGCCGCCAGGCGCTACGCCAATTACGGGGCCTGCTCGGCGACCGCGCGCGCGACTGGCGCGAGCGCATCATCGAGGCCTCCGCGCTGATCGAGGCCGGCATCGATTTTTCCGATGAAGGCGACGTGCCCGCGGAGCTGAGAGCGCCGGCGGTGAAAGCGATCAAGTCGCTTCACGAGGAAATCACAGAAGTGCTTGCGGCACAGGGGCATTCTGAACGCCTTCGAGATGGCCTGGTGGTTGCGATCGCGGGCGAGCCGAATGTCGGCAAGTCGACGCTGATCAACCAGCTGGCGCGGCGCGAGGTCGCGATCGTCTCGCCGCATGCCGGCACCACGCGCGACGTGATCGAGGTGCAGCTCGATCTAGACGGTTATCCAGTCACGGTGATCGACACCGCCGGCATCCGCGAGACCGACGATCCCGTCGAGCAGGAAGGCGTGCGCCGGGCCCGCGCGCGAGCCGAGGACGCCGATCTGGTGCTGTGGTTGGTGGAGGGCGGGCAAGCCCTCGATCTCGACACAATGCGCTCGCGCTGGACATCCGCGGACGGTGGTGCTTCGTCCAGCGGCTCGGTCTGGATCGTGCGCAACAAGATCGATCTCGGCGGGGGCGGTGGAGCGGGACCAAGCGGCGAGTTCGGGATCTCGGCAAGCCGGGGCGACGGCATCCCCGAGCTGGTCGACGCGCTGGTGAAGTTCGCTTCAGAGTTCTTCGGGACCACCGAGGGCGCCATGGTGACCCGGGCCCGCCAGCGAGACTTGTTGACCCGGGCCTCAGACAGCTTGCGCCGAAGTCTGGACCTTGTAGAAGACGGCGAGGAGCTCGCGGCCGAAGAGCTGCGAGCGGCCGCCTATGCCTTGGGCCGGCTCTTGGGCCGCGTGGACGTCGAGGACGTCCTTGGCGCCATCTTCCAGAAATTCTGCATCGGAAAGTAGCGCTAGTACTTGATTGTAGAACTAGCTCTTGTTCCATTTCTTCTGTTTCACGTGAAACACGGGCGGGGTCCCCCGCTTTTCACGTGAAACGCCGCTCTCTCTCACGAGGAGCCCTTGCGACGAAGCAATCCAGACTGCCTCCTCCGAGATCCTGGATTGCTTCGCTGCGCTCGCAATGACGGAGTATGACGCGGTACGTGGCGCCCCCCGACTGGCAGCTACGGCAGCGCGGCGAGGGCACGTGACGGGATGTCTGGTCGAGCATCGCTCGGCCCAGGAGCCCCATATTTGTTTCACGTGAAACACCAGATGGATCAATGCACCTCCTACGGTGCATGGGGTTGTTTTCGCGAAAATGGTTCCGGCTTGGGCTTGCGCCTGTTTCACGTGAAACGCCGCTCCCGAGTTTCCACTTCCGGCTTTCCCAGCTCTGAGCTAGAAGTCCGTCCATGCGAACAGAGCGAGCAAGTTTCGATGTCATCGTCATTGGCGGCGGCCACGCCGGCTGTGAAGCCGCGGCTGCCGCTGCCCGGATGGGTGCGGCGACCGCTCTGCTGACGCACCGTTTCTCCACGGTCGGCGCGATGTCCTGCAATCCCGCCATCGGCGGGCTCGGCAAGGGCCATCTGGTCCGCGAGGTGGATGCGCTCGACGGTCTGATGGGCCGTGTCGGCGATGCCGGCGGCATCCAGTTTCGCGTTCTCAATCGCCGTAAGGGCCCCGCTGTGCGTGGCCCCCGGGCTCAGGCAGACCGAAAGCTCTACGCGGCGGCGATGCAGGCGGCGATCCGGGAGACCGAAGGCCTCTCCGTCATCGAGGGTGAGGCCGACGAGCTGATCGTAGTCGATAACCGGGTGACCGGACTGCGCCTAGCGGACGGCCGGGAGCTTCGGGCAGGGGCCGTTGTCGTGACCACCGGCACTTTTCTCCGTGGGCTGATTCATCTCGGTGAGAAGAACTGGCCCGCCGGCCGGGTCGGCGAGGCGCCTGCAATGGGCCTTTCCAGCTCTTTCGAGCGCGCCGGCTTTACCCTCGGACGTCTCAAGACCGGCACACCGCCGCGCCTGGACGGCACCACGATCGACTGGTCTTCGGTCGAGATGCAGCCGGGCGACGAGCCGCCGGAGCCGTTCTCGGTGATGACCGAGCGGATCACGACGCCGCAGATCCAGTGCGGGATCACCCGGACCACGCCGGCGACCCATGAGGTGATCCGGGCCAATGTCCATCGCTCCCCGATGTACTCCGGCCAGATCAAGAGCTCCGGGCCGCGTTATTGCCCCTCGATCGAGGACAAGATCGTCCGCTTCGGCGACCGGGACGGCCACCAGATCTTCCTGGAGCCGGAAGGGCTCGACGATACGACCGTCTATCCCAACGGCATCTCAACCTCGCTGCCGGAGGAGGTCCAGCTCGCGATCCTTGCCAGCATTCCCGGCCTGAAGCGGGTGAAAATGGTCCGCCCCGGCTATGCCATCGAATACGACCACATCGATCCCCGCGAGCTCGATCCGACCCTGCAGACCAAGCGTCTGCGCGGGCTGTTCCTGGCCGGGCAGATCAACGGCACCACCGGATATGAGGAAGCCGCCGGGCAGGGCATTGTTGCCGGCCTGAATGCGGCGCTTTCCGCCAGCGGTGCCGCGCTCACCGTGTTCGATCGTGCCGACGGCTATCTCGGCGTGATGATCGACGACCTCGTCACCCGCGGGATCAGTGAGCCCTATCGCATGTTCACCTCCAGGGCCGAGTACCGGCTGACCCTGCGGGCCGACAATGCCGATCAGCGTCTGACCGAGAAGGGCATCGCCCTGGGGTGCGTCGGCAGCGCCAGAAGCCGGCATCATCGCGCCAAGATGGACGCGTTGAACGCCGCCAGGACGCTCTCGAAGTCCCTGACCATCACCCCGAACGAGGCGATCAAGCACGGGCTGTCGCTGAACCGGGATGGCCAGCGCCGTTCGGCTTTCGAGCTGATGGCCTATCCGGAGATCGGCTGGAGCCAGGTCCGCGCGATCTGGCCGGAGCTGTCGGCCGTCGATCCTGTCATCGCGACCCATCTCGAGATCGACGCCAAGTATGACGTCTATCTGGAGCGCCAGAGCGCCGACGTCGAAGCCTTCCGCCGCGACGAGGGCATGGTGCTGGCGGACGTCGATTACCATCTCGTTCCCGGTCTCTCCAATGAAGTGCGTGCCAAGCTGGAGAAGGCACGACCGTTCACCGTCGGCCAGGCCGGCCGCATCGACGGTATGACGCCGGCGGCGCTCGGCATTCTCGCAGCCTATCTGCGCCGCGAGGCGCGCAGGACTTCCAAGGCAATCGCATAAAGCCAATCGCATAGGCGTTTCACGTGAAACAGCGCGGACCGGGCGGGGATCGACCGCCAACGCGACGACCCGGAGCGGGCGAGGGCGCTGGGCGCCGAATTGAAGCGGGATCAGCCAGCCCGAAGATCGGCAAGGCCGTGGCCAACGACAAGGCGCTGGATTCCATCATCGCCGCCGACAAGATCGCCGCCCTCAAGCTCGCGCCCGTTTCACGTGAAACCGAAGAGCGGCTTGATCGCTACATCGCGCTACTACGGGAGTGGCAGGCCAAGACCAATCTGGTCGCGCCCTCGACCTTGCCGCAGCTCTGGACCCGGCACATCGCCGACTCGCTTCAGCTGGTCGATCTTGCGCCGGCCGCAAAACGCTGGGCCGATCTGGGTAGTGGCGGCGGATTTCCCGGAATCGTGCTCGCCTGCGCCATGACCGACACACCTGGCGCGAGCGTCCATCTCGTCGAGCGAATTGCCAAGAAGGCCGCCTTTTTGCGCGAAGCGATCCGCGTCACCACATCGCCGGGAGTCGTACATCTCGCTGAGATCGGGGATAATGTGGATAGAATCACCGGCCCCGTCGATTGCGTCACCGCGCGTGCACTGGCTCCGCTACATCAACTCATCGGCTTTGCGGAGCCGCTGATGCGCCAGGGCGCAAAGGCGCTATTTCCTAAGGGTCAAGATGTAGAGGCTGAATTGACCGAAGCCGCTAAATATTGGAATATTCAGGCCCAGCTCCACCAAAGCCGCACCGGTGATGGTTGGATCGTGGAGCTGAATGCCGCCGAACGGCGAGGGTGAGACGTTCAGGGGTGGAGTGGGGAAATTTCGATGAGCGTGACTGACGAGCCGCAAGACCAGACCGCCCAGGAACAGCCAGCTGAAGTCCCGCACGGTCACCCGCGCATCCTCGCGCTGGCGAACCAGAAGGGCGGCGTGGGAAAAACAACCACAGCGATCAACCTGGGCACGGCGCTCGCTGCGATCGGCGAGCGCGTCCTGATCGTCGATCTCGATCCTCAGGGCAACGCCTCGACCGGCCTCGGCATCGATCGCCGCAACCGCTCCTGCTCGACCTATGACGTGCTGATCGGTGAAGCGCCTCTGCGCGAAGCCGTGGTCTCGACCGCGGTGCCGCGGCTGCACATTGCGCCGTCGACCATGGACCTCTCCGGCCTCGAGCTCGAGCTCGGCACCACGCCCGGCCGCGCCTTCAAGCTGCGCGACGCGATCGGCGCGCTCAACAACAACGTCTCGCCGGACGCCGACTACACCTATGTGCTGATCGACTGTCCGCCCTCGCTCAACCTGCTCACGGTCAACGCGATGGCCGCATCGGACGCGATCCTGGTGCCGCTGCAATGCGAGTTCTTCGCGCTCGAAGGTCTGTCGCAACTCTTGCAGACCGTGGAGCAGGTGCGCTCGACGCTCAATCCGAACCTGTCGATCCACGGCATCGTGCTCACCATGTTCGACTCGCGCAACAATTTGTCGAACCAGGTCGTCGCCGACGTCCGCCAGTTCATGGGCGAGAAGGTCTACAAGACCATGATCCCGCGCAATGTGCGCATCTCGGAAGCGCCGTCCTACGGCAAGCCGGTGCTGGTCTACGATCTCAAATGTGTCGGCAGCGAAGCGTATTTGCGGCTCGCCACCGAAGTGATCCAGCGCGAGCGCGAGTTGCGCACGACGCATTGACGCCGCCGTAGGGTGGGCAAAGGCGTCTTCGCCGTGCCCACCGTCTTCCGCACACAATCGGTGGGCACGCTTCGCTTTGCCCACCCTACGATAATTCAGTTTTGGAGTGCTGCACGGTGAATCCAAGGGAGCTGGCGATGGCCGACGAAGCGCGTTCGCGACTGGGCCGGGGTCTTGCAAGTCTGATCGGCGACGTCGGCGGCGAGGCCCAGCATGTCGATCGTCCGCGCGCGCAGCGCAAGGTGCCGATCGAGTTCATCAAGGCCAATCCGCGCAACCCGCGCCGCACGTTTTCGGACACCGAGCTGAAGGAGCTCTCCGACTCCATCAGGCAGCACGGCGTGATCCAGCCGATCGTGGTGCGTCCGGTGAAGGGCGCGCAGGATCGCTTTGAGATCATCGCCGGCGAACGGCGCTGGCGCGCCTCGCAGATGGCCGGCCTGCACGAGGTACCGATCGTCCCGGTCGACATCAGCGACAGCGACGCGCTGGAGTTCGCGATCGTCGAGAACGTGCAGCGCGAAGATCTCAACCCGATGGAAGAGGCGCAGGGCTATCATGCGCTCGCCAACGAGTTCAAACGCAGTCAGGACGACATTGCAAAGGTCGTCGGCAAGAGCCGCAGTCACGTCGCCAACATGATGCGGCTGACCAAGCTGCCGGCCGAGGTGCAGGCTTTCATCGCGACCGGCGAACTGACGGCCGGCCACGCCCGCGCGCTGATCGGCGTCCCCGATCCAATCGCTGCCGCCAAGCGCATCGTCGAGGAAGGTCTCAACGTCCGCCAGGCCGAGGCGCTCGCGCATGAAGAGGGCGTGCCGGAGCGCAAGCCGCAAAAGGCGCGCGCCAGCGGGGGCAAGGAAAAGGACCCCGACACGATCGATCTGGAGAAGCGCGTCAGCGACGCGCTCGGGCTCAAGGTCACCGTCAATCACCGCGATCCCGGCGGCTCGGTCCAGATCAACTACCGCAACCTCGATCAGCTCGACGAGGTGATGAAGCGGCTGGCCAAGGGCGCGCTGTAGACCGAATCCTCGGGCGTCGTTCCCACGTTCGAGCACGTCAGGGCGCGCGTGGGCGCGCAACTATTTCCACATCGTCATTGTGAGCGGAGCGAAGCAATCCAGAGTCCCGCTGCGGAACGATTCTGGATTGCTTCGCTCCGCTCGCAATGACGGGGGGAGAATTCGACTCAGCCCCGCCGTTTCGCGTTCGCGGCGATCGCCATCAGCGCGCGTTGGGCGATGGCGGCGGCGAGGGTGGACTGCTTGCGGGTGTCGAGCGCGGCGGTCGCGAGCTGCTCGATCACAGCGGCGAGCCGCGCCGGGCTGAAATTGCGCAGCGCGTTTTCGACCGCAGGCTTTCGTGAAAAATGCAGGCGCGGATAGCCGCCCTCGAGCACGGCGGAGGCAGGCGTGCCGTCGGCAATCGCCAGCGCGGATTTGTGCAGCCACGCGGCCTGGCGCTGGGCGGCCGAGATGATCACGCCGGGATAGGTCCCTGCGATCATCGCCTTGGCAAACTCGCTCTCGACGATGTCGGGCCGCCCGGCGAAGGCGCCGTCGACGATCGGATCGAGCTTCAGCTCCGAGGCATCTGCGACCACGGCCATGACGTCATCCAGCGTGACCTCGCCCTTGCCGTGGGCGTAGAGCGTCAGCTTGCGCAGCTCGTTGCGCGAGGCCTGGCGGTCGCCGCCGAGGAACGACATCAGCGCCGCGCGGGCGTCCTGCGCGATCCGCAAATTCGCGATGCGCAGCTCGTCGTCCATCAGCCTGGCAAGGTCGCGCTCGGTGTCGGGATAGCAGCCGATCGCGACCGCCGTCTTGGCCTTCTCGCAGGTCTTGCGCAGCGGCGATTCCGGGCGGAGCTCGCCGGCCTCGATCACGATGCGGCAATCCTTCACGTTCATCTCGGCCAGCGTCTCGATGCCGCTGGCAAAGCTGCGCGAGCCGGCGCGAACGCGGATGGCGCGGCGGCCGCCGAACAGCGGCACGGTCATCGCCTCGTCGACGAGGCGCGACGGCTCGGCGGAGAGCTCGTCGCCGTCGAGCTTGACCAGCGAGAACGGGTCGTTGGGATCGTCGACGCTCGACGCGATCAGCGCATCGGCGCGCTCGCGCACCAGGCCGGCATCGGGACCGTAGAGCAGGATGATCGGACGGCCCGCATCAGGGCGGGCGAGAAAGGCATCGATCTCTTTTCCACGCAGTGCGACCATTGGAGCTAACTGTCATTCCGAGGCGCGCCTGGCGCGAACGACGGTGCGCAATTGCGCACCAGAGAATCCAGAGGGTTGGAATCGAGATTCCGGGTTCGCCCTTTGGGCGCCCCGGAATGACGGGAATGAACTACGTGCCCGCGGTGAAGAACGAGGCGAGCCGGGTCGTGATGTTCTCGGCGATCTCGTTGGCGGCGCGATCTTCGGCATCGCGCACGGCGCGGGTGCGCGAGAAGCGCTGATAGGACCCCGGCATGTCATAGGACACGCGCGAGAACGTCGAGCCGTTCATCACCGACCGGCCGGTCGCGACGTCGATCAGATTGTACTGGGCGTCGATGCCGAGATTTTCGCTGGTCGGCAGTCCGGTCATGGAGCTGACGATCAGCGAGGAGCGGCTGGTGGTGAAGCGGATGTCGAGCCGGTGGGTCGGCGGCATGCCCGTCGCGGTGCCGTAAAGCTTGAAGGCCAGCGCGTTGCGGATCTCGACGCCGACGCGGGCCTCGCGGGAGGCATTGGACTTGTTGATCGGGGGCAGCTCGACCCCCATCAGCTTCTCGCGCAGGCCCGGGGTGCCGTCGCTGCGCTCGGCATACATCGGCTGGAAGCAGCCGGCCGTCAGCGCCGCCAGCGCGGCGACTGCCAGCAAGCGGGCTGCGATACGGATCCTAGCCGACAACATTCACGATCCTCTTGGGGACGATGATCACCTTGCGGACGGGCTTGCCGTCCAGGGCCAGCTTTACCGCATCGAGGGCCAAAACGGCAGCCTCGATTTCCGGATTTTGCGCCGCTGTTGCAACTGTGACCTCACCCCGCTTCTTGCCGTTGACCTGGACCACCAGGGTCACGCTGTCTTCAACCAGCAAATCGCGTTCGATTTTGGGCCAATCGGCCTCCGAAACCAGCCCCGTTCGGCCCAGAACCTGCCAGCACTCCTCAGCCAGATGCGGCATCATTGGCGAGAACAGCTGGACCAGGATCTGGCTGGCCTCCTGAATCGCCCAGGCGAGATCCGGGGCGGGCTGGCCGGGGCGCTGGAGCACCTCCGAGAATGCATTGGTGAATTCGCGGATATGAGCCAGGCAAACGTTGAAGTGCAGCCGCTCGATGCCGGTGGTGACCTTGTCCAGCGCGCCGTGGGCGGCCTTGCGCAAAGCGGTAGCGTCCGGGCCGAAGCTGGCCGGCCGGGCCGCCGGCGCAGCCTTGCCGAGCTCGACGGCATCGTCCACCAGCCGCCACAGCCGCTGCACGAAGCGCGAGGCGCCCTGGACGCGCTCGTCGCTCCAGATCACGTCGCGGTCGGGCGGGGAGTCCGACAGCATGAACCAGCGGGCGACGTCGGCGCCATAGGTCTCGATGATGTCGTCGGGATCGACCGTGTTCTTCTTCGACTTGGACATCTTCTCGATCGGGCCGATCGCGATGTCTTCGCCCGTCGTCAGCAGCGTGGCACGCCGTCCGTTGCCGCCGACCTCGACCTTCACCTCGGCCGGCTGCACATAGGTGCCGTCGGCCCTCTGGTAGGTCTCGTGCACCACCATGCCTTGCGTGAACATGCCGGCGAACGGCTCGTCCAGCGCGATGTGCCCCGTCGCCTTCATCGCGCGGGTGAAGAAGCGGCTGTAGAGCAGATGCAGGATCGCGTGCTCGACGCCGCCGATATATTGGTCGACCGGCAGCATCCGGTTGGCGACATCAGGCGTCGTCGGCGAAGCCTCGTTCCAGGGATCGGTGAAGCGCGCGAAGTACCAGGACGAATCCACGAAGGTGTCCATGGTGTCGGTTTCGCGTTGGGCCTTGCCTCCGCATTGCGGGCAGGTGACGTGCTTCCAGGTCGGATGATGATCGAGCGCGTTGCCCGGTCTGTCGAAGGTCGCATCGTCAGGCAGCTTCACGGGCAGGTCGGCATCCGGCACCGGCACCACGTCGCACTTCGGACAGTGAATGATGGGAATCGGGCAGCCCCAATAGCGCTGGCGCGAAATGCCCCAGTCGCGCAGGCGGAAATTGACCTGACGCTCGCCGACCGGCGCGTTGCCGCGCAGCTCGGTCTCGAGCCGTTTCGCCACCTCTTCCTTGGCCTCGTCGATGGTCATGCCGTCGAGGAAGCGGGAATTGATCATGCGCCCGTCACCGTCATAGGCGGTGTCGGTGATGACGAAGCTCTTCGGGTCCTGGCCTTCCGGGCATACGACGGGCGTGTTGCCGAGATTGTACTTGTTGACGAAATCGAGGTCGCGCTGGTCGTGTGCGGGGCAGCCGAAGATGGCGCCGGTGCCGTATTCCATCAGCACGAAGTTGGCGACATAGACCGGCAGCTTCCAGGAGGGATCGAACGGGTGCACCGCGCGGATGCCGGTATCAAAACCCTGCTTCTCCGCGGTATCGATGATCTCCTGTGCGGTGCCGATCTTCTTGATTTCGGCGATGAACTCGGCAAGCTTCGGGTTCTTGGCCGCTGCTGCCTGCGCCAGCGGATGATCCGCCGAGATCGCCATGAACTTGGCGCCGAACAACGTGTCGGGGCGGGTCGTGAAGATCTTCAGCTCGCTCTCGCCCGCCGGCGTCGTCGCCGCATCCAGCGCGAAGCGGATCAACAGACCCTCGGAGCGGCCGATCCAGTTGCGCTGCATCAGCCGCACCTTGTCGGGCCAGCGGTCCAGCCCGTCGAGCGCCGACAGCAGCTCCTGCGAGTACTTCGTGATCTTGAAGACCCACTGGTTCATCTCGCGCTGCTCGACCACGGCGCCCGAACGCCACCCGCGGCCGTCGATCACCTGCTCGTTGGCGAGCACGGTCATGTCGACGGGATCCCAGTTCACCTTGCGCTTCTCGCGCTCGGCAAGGCCTGCGCGCAGGAAGTCCAGGAACATCTTCTGCTGGTGCTTGTAATAAGAGGGATCGCAGGTCGCGATCTCCCTGGACCAGTCCAGCGACAGCCCGATCGAGCGGAGCTGCTTCTTCATCGCGGCGATGTTGTCGTAGGTCCAGGCCTTCGGCGCCACCTTGCGCTCGATCGCGGCGTTCTCGGCCGGCAGGCCGAAAGCGTCCCACCCCATCGGGTGCAGCACGTTGAACCCCTTGGCGCGCATGAAGCGGGCCAGCACGTCGCCGAGCGTATAATTCCGGACATGGCCGATATGGATGCGCCCGGACGGGTAGGGGAACATCTCGAGGACGTAATATTTCGGCCGCGGATCGTCGTTCTTGGAGACGAAGATCGCCTGCTCGTCCCAGAGGCGTTGCCAGCGCGGTTCGGCGTCGCGGGCGTTATAGCGTTCGGAGGTCATGGAATCGTTGGGTTTTCGTGGGTTCGGCCGTCAAGACGGCGGACTAGGCCATAGAAGACCTCGGGGGGTCAATGGGTTGCCGCGTTTTGGAACTTTGACCACGCCTCCGCATAACTACGAGGGCCGCGTTGGGGTGTGATTAAGGGGTCAATGCCAATTTGCGGTTCGACAAGGCCACGTTACCGCAAATGGATTCCAGCTTCGACGATCCCGATTACGACTATGCCGCGTCCATTGCTGGGCGGGCGATGCGCAGCATGGCCGAACAGCGGGTTGCGCCGACCCCGGCCAATTTTGCGGTCTGGTACCAATATTTCGCGGGCGGCCACGACGATCTGCGCAACGCAATCGATCTCCTGATCGATCACAATCGTCCGTTCGACGCCCAAACCAATCAGGATCTGTTCGAGACCTACGCCGCGCCCCAGGTGAGTGCCGTCGTGGTCGACACGTCCGAGCGGCTGCAGGCGCTCATGGGGACGGCGAAGGAGTTTCTGGCGACGGCGATCGCCGACAATCATTCGCAGATGCAGGTCATCAGCCAGGTGGCCGACCAGGGCAAGGCCGGGGTCGATCCAAAGCTGCTGGTCGCCCAGCTCATGAACGAGCTGGCGCGGGCCGCCACGCGGGCGACGCGGCTGGAGGCAGGCTTTGCGGAAAAGACCCGCGAGCTCGACGCGATCCGCGATTCGCTTTCGCGATCCGAGCAGCGCGCCCGGACCGACACGCTGACGGGGCTCGCGAACCGGCGGGCGCTCGATGAATTCCTGCGCAAGGCGCAGACGACGGCGGAATGGGGCGAGCCGCTCAGCGTGCTGCTGCTCGACATCGACCACTTCAAGTCCTTCAACGACAATTTCGGCCACGGTGTCGGCGACCAGGTGCTGCGCCTGATGGCCAAGGTGCTGCGCGAGAAGGTTCGCGCGCAGGATCTGCCGGCCCGCTATGGCGGCGAGGAGCTGATTGGGGTGCTGCCGGACGCCGATCTGGCCGCCTGCGCCGAGATCGCCGAACGCATCAGGCGCGCAATCGCCGAAGCCACCATCACGCGTCGTTCGACCGGCGAGACCCTGCCCGGTATCAGCGTGTCGATCGGCGTGGCGCAATACCGGGTCGGCGAGACGATCGCGGATCTGATCGAGCGCTGCGACCGCGCGCTCTATCTCGCCAAGGGCGGCGGCCGCAATCGTGTGGTGACGGAGATCGAGCTCGAGCGGGCCGGAGCTGCGAGCTAAAGCATGATCCGGAAAAGTGCGAAGCGGTTTTCCGGAAGGATCATGCCCAGACGACAACCCAAGGCGCGATGAATCTCGTCGCCCTTTTTAGGCGCTCGCCACCATCATCATGCCGGCCGCGCTGGTCTCGATGGCCTGCACGCCGTGCTCGACGACGTTGTTGCGGCCGCGGTGCTTGGCGGCGTAGAGCGCGGCGTCGGCGGCTTCGATCAAGTCACCTGGGCGCAGGGTCTCGTTCGGCTTGGTCGCAGCGACGCCGATCGAGACGGTGACGATCATGTGGTGCGAGGTGATGTGCGGCAGACAGAGCCTCAGCACGGCCGCGCGCACCTGCTCGCCGATCTCGACGGCGCGCGCCACGTCGGTGTTCGGCAGCAGCAGGCAGAACTCCTCGCCGCCGTAACGGGCCGCGAAGCCCATCGTGTCGGCGGCGATGCCGGACAGCGATTCGCCGAGCCGCGTCAGGCAGGAATCGCCTTCGAGATGGCCATAGGTGTCGTTGAACAGCTTGAAATGGTCGACGTCGATCATCAGAAGCGCCAGCTCGCTGCCATACTGCTGCGCGCGCATCCATTCGAAATCCAGCCGGCTCTGGAAACCGCGGCGATTGGCGAGGCCGGACAGCATGTCGATCGAAGCCATCACCGTCAGGCGGTCGTTGCTTGCGATCAGCTCGCGCTCGCGCTGGCTCAGCTGCGCGGCCATCGCGTTGAACGCGCGGGCCAGCGGCACGAACTCGGCGGGCAGGCGATTGCGCGCGGCGCGGGCCGAGAGATCGCCCTCGCCGAGACGCTTGGCCATGTCGGCGAGCATCTCGATCGGCTTGATCACGAGCTTTTCGGCGGCGATCAGCGCGCCGAGCAGGACGAACATGAGCACGAAGGCGAGCTGCAGATAGGCGGTGCGGATGTCGCGGCTGACCGCTGCGGACACCTTGTCCTCGTCGATGCTGGCGATCAGACGGGCATTGGTGCCGGCGATGCGGATATAGCTGACGGCGCGGCGGGAGCCGTCGGCGGCGAGGAAGGACAGCGAACCCTCATCCTGATCGGAGCGCAGCGCCTTGTCGGCGATCGCGGACATCAGCGGCATGTGGTCGAGCGGACGGCCGACCGCGCTGTGCTGATCGGCCGGTGCCGCCAGCACGGTGCCCGCGCTGTCGACCAGCACCGCGGTGATGCCGGCGCGACCGCCCAGATTGTTCATGACCTTCGACATCCAGTCGAGATTGACGGTGGCGAGCACGACGGCATCGGCCACACCGCTGAAGGCGGAGACCGGATAAACCGCCATCACCGTCGGCGAGGGCACCGGCCGCGACATGATGAAGTCGCTCAGCACGAAGCGGCCGGTTTCCTGGGCCTGCTGGAAGTACGGCCGGTCGCTGAGATCGAGGCCGACATACATGTTGTTGGTGGCGCATTGGATGCGGCCGTCCTGACCGGCGATCAGAAGCGTGCGGATCCAGGGCAGGCTCGACGGCAGGCTCGCGCGCAGCACGTCGCAGCTCTTGGTGATGCCGCCGGCGGACGCGCGGATGAAGGCCTCCGATTTCAGGATGGTCTCGACCGACGAGATCACCTCGCGCTGTGCATCGGCGCTGTGCCTTGCCACAATGGTGAATTCAGCCGCAGCCTGCGCGATCTGCCGCGCGCGCGTGTCTTCGAGGGACCGGATGCGCTCGATCATCAGGGGCGTCACGAGAATCACCGCGAGCAACGCAAGCCGCGCCCGGATTCCGAGAACCTGCTTGAGTTTCGCGCGCTTGCGGTTGAGACTGACGCTTGCCATTTTCGCTACCCACCCCGCGGGCTAAGGTAAAGCGAAGGGTTCAAAAACTGTTTCTTGAACTCGGTAAAATTGGACCTAACGCGGGCTCGGTCACAGCCAAGAGACGTCATGACAGAAGCCAACGCCGCGCCGGTAACCGGCGATTCACCAAATGCCCTCGCCACGGTCGAAGCCGAAATTGCACGCGCCTGCAGGGACGCGCAGCGTGACCGCGCCTCGGTCACGCTGATCGCCGTGTCCAAGACTTTCGCGGCGGACGCAATTACTCCGGTTATCGCCGCCGGACAGCGCGTATTTGGCGAGAATCGGGTGCAGGAAGCCAAAGCCAAGTGGCCGGCATTAACGTCTGCTTACCCCGGTATCGCGCTGCATCTGATCGGGCCGCTGCAATCCAACAAGGCGAAAGAGGCGGTCGCGCTGTTCGACGCCATCCATTCGGTCGACCGTCCGAGCATTTGCCAAGCGTTAGCCAAGGAAATCGAATCCCAGAACAAGCACCCGCAGCTGTTCGTCCAGATCAACACCGGCGAGGAGCCGCAGAAGGCCGGCGTTCCGCCTGGCGAGGCCGATGCCTTCATTGCGAGCTGCCGCGACACCTACGGGCTGGCGATCTCCGGGTTGATGTGCATCCCGCCGGTCGACGAGCCCCCTGCCGCGCACTTTGCGCTCACCGCCAAGATCGCCGCGCGCAATGGCTTGACGAACCTCTCGATGGGCATGAGCGCCGATTTCGCGACCGCGATCATGTTGGGCGCCACCCATGTGCGCGTCGGGAGCGCGATTTTCGGACATCGGTAAGAGCCGTAAGCCGGGTCCGGGAGAACGCGTCCTCGAATTCGTCATTGCGAGCGAAGCGAAGCAATCCAGAATCGTTCCGCGGTGGGATTCTGGATTGCTTCGTCGCAAGCGCTCCTCGCAATGACGGCGCAGTGCGTCACCCGATGATGATCTTTGTTCGCGGGCCCAGGCGCCGCAGCAATTGCAGCATCGCGGATTTCGTCATGGAGACGCAGCCGGCGGTCGGGCCGAAATTGTCGCGGGCGAGGTGCAGGAACACCGCGCTGCCGCGGCCGGCGATGCGGGGGCGCGTGTTGTGGTCGATCTCGATGATGAAGTCGTAGAGATGATCGGCGCGCTCGAGGCGGTCGCCGCCCTGCCCCTCGCCGAGCCGGATGCTCTGGTTGTAATGGCGGTCCCGCGGATCCTCGCACCAGGCGTCCCAACCGGTGATGATCCGGGCCGGCAGGAATGTTCGGGGACGGCTGTGCCGGTCGCCCCGCCACCACAATTGCCTGGGCCGGAAGCTGCCTCTGGGGGTGCCGCCATCGCCCTCGCGCTTGTTGGCGAGGATGCCGCCTCGCCCCAGCGCAACCGGAATGGTCAGCGCTCCCATCGTCAGCCAGCCCCGCCGCGGATTACCGGCGGCAGGCTTAACGCGGATCGCCGAGAGCGGCCCGGCACTTCGATTCCTGGTGTAACCGACTGAAGCTGCTTTATTTTTCATGTGAACGCGCAATGTCGAATTCATTACAGGACATTCATCAAAACGGCCTGCTATTCTGAGTTAGAGTGCTTCTGGCTTGTGAATCGGTAACAGCCCACTACTTCAACACGAACAACAATAATAACGGCGACCTTAAACTTCCCTCGCGGCTTGGTGCGGCATGGATGCGCGCCGAGCCGGACCCTAAAAGGATGACCCCCCATGGCCAATGCCCGCAAGATCCTGATCGTGGATGACGATACCGATCTGCGCGATACGTTGGTGGAGCAATTATCGCTACACGAAGAATTCGAGGCCTCCGCCGTCGATACCGGCGCCAAGGGCGCCAGCGCCGCGAAGGCCAACTCCCCCGATCTGGTCCTGATGGATGTCGGCCTGCCCGACACCGATGGCCGCGAGGTCGTCCGCTCCCTGCGCAAGGGCGGCTTCAAGGCCCCGATCATCATGCTGACCGGGCACGACACCGATTCGGACACAATCTTGGGCCTGGAATCCGGCGCCAACGACTATGTGGCAAAGCCCTTCCGCTTCGCCGTGCTGCTGGCCCGCATCCGCGCCCAGCTCCGCCAGCACGAAGCCAGCGAGGACGCGGTGTTCTCGGTTGGCCCCTACTCCTTCCGTCCCGGCTCGAAGATGCTGACCGCGGCCAATGCCCGCAAGGTGCGGCTCACCGAGAAGGAAACCGCCATCCTCCGCTTCCTCTACCGGGCCGGCCAGATGCCGGTGTCGCGCGAGACCCTGCTCCAGGAGGTCTGGGGCTACAATTCCGGCGTTACCACCCACACGCTGGAAACCCACATCTACCGCCTGCGCCAGAAGATCGAGAAGGACGCCGCCAACCCGGAAATCCTGGTCACGGAAGCCGGTGGCTACAAGCTGGTGCCGTGATACGCTTCGACGGCGTGCGAATCGTTTTAGATCGCATGCCTTCGAGCCTCGGACCTGAATGTCAATCGACGATGATGTAGCGCTTCTCGAGCGTGTCCCGACACTGCGCCTGTTGGGAGACGCCTCGTTGCGCATGCTGGCGATCGGCTCCGAGCAGCGCGACTTCGTCCGCGGCGACGTGCTGTTCAATCTCGGCGACGACGCCGATGCAGGTTTCGTGGTCCAGCGCGGCGCCTTCCGGGTCGAGGACGGCGCCGGCGCCGAAATGATCGCCGGCCCCGGTGCGCTGATCGGCGAGCTCGCGCTGGTGGTGCCGATGAAGCGGCCGTCGAGCGCGATCGCGCTGGAGCATTCCTCCGTCATCCGCGTCGCACGCAGTCTGTTCCAACGCGTGCTCGAAAGCGATCCCGCCGCGGCGGTGCGCCTGCGCGACGAATTCGCGGTGCGCTCCAGCCAGATCGCCAGCGATATCCTGATGGCGGGCGCGAAGCTGACGAGCTGAGCTCTCTCCGTTCGTCATTCCGGGGCGCGACGAAGTCGCGAGCCCGGAATCCATTCCTCCACCGTCGCTGACGCACGATGGATTCCGGGCTCGCGCCAAGTGGCGCGCCCCGGAATGACAGGCGGGGCTACACCTCCAGCGTCACCGTCACGGGGACATGGTCCGACGGACGCTCCCAGCTGCGGGCATCGCGCAGAATCCTGAAATCCTGCACCGCGTCTTTCAGCGCGCGCGAGACCCAGATATGGTCGAGCCTGCGGCCGCGATCGCCGACGGTCCAGTCGGCGGAGCGATAGCTCCACCACGTATAGACCTTCTCCGACATCGGAATGCGATCGCGCGCGACGTCGATCCATTCGCCGGCTTCGAGCGCCGCCTTCAGCTTCTCGGTTTCGACCGGCGTGTGCGACACGACTTTCAGCAGCTGCTTGTGCGACCACACGTCGTTCTCATGCGGAGCGACGTTGAGATCGCCGACTAGGATGTGACGATCCTCACCGCGCGGATGCAGCGGCTCGCACGCCTTCAACTCGTCGAGAAAGCGGAGCTTGTGATCGAACTTCTCGTTCGCAACGGGATCGGGAATGTCGCCGCCCGCGGGCACGTAGAAATTATGCAGCACCAGCGGTTTTGCAATGCCCGCCTTGTCGCCGAACGATACCGAGATGTGGCGCGAATCCACCTTGTCGCAGAAGGTGCGGATGTCCTTCGATTCGAACGGGATCTTCGAGACGATGGCGACGCCGTGATAGCCCTTCTGCCCGTTCAGCGCGATGTGCTCGTAGCCGAGCCGCTTGAAGCGCTTCAGCGGAAAGGCGTCGTCGATGCACTTGGTCTCCTGCAGGCAGAGCACCTCCGGCCGCGCGCTCTTGAGAAACTTCGCGACCAGGTCGATGCGCAGCCGCACCGAATTGATGTTCCAGGTTGTCAGGGAAAGACGCATGGGAGTTGCGTCTTAGCAAGCTCTCGTAGGGTGGGCAAAGGCGCAAAGCGCCGTGCCCACCGTCTTTTCAAGTCCGAGAATCGTGGGCACGCTTCGCGCCTTGCCCACCCTACGGCAGCGGAGCGCTCAACCCGGCGACGGCGTGCTGTAATTGGTGAAATCGATCTTGAACATGTTGGGGTCGAGCCTCTTGCTCGAATCCAGATTGTAGACCGCGATCGTGGTGTCGTAGCCCTGCGGATCGGTGACGGTCCACTGCTTGAGCTGGCCGTCCTTGGCGCCGAACATCAGCAGGAGGCGGCTGGTGCCGACCAGGGCCTGCTTCTCCTCGATGGTGACGCTGACGAAGACGTCGTCCGCCGAGACGTTGACGACGTTGGTGTCCTTCATCAGGTCGATGCGATCGGAGAGCAGGAAGCGCAGCGGCGTCTGCGACAGCGGATAGACGTCCTGGGTCGCCAGCTTGCGGTCGCGCACCACGAGCGAGGATCCGTCGGCGACGATGTCGATCGGGCTCGGCGCGTCATATTCGAAGCGCACCTTCCCGGGTTTCTGGATGTAGAAATCGCCCTGCGTCTTGCTGCCGTCGGGGCCGACCTGGACGAAATTCCCGACCAATGTCTGCAGCGACGACAGATAGGCGCTGACCTTGGCCGCCTGCGCCTTCTGGTTGGCGTCGAACGTCTGGAAGATGCTGCTCGGCACGTTGCGCCGCGGATCCGGGATCACCGGATTGGGCGGCGCCTGCGTCGCGCCGGTGACGGCCGGCCCGCCGGCGGACGCGCCACCGTCACGCCCCTTCGGCGCGGGTTTCGGCACCGGCACGGTCTGCGCGAACGACGCAGCGGTCACCATCGCGGCGGTGACGAGAAGCACGCCGGCCATGCGCGCGCTGCGCGCGGCGATGGTGGCAGTGAATCGAATGTCCGGATGTCTGATCAACGCGTCGTCCTGTATGGCTGGGCGCCCTTTTACCGTGATTTCGGGCAAAAGCAGATATCGAATTTGCGTGAAATGATGTTCAGAGGCTCCTCGCCTCACATATGGCTGTCTTCTTCCTCGACCAGAATCTCGCGCTTGCCGGCATGGTTGGCGGGACCGACGATGCCCTCCAGTTCCATGCGCTCCATCAACGATGCGGCGCGGTTATAGCCGATCTGCAGACGACGCTGGATGTAGCTGGTCGAGGCCTTGCGGTCGCGCTTGACGATCGCAACCGCCTGCTGGAAGAGATCGCCGCCGCCATCCCCGCCCACGCCGGTGGCGTCGAACACGGCACCGTCCTCGTCCTCGGTCGGCTCCTCGGCGGTGACGGCTTCGAGATATTCCGGCTGTCCCTGCGTCTTGAGGTGACGCACCACCTTCTCGACCTCCTCGTCGGAGGCGAAAGGTCCGTGCACGCGGCTGATGCGGCCGCCGCCTGCCATGTAGAGCATGTCGCCCTGGCCGAGCAGCTGCTCGGCGCCCATCTCGCCCAGAATGGTGCGGCTGTCGATCTTGGACGTGACCTGGAAGGCGATGCGGGTCGGGAAGTTCGCCTTGATGGTGCCGGTGATGACGTCGACCGACGGACGCTGCGTCGCCAGGATCACGTGCAGGCCTGCGGCGCGAGCCATCTGCGCGAGACGCTGCACCGCGCCTTCGATGTCCTTGCCGGCGACCATCATCAGGTCGGCCATTTCGTCGACGATGATGACGATGTAGGGCAGCGGGTCGAGCGAGAGCTTCTCTTCCTCGTAGATCGCCTTGCCGGTTTCCTTGTCGAAGCCGGTGTGCACGGTCCGCGTCGGCTCCTCGCCCTTGGCCTTCAATTCGAGCAGGCGCGTGTTGTAGCCGTCGATGTTGCGCACACCGAGCTTGGCCATGTTCTTGTAGCGCTCCTCCATCTCGCGCACGGCCCATTTCAGCGCGACCACCGCCTTCTTCGGGTCGGTCACGACAGGCGTGAGCAGATGGGGAATGCCGTCATAGACGGAGAGCTCGAGCATCTTCGGATCGACCATGATCAGGCGGCACTGATCGGGGCGCAGCCGGTAGACGAGGCTGAGGATCATGGTGTTGATCGCGACCGACTTGCCCGATCCGGTGGTGCCGGCGATCAGCATGTGCGGCGTGCGCGCGAGGTCGATGATGACAGGATCGCCGCCGATGGTCTTGCCGAGGCAGAGCGGCAGCTTTGCGACCGTATCGGTCGCCTCCTTCGCCACCAGCAGTTCGCGCAGGTAGACCTTTTCGCGATGTGCGTTCGGCAATTCGATGCCGATGGCGTTGCGGCCGGGCACGACCGCGACGCGCGCCGACAGCGCGCTCATCGAGCGGGCGATGTCGTCGGCAAGGCCGATCACGCGCGAGGACTTGATGCCGGGCGCCGGCTCCAGCTCGTACAGCGTGACAACGGGGCCGGGATTGGCCTTCACGATCTCGCCGCGCACGCCGAAATCCTGCAGTACGCCTTCGAGCGAACGGGAATTGTTCTCCAGCTCGGCTTTGCTGAGCGGCTGGCGATCGCCGGCCTTCGGCGCGGCCAGCATGGAGACGGAGGGAAGATCGAACTTGTCGGAGGATTTCTTGGAAGCGGCCTTCGGCGCAGCTTTCTTCTTCGGGGCGCGCGCGGCGGGCTCCTCCTCTTCCTCCTCCTCGTCTTCCACGTCCTCTTCGTGCTCGTCCTCGTCGTCCTCGTCGTGAGACTGCGGCGAGATCGACGGCGCTGAGCGGCCGCCGCCGAGATTGGGCTCCTGGCGGCTGAAGGCGACAGCCTTGGTCTTCGGACCGCTCGAGACCAGCGAGCGGTAGGCAGCGCCTAGCAGCCAGATCAGCCGCGCCTTGGTGCTCATCAGCGCATGGAATAGCCAGCCCAGCGAGACCGAGCCGCGATCGCTCTCCTCGTCTTGGTCGAGCGGCTTGTCGTCTTCCTCGATCTCCGCGAGCTCATCGTCATGCTCGCGTGCGCCGAGGCCGCAGGCGATCAGGAACGTCGCGGTCATCGCGGCGAACAGGATCGTGCCCAGCACGATGCGATAGATCGTGCCGGCCGGCCCGAAGATCACCGCGGGCGCGCGCACCAGCGCATCGCCGACCACGCCGCCGAGGCCGGTCGGCAGCGGCCAGGCGCCGCCGTGCTGAAAGCAACTGACGAAGCCTGCCGCGATCACCGTGCAGAGAACCCAGGAGCCGAGCCGCAACGCCTCGCGATCGAACGGGCGATGCGTCATCATGCGCCAGCCCCAGACCGCAACGGTCAGCACCAGCATGATCGCGCCGAGCCCCAGGATCTGCATCGCGAGATCGGCGCCGATCGCGCCGGCATAGCCGAGGATGTTGCGGATCGGCCGCGAGGTCGCGTGGCTGAGGCTGGGATCCTGCACCGACCACGTCATCAGCGCCGCGGCGGCGACGCCCGCCAGCGCGATCAGGCCGAGGCCGATGAGCTCGCGCATGCGCCGCGCCAGCCCCTCGCGGATCGAGGGCGGCAGATGGCCGACCAGAGGAATGACACGTTCGATTGCCGACATGCTCACGGGCCCCGCCTAACCCAGAGTCTCGACCAGCCGGTGCAGCGCCTGCGCCGTGGTCTCGCCGTCCTGCACCAGCGCAAGGCGGATATAGCCTGCGCCGGGATTGAATCCGTCAGGCTGCCGTCGCGCCAGGAAGCTGCCGGGCACCACGCGCACACCGGCTTCCCTGAACAGCTTGAGCGTCACCGACACGTCGTCGCCGATCTCGGAGGTATTGAGCCAGACGCAGAAGCCGGCATCGGGCCGGCGATAGCCGTAACGGTTGCCGATGATCTGGTCGGCGAGATCGAACTTGATCCGGTACAGCCGCCGATTCTCCTCGACATGCGCCTCGTCGCCATAGGCGACAGTCGCGACATGCTGGAGCGGCACCGGCACCTGGGGTGCTGCGATGTTGCGCAGCTCGAGGAACATGCCGATGAATTTCTTGTCGCCGGCGGCGAAGCCGACGCGCAGGCCCGGCAGGTTGGAGCGCTTGGACAGCGACTGGAATGCAACCACGCGCTTGAAGTCGGGACCGGCGCATTCCAGCGCGCTGCCGGGAGCCTCACGGGTGTAGATCTCGGAATAACACTCGTCGCTGAGGATCACGAAGCCATAGCGGTCGGCGAGCTGCTTCAAGCGCTTGAAATAATCGGGCTTCGCGACCGAGCCCTGCGGATTGGCGGGCGAGGCCAGGTAGAACGCCACCGTGCGCGCCAGCGTCGCTTCGTCGATGGCGTCGAGATCGGGCAGGAAGCCGTTCTCGACGGTCGTCGGCAGATGGATCGGCTCGCAAGCGGCCGCAAGAGCGCCTGCGCCGTAGACCGGATAGAACGGGTTCGGCATCAGGATCGCGGGCTTGCCCGGACGCGGGCCGACATAGCGGGCGGCCGCGATCGCGGCGAGGAACAGCCCCTCGCGGCTGCCATTGAGGACGAGAATCTCGGTTTTGGGGTCGAGCGACCGCGGCAGCTTGAAGCGCGATGACAGCCAGGCGCCGGCGGCGTTGCGGAACGGCTCGGTGCCCTGGTTCATCGGGTAACGGCCGAAATCGGCGATGTGCTTGACCAGCACCGGCCCGACGAAGTCGGGCACGGGATGCTGGGGCTCGCCGACCGCAAGCGAAATCAAAGGCTTGCCCGGCTGATGCGGGGCCAAGAGCTCATTCAGCCGGACGAAGGGCGAGCGTTCGGAATCGGAGCTTCCACTGGCCTGCGGCGCACGGGATGAAGCGGTCATGACCATTCTGGGCGCCAGTACTCTTGGAACGGCCGGTCGCACCAAGGCGCCGGCGGGAAGCGGTTCAGTTCACCATAGATAGGGCGAGGTTAAGACGCGATTAACCATCGGTCGCCGCCCGCGTCCAGAGCGGGAATAATCGGGCCGGATAACAACGGGATGGAGGCGGGTTGGTCACCTCTCCCGCTTGCGCTGCGGGGGAGGGAGCGCACGCGTCATCGCGGCTTCAGCGCCCCGGCAGCTTCTCGAACGTCTTCATGCCCTCGGGGATGGCGTGGAATTCCTGCATGTCGCAGGTGTAGATCGCCATCTGCGGCTGGAACTGCGCCGGCTCGTCGAGCGTGCCGACCTTCAGGATTGCGGCGGGCAGGCCCGGAACCTTGGTCACGAGATGCGTGCCGCATTCGGCGCAGAATTCGCGCGTGACGGGGCGTTCGAGGTCCTTGCGCGTGAACTGCTTGGGTTGACCGGTGATGTAGGTGAAGCCGGCCGCCGGCATCGCGATGAAGGTGTTGGGCGCGCCGCCCGAGATGTACTGGCACTCGCGGCAATGACACTGCGCCTGCATCATCGCATCGCCCTCGGCCACGTAGCGCACCTCGCCGCAATAGCATCCGCCTTCCAAACGCATGACGACCTCCCGTTTTGTTATCTTTGTGGTCGATATTTCTGCGCCGGCCACGCGGAATGGCAATCCCTTTCTTCAACGCCCCTGTCAAAAGAAAGGGGCTCCAGCTTGCGCTGGAGCCCCTCAACGGTCGGGGCATTGCCGGGTATGTGCCCGAACCGTAGTTGTGGACGCGGTCTCCGAGGAGACCGCGTCCGGGAGGAGAGGGTTACATGTTGTAGGCGCGCTCGGTGTGCTCGGTGATGTCGAGGCCTTCACGCTCGCTCTCGACATTGGCGCGGAGGCCAACGATCACATCGACCACCTTGTAGAGGATCGCCGAACCGACGCCCGACCACACCAGCGTGGTGGCGACAGCCTTGAGCTGAGCGAGCACCTGAACCGCGAAGTCGTAGTCGGCGACCTTCGGCGGGATCGCGGTGTAGTCGATGATGCCGGCGCCGCCGAGGGCGGGGTTGACGAGAATGCCGGTGCCGATGGCGCCGACGATGCCGCCGATGCAGTGCACGCCGAACACGTCGAGCGAGTCATCGTAGCCGAGCGCGTTCTTCACGACGGTGCAGAAGAACAGGCAGACCACGCCGACCACGAGGCCGAGGACGATCGCGCCCATGACGCCGGCAAAGCCAGCGGCAGGCGTGACGGCCACGAGGCCCGCGACCGCGCCGGAGATGACGCCCAGCACGGAGGGATGGCCCTTGATGATCCACTCCGCGAACATCCACGACAGCGCAGCGGCCGCGGTGGCGACGAAGGAGTTGGTCATGGCGAGCGCAGCGCCGCCGCTGGCTTCGAGGTTGGAGCCGGCGTTGAAGCCGAACCAGCCGACCCAGAGCAGCGAGGCGCCGATCATCGACATGGTCAGCGAGTGCGGAGCCATCAGCTCCTTGCCGTAGCCGACGCGCTTGCCGATCAGGAGAGCGCCGACGAGGCCTGCGATGCCGGCGTTGATGTGCACCACGGTGCCGCCCGCAAAGTCGATGGCGCCCATCTTGAAGATCCAGCCGGCGTCGGCGTTGATCTCGTCGAGCTTGGCCTGTGCCGCGGTCTTCGCCGCCGCATCACCCGCCGCAGCGAGCGCCTTGGCAGCGTCCTGGATCATGTCCGGGCCGGGCCAGTACCAGACCATGTGCGCGATCGGGAAGTAGATCAGCGTGACCCAGAGCGGAATGAAGAGCGCGATCGCCGAGAACTTCATGCGCTCGGCGAAGGCGCCGACGATGAGGGCGGGCGTGATCGCCGCGAAGGTCATCTGGAAGCACATGTAGATGAGCTCCGAGATGTTGGCGTCGACCGAGAAGGTCGCGGCCTTCGAATCGGTGGTGACGCCCATCATGAAGGCCTTGGAGAAGCCGCCGATGAAGTCGGAGCCGCCGGTGAAGGCGAGGCTGTAGCCGTACACGGCCCAGATCACGGTGACGACGCAGACGGTGTAGAACACCTGCATCAGGACCGAGAGCATGTTCTTGGAACGGACGAGGCCGCCGTAGAACAGCGCGAGGCCGGGGATCGTCATCAACAGCACGAGCACTGTCGATGTCAGCATCCAGGCGTTGTCTCCCTTGTTGACCGTTGGCTCGGCGTAGGCTGCGGTCGCAGCGAACAGGCCGACTGCGAGAGCCGCCAATCCCGCGCCATGGGGACGCTTGAACGTCATATTGTTTACTCCTGCTTGGATAAGGTTGAGCGCGAAATCAGAGGGCCGCGGCATCGGCCTCGCCGGTGCGGATGCGCACCGCGTGGTCGAGGTTGATGACGAAGATCTTGCCGTCGCCGATCTGTCCGGTTTTCGCGGCGGACGTGATGGCGTCGATGGTCTTGTCGACCTGGTCGGAGGCGACAGCGACCTCGATCTTGATCTTGGGCAGGAAGCTCACGGCATATTCAGCGCCGCGATAGATTTCCGTATGGCCCTTCTGGCGGCCATACCCCTTGACTTCCGTCACCGTGAGACCGTGAACGCCGATGGCGGTCAGGGCGTCACGGACTTCTTCAAGCTTGAATGGCTTGATGATCGCCATAACAATTTTCATGGGTCCTATCCCCGCTTGGGCCCGGTCCGGACGTGGCCGGGCGTTCTCGACTGGTTCGCCACGAGGGAGAAGTTTCACTACGCGGGCACAGCCGGGACCCCTAGAATCAAATGCCGTGCCAGATCAGGCGTGTTGCCTAACGGATTATGAAGACGGGCGTTTTCGCGTTTGAGGGGTATTGCAATGCAGTGCGCCATTACGTCGCGCTTAAAAGGTGATCACACCTGCTCAAAACGAGGGCAGGACAGCCTCCCGACACAATGTTGCTCACGTGTCGGGCAGCAGGAAGGTAATTACGTAGCAGCGGCGCCTATTGCAGGGCTTCGCCGTGCTGCGAAATATCCAGTCCCTCGAGCTCGTGCTCACGGGATACGCGCAACGGCACGAACAGGCCGACCAGCTTGAGCAGGATGAAGCTGACGCCCGCCGACCAGACGAAGGTCACGGCGACTCCGTAAAACTGGATCAGGAGCTGCTGCGGATGGCCCTCCAGCAGGCCGGCGGTGCCGCCGATGGCGCTGGTGGCGAACACGCCGCCGAGCAGGGTCCCGGTCAGGCCGCCGATGCCATGGACGCCGAAGACGTCGAGCGAATCGTCGTAGTCGAAGCGGTGCTTCAGCCAGGTACAGGCCCAGTAGCAGACCGCACCGGCAATGATGCCGATGACGATGCCGTGCCATGGCGCGACGAAGCCCGAGGCCGGCGTGATGGTGCCGAGGCCTGCGACCGCGCCGGAGATCATGCCCAGCACCGAGGGCTTGCGCCGCGTCGACCACTCGATCGCGCCCCAGGTCAGCGCGCCCGCGCAGGCGGCAAGATGGGTCGCGATGATCGCCATCACTGCGCGCGAATTGGCCGCGCCCGCCGAGCCGCCGTTGAAGCCGAACCAGCCGACCCACAACAGGCCGGTGCCCATCACCGCGAGCGACAGATCGAACGGCGAGAGATTCTCGGTGCCGTAGCCGTGACGGCGTCCCATCACCTTGGCCGCAACGAGGCCGCCGGTGCCGGCCGACAGATGCACGACGAGACCGCCGGCGAAATCGAGCACGCCCATGCTGTTGAGGAAGCCGCCGCCCCACACCCAATGCGCCAGCGGAATGTAGACGAAGATGAACCAGGCGACGGAAAACAGGAGATAAGCCGAGAACCGCATGCGGTCGGCGACCGAGCCTGCGACCAGCGCCACCGTGATGATGGCAAACGTCATCTGGTACAGCATGAACAGCGCTTCCGGGATCGTCTTGGCCGCAGGGTTGACGCTGTCCAAGGTCATGCCGGCGAGAAACCAGCGATCGAGCGTGCCGATCCAGGGGCCGTCGCCGACGAAGCACAGCGAATAGCCGAACGCCACCCAGAGAATGGAGATCAGCGTCACCGCGGCGAGGCTCTGCGCCATGGTGGCGAGCACGTTCTTCTTGCGCACCATGCCGGAATAGAACAGCGCGAGCCCGGGGATCGTCATCATCAGCACCAGCGCGGTCGCGACGATCATCCAGGCCGTGTCGGCGGTGTTGATCTCATTGGCCGCCGCGTACGCCGGCGAAGCTACGACGGACACAAATCCGATTGGCGCAGCCATAGCAGCTGCGCGGCGCAACAATCCCGCCATGTCATTCCCCCCGGCAATTGGCGTCGCACGCTGTGGCGTCGTTGCCCGGTGCGATCGAAGCAGTCGTGTCAGAGCGTTTTCGAGCGAAGTGGATGCCGGTTCGCGTGAAGAAAACGCGTCAAAGCAAAAAGTCAGAGCGCGTCGCTGTCGGTCTCGCCGGTGCGGATGCGCAGCGCGTGGTCGATCGGCGTGACGAAGATCTTGCCGTCGCCGATCTGCCCGGTGCGCGCCGTCGCCGTGATCACGGCGACCGCCTTGTCGGCGACGTCGGAGGCGACCGCGATCTCGATGCGCAGCTTCGGCAGGAAGTTCACGACATATTCGGCGCCGCGATAGATCTCGGTGTGGCCCTTCTGCCGGCCATAGCCCTTCACTTCGGTCACGGTCATGCCGTGCACGCCGATTGCCGTCAGGGCCTGGCGGACCTCATCGAGCTTGAAGGGTTTGATGATCGCGACGACGAGTTTCATGGTCTGGCCTATTCCCCGGGATGCGCCGCGCCGCATGTCCCCGGCGCTGCGTCAATCTGGCATCTTTCCGGGCAAATGGCACAAAAAAGTTGCAGATTGAAGCGGAAAAACGTTTGGCCGAGGGTGGTCATGTGAACGGCCGCCTCTGTACAGGGCAGCTGTTCATCCTTCACAATGCATTTTTGGCATGGATGCGGTGAACCCAGGCGTCCCGGCCGGTACATACGTAAGTTCGAGGGGGACGTTCCATGGCGTTGGTTCTACGCATCCGAGGGCAAGCAGCAGGGGCCCTTTCCGGAAGGGCAATTCCGCGATCTCGTCGCCCAGGGCGTCGTTCGCCCGGACACGCTGGTGTGGACCGAGGGCATGGCCGGCTGGCAGAAGGCCGCCGAAATTCCCGGCCTGATTGGCGGCGGCACGCCGCCGATGGTCCCAGGCGGCGGGCCCCCGGTGATGGGTGGCGGTGGTTATGGCGGCGCAGTGCGCGGCGGATCACTCGCCGTCGATTTCGGCATCTGGGACTTCACCTGGCGCACGCTCGTGCTCGCGATCGGCTCGTGCTTCATCATCCCGGTGCCGTGGCTGTTCGTCTGGTACACGAAATGGATCGTGCCCTGCATCAAGGTCCCCGGGCGCCCCAATCTCAGCTTCACCGGCAGCGCGATGACGCTGGTGCCCTGGTTTTTCGGCTTCATCGTCCTGGCGATCGCGCTCGGCTTCGTCGGCAGCCAATTGCTGAGCAATCTGCTGTTCATCGTCCAGATCGTGCTCTACTGGCTGCTGATCAAATGGATGATCGCGAACCTCGCCTCCAACGGGCAGCCGCTCGGCTTGAGCTTCACCGGTTCGGTCTGGGCCTATATCGGCTGGAATCTGCTGTTCGCGATTTCCATCATCACCATCATCGGCTGGGCCTGGGTGGCCGCGGCCCAGATGCGCTGGTTCTGCCGCAGCATCGAGGGCACGCGGCGCGAGATCGTTTTCAAGGGTTCGGGTCTCGACATCCTCTGGCGCGGCATCGTGGCTGCGATCCTGTGCAGCCTCATCATCCCGATCCCGTGGGTGTATCGCTGGATCATGAACTGGTTCGCCTCGCAGACCGAACTCGCGCCGCGCGGCTCGCTCGGGGCATGATCTGAAAGGCTTCAAGCGCTATTCGTCGCGCTTGAAGCGATCAGGCCTTGCGCTCGCGCACCGAGCCTTCCTGCGCGACGGAGGCGACCAGCGTGCCGTCCGGCTTGAAGATCGAGCCGCGGGTCAGGCCGCGGCCGGATTGCGCGCTCGGCGAATCCTGCGCATAGAGCAGCCATTCGTCGGCGCGGAACGGGCGGTGAAACCACATCGCATGGTCGAGGCTCGCCGGCATCATGCGCTTGTCGAACAGCGTGCGGCCATAGCGCGCCATGATCGCGTCGAGCAGCGAGAAGTCCGAGGCATAGGCGAGCGCGCACATGTGCAGCGCCGGGTCGTCGGGCAGCTTCGCGGCAGTCCTGATCCAGACGTGGATGCGGCCGTCGTCGATCTTCTGGCCGAAATAGCGGCCGAGCTCGACCGGACGCAGCTCGATCGGCCGATCGGATTCGTAGTAGCGGCGGATGAAGTCCGGCATCTCCTTGAACATCGGCTGCTTCGCCACCTCCTCCGCCGTCAGCTTTTCCGGCGGCGGCACATCAGGCATCTTGTCCTGGTGGTCGAACGCAGTCTCTTCCTCGGCATGGAACGACACCATGATCGAGAAGATCGCGTTGCCGTGCTGGATCGCGGTGACGCGGCGGGTCGAGTAGCTCTTGCCGTCGCGCAGACGCTCGACCTGGTAGATGATCGGGATCTGCGGATCGCCCGGCAGGATGAAATAACAATGCAGCGAATGCGGCAGCCGGCCCTCGACGGTGCGGCAGGCCGCGACCATCGCCTGCCCGATCACCTGGCCGCCGAACACCCGCTGCCAGCTCGTCTTCGGGCTGTTGCCGCGGAACAGGTTTACCTCGAGCTGCTCGAGGTCGAGGATCGCGATCAGGTCGATCAGGCCTTTGGACATGAACACAGCTTTCTGAAGTCATCATTCCGGGCTCGCGACTTCGTCCCGCCCCGGAATGACACAATGGGGCTAGCCGCCCTCGTTTCACCGCACTGTTTCGCCCAGCTCAAGTCTGCTAGCAAGACCGAGAATTGACCGGGAAGCTTGGTATGTCGGTACAGGGTAGCATTGTCATTGGTGGCGGCGCGTTTGCCGGCCTCGCGCTGGCCTTGGCGCTGCGCCAGGGGCTGGGGCCCGAGATCCCCGTCGTCGTCGCCGATCCCGCGCTCGGCACGCGGCCGAGCCGCGACCCCCGCGCCACTGCGATCGTCGCCGCCTGCCGCCGTCTGTTCGAGACCATCGGCGCCTGGGACGACGTCCGGGGCGAGGCCCAGCCGATCCTCGACATGGTCGTCACCGATTCCAAACTGGAGGACGCCACCCGTCCGGTGTTCCTGAACTTTGCCGGCGACGTCGCGCCGGGCGAGCCCTTCGCGCATATGGTCGAGAACCGTCGGCTGATCGATGCGCTGGTGGTGCGTGCGGAGGCCGAAGGCATCGATCTCCGCGCCACCCCGGTCGCGTCTTACGATGCGCGCTCCGACGGCATCGACGTGACGCTCGGCGACGGCAGCGTGATCGCGGCGAGCCTCTTGGTCGCCGCCGATGGCGCGCGATCGAAATTGCGCGAGCGCGCCGGCATCGCCACCCATGGCTGGGAGTACGACCAATCCGGCATCGTCGTCACCGTCGGCCATGAGCGCGATCATGAGGGCCGCGCCGAAGAACACTTTCTGCCGGCCGGTCCGTTCGCGATCCTGCCGCTCACCGGCAAACGCTCCTCCCTGGTGTGGACCGAGCGCCGCACGGAGGCCGCGCGCATCATCGCCCTCAGCGACGAGGAATTCCATGCGGAGCTCGAGCAGCGCTTCGGCCTGCATCTCGGCGAGGTCAAGGCGCTCGACAAGCCGCGGGCATTTCCGCTGTCTTATTTCGTCGCGCGGTCCTTCATCGCCGAGCGCCTTGCGCTGGTCGGCGATGCCGCCCATGTCATCCATCCGATCGCGGGTCAGGGCCTCAACATGGGCCTGAAGGACGTCGCCGCGCTGGCGGAAGTGGTGGTCGATGCCGCGCGGCTCGGCATGGATATCGGTGGGGCGGACGTGCTCGAACGCTATCAGCGCTGGCGCCGCTTCGACACGATGGCGATGGGCCTCGCCACCAACTCGCTGAACTTCCTGTTCTCCAACCAGTCGACGCTGTTGCGCACGGTGCGCGACCTCGGCCTCGGCCTCGTCGACCGCGCCCCGCCGCTGAAGAACCTCTTCATCCGCCAGGCCGCAGGCCTCACCGGCGAGGTGCCGCGGCTGTTGAAGGGCGAGGCGTTGTAACCGCAACCTCTCCTGTCATCCCGGGGCGCGCGTAGCGCGAGCCCGGGATCCATAGCCACAGGATGTAGTTTGGCGAAGACCCGGAGTTACCAGCTCGCGTCAAAACCACTCCCTATGGTCATGGGTCCCGGGCTCGCGCTACGCGCGCCCCGGGACGACCGCGAGAGTGTTGCATGGCCGTCGTGCGATACGGCCATCCCCTCAATCGATCTTGCGCGCCTCTTCCGGCAGCATGATCGGGATGCCGTCCCGGATGGGATAGGCGAGCTTGGCGCTGCGCGAGATCAGCTCCTGTTTCGCGGAATCGAATTCCAGCGGGCCCTTGGTCAGCGGGCAGACCAGGATCTCCAGCAGTTTTGGATCGACGCTGGGTTCGGGACGTTCGGTGGGCGCATTCATGGGAGTCTCCGGCACTCGCCTGCCTTTACCATAGAAATTCGCACCCGCCATCACGGCCTCAGGTTGTTGTTTACGCATGATCTTTCCGGAAAACCGCTTCGCACTTTTCCGGATCATGCTTTAGGCGGAGACCATCGCCAGGAGCTCGTCGAGCATGGCCTGCAGCCGCGCGGCCGTGATTGACGGGCCCGACAGCGCGAAACCGAGAAATGTCCAGTACAGGATCTGCGCGCGGGCCTGCGCCATTGCCGGGACCTGCCCACGCTTTTGCAGCAGCTCTTCGATATAGTCGAGCCTGCGGCGGTCGATTGCGCGCACCGCCCCTTGCGCGCTCGCATCGAACGCCGCCCAATTGCGCACGGCGCGCTCGAGGTCGAGTCGCGCGCCGAAGGATCTCCGCAATAGCATCCTGAGCGGCTCGTCGCTGGCCGCTTCGACGTCGGCGATGATCTGCTCGGCCGCGATCTCGCGCCAGCGCTTCAGCACCGCGGCGTGAAACGCGGCCAGATCGGCGAAATGCCAATAGAAGCTGCCGCGCGACACCCCCATGGCCTTGGCGAGCGGATCGGCCTTCAGCGCCGTGAAGCCGCTTCTGGCCAGTGCCTTGAGGCCCTGGCTGGTCCAGTCGTCGGCGGAGAGCTGTTGGTTCATGTCACTTCCCGGAATCGCGCCATACACTAGTGTATTGACAGGCGACTGGCCAGACGTTATCGATCCATACATAAGTGTATGGAGGCGTTGATGCGTGATCTGCTGCTCCAGTGCGCCGGCGTCGTGACCATCGCCGCGGCCCTCATCCACGGCTACCTCGGCGAGGCCAAGGTCTTTCCCCGCGCGCGCATCGAGCCGGAGCGGCTCCGCACCCTGATCCGGCTGGTGTGGCAGGTCTCGACCGTGGCCTGGATAGGTGGTGGCGTGCTGCTGATTGCGGTGCCGTGGATGCAATCGGAGCCGGCTCGTCACTGGATCGTCGCCACCATGGCCTGCGTGCTCGGCCTTTCCGCCCTCGCCAACGCATGGGCGACGCGCGGCCGGCATTTCGGGTGGATGGCGCTCAGTGCGGTCGTCGTGATGTCGGTTGCCGGGTACTAGCTGCGCTTCCACCCGATGAGGCGTAAGGCCGCAGCGGTGGCGCAAAATCCGCAATCTCCGCAGGAAGCCCTCACATTATGGCTCATGTTAGAACCAGTCTAAACTCTACAATAGAACTTATCTAAAGCGGACCAAGCCCCTCATTGTTGACTTCACCCCCCTCTTTGCTTCCTTCGGTGTGCTCCGCGGCTCCGCGCAGCGCCCACGACAGAGAGGAGAAGTTCGTGAAGGTCATTCGAGTTGTTGCCATTGCACTGACGATCGGGATTGGCGCGGGATCGACGGCCATGGCCGACGGTTTCAAGAATTGCACCAAGCTCGACAAGGCGTCGTGGAAGCCCGCCAGCGAAGCCGAAGCCAAGGCCAAGGCACTGGGCTATGAGGTGCGGCGCTCCAAGGTCGAAGGCTCCTGCTACGAGGTCTACGGCGTCAAGGAAGGCAAGCTTTACGAACTGTTCTACAGCCCCGAAGATCTCAGCCTGAAGCACACGATCGCCAAGTAGGTTGCTAATAGGCCGGCTGCGCGACGCGTTCTGCGCAAAGCAGGGCTCGAGGATGGTCTTTGCTTGATTGAAGAAGCGATGCCAGAAGCTCGCGGGGTGTCCGACCGGACCCCCGCCGAGCGAACCGCGCCGCGGACGATCGCTGTCTGGGACCTGCCGCTGCGCCTCTGGCACTGGGCTCTCGCGGCCGGCGTTCTGGCCGCCTGGTTCACGCCGACCGTCTATGACGGCCTTCACCGCATGGTCGGCTATGCGGTGCTGGGGCTTCTCGCGTTTCGCCTGGTCTGGGGCGTCTGGGGAAGCCGCTATTCGCGCTTCCGCATGGTCGGCGTCCGGCTGCGCGCCTCGCCCCGCTATCTCTGGAATCTGCGCCGCGGCATCACCGGCCGCTATATCGGGCTCAATCCCGCCGGCACGCTGATGCTGGTCGCGCTGCTGGCCTCGCTCGCCGTTTCGACCATCACGGGAGCGATGTCGGTCACCGTCACGTTCTTCGGCGTGTGGTGGGTCGAAGACGCTCACCACTATTCATCGGATGCCGTCATCGTTCTGGTCGTGCTCCACGTCGTGGGCGTGGTGCTGATGGGAATTCTGCAGCGCGAGAACCTGATCCGCGCAATGATCACCGGACGCAAGCGCATCCGCGGCCACCTTTAGAGCATGATCCGAAAACGCGCATAGCGGTTTCCCCGCGCGACAAGCGCGGAGCGCGTTAGCCCGACAGATCAAATTTTACGGACGACGTTAGCATGCCGCTAAGCGTGCAATCATGCGCGGCACAAAATTAACGCGAATGGCGATTAGCCGATCCAGCATCGACAATATCGACGATGAGGCGAGACTGGATGTTCCGCGTTTTCTCCTGCCTTACGACCGAGCACGATTGGCGGCTCGTCGTGCTCGCTGCCCTGGTCTGCTTCGTTGCCAGCATCGTCGCGGTCAGCATCTTTCACCGCGCGATCGCGACGCGCGCGAGAACCCGGTGGATCTGGATCGCCATTGCCGGCGCGGCCATCGGATACGGCATCTGGGCCACGCATTTCGTCGCGATGCTCGCCTACGAGCCCGGCGTCACGACGGGCTACGGCATCGTGTTGACCGCGTCCTCCCTCGCAGCGGCTATGCTGCTGACCTCGGTCGGCTTCGGCGTCGCGGTCGTCACGTCCGGCCGCTGGCGTGCGGCGGCTGGCGGCATCATCATCGGCGGCGGCATTGCCAGCATGCACTATATCGGGATGTGGGCGCTTGAAGTGCCGGGCCGAGTCTCCTGGTCCGTCGACCTCGTCCTCCTCTCCATCGTTCTGGGCATGTGCCTCGGCTACGCTGCGCTGGCGGTCGCGCTCACCCGCCAGGGTTACCGGGGAACGCTCGCCGCAGCCGTCCTGCTGACGCTCGCCATCGTCTCGCATCACTTCACGGCCATGGGCGCCGTGCAGATCACACCGGATCCGGCGCGCGCAACCGATACGCTTTCGCTTTCTCCGGCGTTCCTCGCGCTCGCCATCGCCGGCGTCGCATTGTCCGTGCTGGGGATGAGCCTGATCGGCGTGCTGGCCGATCGTCGTCTGGCGACCAGAACCGCCAGGTTCGAGGAGATCATCAGCCAGCTTTCCATCGCCCGGCAGCAGCTCGAAGGGTCGCAGAACGACCTCAAGGAACAGAAGCTGAGGCTGGACACGGCCATCAACCACATGGTCGAGGGCCTTTGCATGTTCGACGCCGAGAAGCGGCTCGTCATCTGCAACGAGCGTTACGCCCGGTTGTACCGGCTGCCCGCGGAATTGCTGCGCGCCGGAACTCCGCACCGCGATATCATCAGACATCGCGTCACCAGCGGCATACTCGAAGGCGAGGCCAGCGATTTCGCCGCCGAACGGCAGATCGCCAAGCTCGAGGCACTGCCGATCCATGCCGTTTCGAGCCGCATCGACGCGTTCGCCGATGGCCGGCTGATCTGCGTGACGCGGCAGCCGATGGCCGGCGGCGGCTGGGTGGCCACGCACCTGGATGTCACCGAGCAACGCCGGTCCGAAGCGAAGATCACCTACATGGCGCAACATGATGCGCTGACGGAGCTGCCGAACCGCGTGCTGCTCAAGGCGCGCCTGGAGCCAGCTCTTGCCGATACGCGTGGCGGAAAGCTCCATTTGGCGGTTCTCCTGCTCGATCTCGACCGCTTCAAGGAGGTCAACGACACGCTCGGACATCCGGCAGGCGACCTGCTGCTGCGTTCGGTCGCCGTGCGCCTGCTGGATTGCGTCAGGGAGACGACGTTCGTCGCCCGATTGGGCGGCGACGAATTCGCCGTGGTCGATTACGTGGCCAATCCGGTTGCAGACGCGGCCTCTCTCGCCGAGGCGATCCATGGCGCGCTCAGCGCGCCGTTCGATCTCGGCGATCATCAGGTCATCGTGGGCACCAGCATCGGGATCGCCATTGCGCCCCAGGACGGCGCCGATTCCGACACGATCCTCAGGAGCGCGGATCTGGCCCTCTACTCGGCGAAGAGCGCCGGACGTGGCGCATTCCGCTTCTTCGAGCCGGAGCTGGACCAGCTCCTGCGTGCGCGCCGCAACCTGGAGCGGGATCTGCGGAAGGCGCTTGCGAGAAGCGAATTCGAGCTCCACTACCAGCCGTTCGTCGATTTGAAGAGCGGCGAGACCTGCGGCTTCGAGGCATTGCTGCGTTGGCATCACCCCGAGCGCGGTCTTGTCTCGCCAGGCGAATTCATTCCGGTCGCAGAGGAAACCGGCTTGATCCTGCCGCTGGGGGAATGGGTCTTGAGAACCGCCTGCGCCGAAGCGGCAAAATGGCGTTCCGACCTGAAGATCGCGGTCAACCTGTCTCCAGCGCAATTCAGGAGCAGGGAGCTCGTGTCGACGATCGTGGGCGCCTTGGCGGCTTCGGGAATTGCGTCAAACCGGCTCGAGCTCGAGGTCACCGAAACCGTCATCATGCACGACAGCGGGACCGTATTCGCAGCACTCAGCCAGCTGCGCGAACTCGGGGTGCGGATTGCCCTCGACGATTTCGGCACCGGCTATTCATCGCTCAGCTTTCTGCAAAAGTTTCCGTTCGACAAGATCAAGATCGATCGCAGCTTCGTCAGCGAGCTGTCCAGTCCGATGGAGGAGCCTCATCGGATCGCGCGGGCCGTGGTCCAGTTCGCAACGAGCCTCGGCAAGACGTCCACCGCCGAGGGCGTCGAAACCGCCGAGCAGCTGGACATCCTGCGCCAGGAGGGCTGCGTCGAGGCGCAGGGCTTCTACCTCAGCCCGCCGATGCGGGCCTCGACGATCGCACGGCTGGCGGACCGAAAGGTTGAGGCCGGCGAGTATGCCGCTTAGGCGGGCGGGACCTTCACTGCAGCGGCGGATCGCCGCTGGTGCGCTTCTTGGCGAGGTCCATCTCGGTGACGGCGATCAGGATCTCGGCGCGGGTCTTCAGGTCGGGTGCCTCCAGCATCGCCTGCTTCTCCGCGGGGCCATAGGGCGACATCATCGCCAGCGCATTGACGAGCGCCTCGTTGGGCGCGCTCTCGACGCCTTCCCAGTCGACCTTGAGATTGTTGGCCTTCAGGAAATCCGCCAGCACCGCCAGCAGCGCCTCGCGGTCGACCTCCTCCTCGCCCATGCGCGCGGTGAAGTCGTCGACGAAGGCGAAGAAGTCCACCTTGCACTGCCGATAGAGGGTGAGCACCTCGAGCTCCTCGACCACCTTGAAGCGCGAAACGCCGGTGAGCTCGAGGATATAGCGGCCGTCGCCGGATTCGGCGAGCTGGGTGATGCGGCCGACGCAGCCGACGCGGAACAGCGCCGGCTTGTCGGAATCCTTCCGTGAATGCGCAACGTCGGGCTGGATCATGCCGATCAGGCGATGCCCGTCGCGGAAGGAATCGTCGACCATCGCGAGGTAGCGCGGCTCGAAGATGTTGAGCGGCATCTGGCCGCGGGGCAGCAGCAGCGCGCCCGGCAGCGGAAAGACCGGGATGATCTCCGGGAGGTCGGCGGGCCCGCGATATTCGATGTTGATCGGCATCTGCCCGGTCCCACTGGCGTTGCTAGCGCATGATCCGGAAAAGTGTGGAGCGGTTTTCCGAACAGATCATGCTCAAAAAAGGCCGTTACGAAAACAGGATCGTCGACAAACGTTTGCGGCCTTCGACGGTTGCATCATCCGTGCCGCCCCAGGCCTCGAAGAACTGCACCAGCTGCTTGCGGGCACCGTCGTCGTTCCATTTGCGGTCGCGCTTGACGATCTCGAGCAGCTGCTCGGTCGCCGCCGCGCGGTTGCCTTGGGCGTTGAGCGCGGTGGCAAGGTCGAAACGGGCCTGATGATCGAGCGGATTTGCGGCGACTTTCTGTTCCAGCTCGGCGACCGGTCCGAGCGATTTCGCCTGCTCGGCGAGATCGATCGCGGTCTGCACGGCCTTCACGGCCGGGTCGTTGCGCTTGGATTCCGGCACCATGGCCAGCGTCTGCTTGGCCTGCTCCATCGCGCCGGAGACGGCGTAGCACTTCGCGAGGCCCGCAAGCGCCGCGATGTTGGTCGAATCATGCTGCAGCGCCTCGGCATAGATCTGCGCGGCCGCCGCCGCGTCGCCCTCGGCGAGCACCGCGTCGGCCTCCTGCACGATCTCGGCGACGTTGACCTCGCCCGGCGCGGTGACGCCCTTGGTCAGCCGCTCGATGAAGGCGTTGACCTGGCTCTCCGGCACCGCGCCCATGAAGCCGTCGGCCGGCTGGCCGTTGACGAAGGCGATCACGGCCGGGATCGACTGGATGCCCATCTGGCCCGGGATCGCCGGATGGTGGTCGATGTTCATCTTGACCAGCTTGACCTTGCCCTTGGCCGCCTTCACCGCCTTCTCCAGCACGGGGGTGAGCTGCTTGCAGGGGCCGCACCATTCCGCCCAGAAATCGATCAGCACCGGCTGGCGCTTCGATTCCTCGATGACGTCCTTCACGAAGGTCTGGGTGGTGGTGTCCTTGATCAGGTCGGCCGCAGCCGGGCCCGCCGCTCCGTTACCCTGGTCGATGATCGTCACGGGATTTCCCTCGTCATGTCTGGAATGGCGGCTCTTTAGCACGCCGCCGCGTCATATGCTTGTGGTCGGCTCCTAAATTGGGCCGAATGGGCCGAATTTCAATCCAGGCCCCGCGATTCGCCGGTTCCGGGACATTTCCGGTCGATTTGCCCAGCTTCCGGCTCCATATGGGGCCTCAAATGCGAATTGATGCCGCCGGTAGCTGTTGCATTCCCCTCCCGCTTTTGGCATACGACAGCCGTTGCCGGCGCGTCACGCGACCGACACAGGATGCGGGTGTAGCTCAGTGGTAGAGCACGACCTTGCCAAGGTCGGGGTCGAGGGTTCGAGCCCCTTCGCCCGCTCCAGTCCTCCCTAGGCTGGCACTGTGAAGTGCTCTCCAATTCCGGGAGGCTGCATGAAAATTCTCAGATACTCCGGATGAGGAAGCGCAAGCCCGCTGTCATTCTAGAGCCATCGCCTAGGGCGTTTTGCTTTCCCGGCCGCCTGGGACCAGGTAGCAATTTCGAGGGTCTTCGGGGGCCTACCGGCTCGCCAGGGGCCTCGAAGGCTGTAACTCAATGGATTTTCGGGCCTTCAATACTATATTCTAGGGGCAGGAGCATCCATGTCCGCCCAACGTTCCGCCACCAAGGTCCGGTACACTGCTGGCGTAATCCAGCGGTTAGCGGCCGCGAATAACGTAGCTGTGGTCGTCACCTCAAACGACGTCTTTGCCCATCACGTGACGCGGCTCTCCGGCGACGACGTGAACTTCGATCCGATCGAGAATTCCATTGTCGCGCTCCAGCGCGCCGGGATCTTGGATCGTGTTCAGGCGGTACGCCTGCAGGCGCGCTATCTTCGCGAAAGCCGTCCGTGACGTTTGATCCGTTCGGGGATTTTGCGACGCGCGGCTATCTGCGCAACGTCGCGAAGGCCAAAGATCCCGAAATCGTTCAGCGCCTCCTGCACAATTCTTTCCTGACCGGCATCGATGCAGCCTTGGATCATCTCAAGGCGCGGTCGTCCTTGAGCTATGTCGATGTCCTGCGAACACACAAAACGCTCTTCGAAGGGGTGTTCCCGTGGGCTGGAGAGGATCGCCAAACGAACGCGTCCCATATCTTTGTGAAGAAGGGCGCCGTCATCTTCGCCCACCCCAATGACATCCGCAAAGCGATCGGCTACGCGCTTGAAAAGGGACAAGACAAGGCGTTCATGGCGGAACGGCTCGGCGAAGTGATGGGTTATCTCGCCTATGGCCATCCCTTCCTCGACGGCAATGGCCGCACTATCATGCTGATTCATGCGGAACTTGCCCGCCGGGCAAACGTCGGCATTGGGCCGCCACGGACAAAGACCAATATCTCGCCGCCCTGACGCAAGAACTCGAAGAACCCGGCAAGGGCAAACTTGACGCTTACCTCAAGCCATTCATCCGAAAGCGCTCGGAGCAGGGAGACATTGCGGACGCGATCAAGGGCGCGCCGGGGTTGGATGGCGGGAACGCCGACACCGTCACAGGCGAGACGAGCAATCAACGCTCAACGCGCAATACGAAGCGCAAGAAGCCAAGCGCAAGGGCGAGCAAGGTGATGCGCAGAACAGCAGGTAACCCAACCGTAGCTTCGGCATGTGTAGAGGCGTCCATTGGAACGGAGCGTGGTTCTCCGTGCTGCCTGCCGCTGTATTTGCAATGACAATTCTGGTCACCGGCAGCGCGGGTCACCTAGGGGAGGCGATTCTGCGGACGCTCCAGGCGCGCGGCTCATCCGTGCGCGGGATCGATCTCAAGCCCTCCCCCTTCACCGATGCCGTCGGCTCCATCGTCGATCCCGGCTTCGTACGGCGGCAGATGGAGGGTGTCACCGCCGTGGTCCACACCGCGACGCTGCACAAGCCGCATGTGGCGACGCATTCCAAGCAGGACTTTGTCGACACCAACGTGTCAGGCACGCTGAACCTGCTCGAGGCGGCCGCGGCGGCCGGCGTGAAGAGTTTTGTCTTCACCAGCACCACCAGCGCGTTCGGTTCGCAGCTGCGGCCCGAGGCGGGACAGGCGGCGGTGTGGGTCACCGAGGCGCTGCCCTCGGTGCCGAAGAACATCTACGGCACGACCAAGCTGATGGCCGAAAACCTCTGCGAGCTGTTCTTTCGCGAGCGCGCGCTGCCGGTCGTTACCTTGCGGACCTCGCGCTTCTTTCCGGAGGACGACGACGATCCGGCGATGCGGTCGGCCTATTCGCTGGAGAACGCGCAGGCCAACGAGCTGCTCTATCGCCGGCTGGATATCGCGGACGCGGTGAGTGCGCATCTGCTCGCAATCGAGCGCGCGCCCAGCATCGGCTTCGCGCGCTACATCGTCTCGGCGACGAGCCCGTTCGAGCAACGCCATCTCGCCGCGTTGGCGCGCGATGCCGCCGCTGTCGTGCGCGAGCTCTATCCGGAGTGCGCGCAGCTCTATGCAGCGCGCGGCTGGCGACTCTTCCCCGCGATCGACCGGGTCTATGTCAACGAGCGCGCGCGGCGGGAGCTCGGCTGGCGGCCCGAATTCGACTTCGCGCATGTGCTGCGCAGCCTGCGCGATGACCGCGACTTCCGCAGCACGCTGGCGCGCGAGGTCGGATCGAAAGGCTATCACGACACGCTGTTTGACGACGGACCCTATCCTGTCGCCTCGTAAGCGCCGCAATTGCTATTTTGCTCGACGCTTCAAATGTCTGTCCGGCGTCACCGGGGGCGGATCAACTTGCGTCGTTCTACTGTGCATGGGGTTGTTTTCGCACTTTTGTATGCGCACCCCTCGAACCGCCTGCGCGCGCGCTCCTCGATTCCGCGTTGCAGCGACAACGCGGCGTCGCGGTGTTCATCCGTTCATTCACATTCCGTCTCAATTTTTGATGAGCGCAGCCGCGCTGCATCCGGCGCGCTTCTCACGATGGGCAGATGTGCTAACCTTTTTGCGTCTGTCGTCCCGACGGGCTCAAAACTTCGCCTCTCGACTAGCAAAACAAAATAACGCGCAGCCCTGACGGCTGCCTTAGGGGAGTGATGCGATGATATCGATGTTCCATCGATCCGTGTTGGCGCTTGCGGCCGTGGCCCTTCTCGCGGGGACCGGTGCCGGCAACGCGCAGCAGCAGGACAAGAACAAGCCGCTGAAGAAATACGAATCCGGCACCAAGGAGTTCTGGACCCATCCGCCGGACGATTGGTTCCTCGGCGACGAGACCGAGGCGCAGAAGGGCCTCGCGCCGCCCTCGGGCCCGCCGACCGGCGCCTCCGACGCCGAGCTTGCCAACATCGTCAAGAAGATCAAGCTGCCGTCGGGTTTCAAAATCGAGGTCTACGCCTCGGGCGTGCTGGCCGCGCGGCAGATGGCCTGGGGTGACAAGGGCACGTTGTTCGTCGGCTCGTTCGGCCTCGGCAACGTCTATGCCATCAAGGACAACAACGGAAAGAAGGAGGTCAAGACCGTCCTCAAGGGCCTGAACATGCCCACCGGTCTCGCCTTCAAGGACGGCGCGCTCTACGTCATCGCCGTCGACAAGCTGATCCGCTACGACAACGCCGAAGCCAATCTCGACAATCTCGGCCAGGGCAAGGTCGTCTATGACGACATGCCCTCCTACGCCGCGCATGGCTGGAAATACATCGCGGTCGACAAGGAAGGCTGGTTCTTCCTGCCGTTCGGACCGCCCTTCAACATCGGCATTCCGCCGACCAGCGTCTCGCAGATCCGGCGCGTCGATCCCAAGACCGGCAACGCCGAAATCTGGGCGCTCGGCGTCCGCAACTCGGTCGGCGGTGACGTCGATCCGCGCACCGGCAAGCTCTGGTTCACCGAGAATGCCCGCGACTGGATCAGCGATGATCTGCCCTCGGACAAGCTGAACATGATCAACAGGATCGGCGAGCATTTCGGCTATCCCTATTGCCATCAGGGCAATCTTCCCGACGACAAGTTCGCGATGGGCCACAAATGCTCCGAGTTCACGCCGCCCGTGCTGAATCTCGGTGCCCATGTCGCGCCGCTCGGCATGAAGTTCTACACCGGCGACCAATTCCCCGCCGACTACAAGAACAACATCCTGATCGCCGAGCACGGCTCCTGGAATCGCCACAAGTACCAGGGCGCGCGCATCGTGCGCGTGATCGTGGGGCCCGACGGCAAAAACCCGAAGCAGGAGATCTTCGCCTCCGGCTGGCTCGAGGGCGACCAGGGCTATCTCGGCCGTCCCAACGACATCATCCTCGCCAAGGACGGATCGATCCTCGTTGCGGACGATTGGGCCGGCGCGATCTATCGCATCAGCTACAGCAAGAAGTAGCTAAGTGAAGCAGAGGCTGCGGTGGCCGAGAGGTGCCGCAGCCTCCATTTCAAAATCTCATGCTGTCGTTCCGGATTGCGCGGCAGCGCAAGTGCGGAACCCATAGCCCCGAGTCGTGGTTATGGATTCTCAGATGCGCAATTGCGCATCATAGCTCGTGCTCTGCACGCCCCCCGGAATGACGACCTCGATAGATCGGAATCCTCATCATGCGCCGGCAGTTCACCTCGCACGCAATCAGCGCGGTTGCGTTCGCAGCGATCGCATTTGTCCCAGCCGAGGCCGCCGACAATGCCGCGATCAAGGAAAAGGCCGCCGCATGCTCCGGCTGTCACGGCGAGAACGGCATCTCGCAGACCGAGAACATCCCCTCGCTCGCCGGCCAGCCCGATCAATTCCTGCAATGGCAGCTCGTGTTCTTCCGCGCCGGCTCGCGCAAGAACGATCAGATGCAGCCGATCGTCGAGGAGATCACCAACGAGGACATCCGCAATTTCGGTGCCTACTTCGCTTCGCTGACACCGCCGAAGGCACCCGAGGACGGGGATCCGGACCTGTCGAAAAAGGGCGCGCAGGTTGCCGCCGGCCGCCGCTGCGCCTCATGCCATACGGACAGCTATGCCGGCACCAAGGCGGTGGCGCGGCTCGCCGGCCAGCGCGAGGAATATCTCGTCAAGGCGCTGCACGACTACAAAGCCGGCCAGCGTGTCGGCGGCGGCGTCGCCGCGATGGCCGACGTCGCCTATCACATGAGCGACGAGGAGATCATCGCCGTCTCGCACTATCTCGCGCATTTGAAATAGCGCGGAGCTGTTTCGGAAAACAAAGCTCGTCGCGCCCCGGGACGACACCGAATGTGTGGCTGCTACCTACCCCGCCCGCTGCCTCTCATACGCCTTCAGATGCGTATACGCGATGCGCAGCTTCGGCACCGGCACCTTGGCGGCGTCGGCGCGCGCGATGAGGTCGCCAATAACGTGATCGGCTTCGACAGGCAGACCCGCCTTGATGTCGCGGAACATCGACGCCGTCAACGGCGAGCCCTCGGTGGTGAGATTGCCTTTGACGCGCTCGAAGAACGGCCCGCCCGGCGGGTAGCCCGATGCAGCAGCGACCGAGCTGGTCTCATCCAGCATGCCGAGGAGGAAATCCCGGCCGCCGGGCGCGGCGAGGATATTGCCGACGGACGTCCGCATCAGGCTGGTGCTTGCCGCGAGCGAAGACAGGAACACCCACTTCTCCCACATGTCCTGCATGATGTTCTGGCTGGCGCTGGCGCCATTGATGCCGCTCCTGAAGGCCTCGTCGAGCGCCTTCACCCGGTCCGACATCGCGCCGTCGCGCTCGCCGTAAGTGATCGACTGCATCGGCTGGAGCTGCACCACCTCGCGCTTCTCGTTCAGCGTCGCCGCGATGGCACAGAGGCCGCCGAGCACGCGCTCCTTGCCGAACCTGGCATCCAGCGTGTCGAGATGCTTCATGCCGTTGAGCATCGGGATGATCGCGGTGTTGGGCCCGACCGCCGGGGCGAACGACTTGATGGCATCGTCGAGGTCGAACGCCTTGCAGCTGAGCAGCACGACGTCGAACTTGTCCTTGATCGTGTCGGCCTGAACCGTCGGCGGGTTCTTCAAGGTCACATCGCCGTTCGGGCTCTTGATGACGAGGCCGGCGCTCGCGAGCTCGCCGGCGCGGCGCGGCCGGACCAGGAAGGTGACGTCGCGGCCGGCCTGCAACAGCCTGCCACCAAAATAGCCGCCGATGGCGCCGGCGCCGACCACGAGGATACGCATGAGACAAGCTCCGTTATTGTTGTTCTTCGGACAATGGCGAATGGCGAATAGGGACTAGCGAATAGGATAGCAGATGACGAAACGCGAGTAACGTTTCCACTACTCGCCATTCGCCATTGACTACTCGCCCTTCTCGAGCACCATCTCCTCGACCTCGCGCAGCTGCTCCTTGCCGAAGAACATTTCATTGCCGACGAAGAAGGTCGGCGAGCCGAAGGCGCCGCGGGCGACCGCCGCTTCGGTATTCTTGATCAGTCTGCCCTTGACCTCGGGTTCCTGGCTGCGGGCAAACAACTTTTGCGCATCGAGGCCGGATGAGGCCAGCGCCTTCGCCGCGATCTCGGGATCGTCCATCTTCTTCGGCTCGCGCCACATGTGGTGGAAGGCGGCCTCGACATATTTTTCGAAGACTCCCTCGAGCTGCGCCGCGATCGCCGCGCGCATCAAATTCAGCGTGTTGACGGGAAAATGCGGATTCCAGACATAGGGCTGGACATTGAAGCGCTTGATGAAGCGCTCGGTCTCGATCTGCTGGAACTCGCGCTTGTTTTTGATGCCGGCGAGCGTCTCGGCCGGCGACTTGTTGTTGGTCGACTTGAAGATGCCGCCGAGCAGGATCGGCACATACTCGAACTTGACGCCGATCCGCTGTTCGATCGCCGGAATCGCCAGATGGCTGAGATAGGCGTTGGGGCTACCGAAATCGAACAGGAATTGCGGGGCAGTGCGGGTCAAGATCATTCTCCCTGGCCTGGCTTTTTGAGTTGGCTTTTCCTCATTGTGGCGCAGGGCGCGCCACAGGTCCATCGTTTAATGACGGTCATAATACTTTGACGGTCAGATCAGGCGCGGGATCGCCCGCTTGCGCCACACCAGGTGGTAATAGCCCATCTGCAGAATCAACATGGCGCAGAACACGATGGGATAGGCGGCCCACACGCCGGTCAGGCCGACGGCATGGCTGAGGATGATTGCGGCCGGCAGCTCGATTGCGGCAATTGCGAAGATCGACAGCAGCATCGGCGTCAACGCGACGCCGGCGCCGCGCATCGCGCCCGAGAACACGGTGGCGAGCCCGAACGGCACCGAGCTCCACAAGGCGATGTTGAGCAATCCCTTCGCCAGGTCAAGCACGGCGCCGTCGGTGATGAAGATTCCGAGCACCGCGCGCGGCGCGAGGTAGATCAGTGCCACCAGCCCGCCGGTCAGGACGATGTTGAACGCAAGGCCCATCCGCACGATGCCGTCGACCCGGGCTCGGTCGCCGCCGCCGCCGACGGCCTGGGCGCCGAGGATCGAGACCGCGATCGAGATCGACATCGCCGTGAACTGCGCATAGCCCATCACCTGGTTGACGGCGCCATAGGCCGCGGTGGCATTCGAGCCGAAGCCGTTGACGAGGCCGAGCAGCACAAGCTCGGCGATCGCCATCACCACCATGCCGATCGCGCTCGGCAGGCCGATGCCGAGAATTTTGCCGAACACGGCGCCGTTCAGCCGCAGGTGACGCAGCAGCGTCGCGTCCGGCGCGAGCGCGTGCTTTTTCCGCAGCAGATAGGCGGCGAGTACGATCAGCGTCAGCGCGTTGGCGGTCGCAGCCGCCCAGGCCGGACTGGTGATGCCGACGGCCGGCAATCCGAACGTGCCGTGGATCAGCATCGGCGTCAGGATCAGGCCGATCGCCGTCGACAAGGCCAGCGCCAGCAGCGGCGTCAGTCCATCGCCGACGCCGCGGATCATCGCCGTCATCAGCAGGAAGACGAAGCCGAGCGGCATAGTCAACAGCATGATGCGCGCATAGGCGCTGGCCTCATCGAGAATGTCCGCGGGCGTGGCGAGCATCACCATCAAGTGCCGGCTGAAGAGCCCGCCGACGAGTGCAATCGCAATCGAGAGCAGCAGGCCGGCGGCGAGCGTGGTGCCGACGATGATCTTGATGCGGCCGTGCTCGCCGGCGCCGAAGGCCTGGCCGATCAGCACGGTGGCGCCGGTGCTCAGGCCCATGACGAAGGCGAACAGGAAGAACATCACCGGAAAGAACGCTGAGACCGCGGCGAGCGCGTCGACGCCGATCATCTGGCCGAGATAGACGTTGCTGACGGTGCCGAACAGCGATTGCAGGGCGTTGCCCAGCATCAGGGGGACGAGGAAGCGGAGGAATGTGGTCCAGAGCGGTTTTGCGGCAGACATGGCATTGGCCTTTCATCAGGGCGTGCGAAGCCGTTGCCGCGCACTGCGCGGCTCGGCCGTCGATGGGGTTGTGAAGAGCGATGCGCGGTTTAAGCGCGGTCGCTGTAGGCGAGCTTGACGATGTGGTCGCGGATGTCGGCCGGCCAGTCGGCGATCAGCCCGGTGAAGCGCCGCCGGTCGCCTGCGAACAGCGCGCGCGAAGCTTCCTCGAACTGCGGCAGGTCGCCGGCCATGGTCGACATGAAGTGGTAGGCCGCATCGCGCGCTTGACGCTCACGGTCCTTGTCGCCGCTGGCGCGCCTCGCCTCGTCGACCAGCTTGCGCAGCGCGACCGAAGCACCGCCGGCCTGCGCGTTGAGCCACTCCCAGTGCCGCGGCAGCAAGGTCACCTCGCGCGCGACCACGCCGAGCTTCGGCCGGCCGCGGCCGCGCGGCTCCGCGGGTGCTTCCGTCGCCTCAGCCGACGGCGGGGCAAGCTTCGCAAGCCGGGCCAGCACCTCGCGGTCGTCACCGCGCAGGTCGAAATCGATCGACCGGCCCGTGCCGTCGTCGAAGATGATGATCGGCTGCTCCAGCGGCTGCGTGGCACGCTTGACGGCAAGCGCGACATCGCCCGCCGTGCCGGAGGCCAGCCGGCGCTGGCCGGCGAAAGCTGTGTAGGTCCCTTGCATTGGAATCATTGCCATATTGACCGAGCTGCCGGTTTAATACCCGGGTAAATTCTCCGCGTCAATATACCCGGGTGAAAATACCCGCAGCGACGGCTCGACATTGCGTTGCCGGGCTGGCACGAACGAGCCGGCCGACCGACCACGCCTAGCCCGGGGACCTCACGATGCTGACCGTTCACCACCTCAACAATTCCCGCTCGCAGCGCGTGCTGTGGCTGCTCGAGGAGCTGGGCGTTCCTTACGAGATCGTGCGCTACCAGCGCCAGCCGGACATGCGTGCGCCGAAGGAGCTGCGCGCCATCCACCCGCTCGGCAAATCGCCCGTCATCACCGACAACGGCAACACCATCGCCGAGTCGGGCGCGATCATCGAATATCTCATCGCGACCTATGGCAACGGACGGCTGATCCCCCCGGCGAACACGCCCGAGCGTCTGCGCTACACCTATTGGCTGCACTATGCGGAAGGATCCGCGATGCAGCCGCTGCTCTTGAAGCTGCTGTTCACGCTGATGCCGAAGCGCGCGCCGGCGCTGCTGCGCCCGCTGGTGCGCAAGGTCTCCAACCAGGCGCTGACCGCGCTGGTCAATCCGCAGATCAAGCAGCACATGGACTATTGGGAAGGCGAGCTTGCGAAGAGCGAGTGGTTCGCCGGCAGCGAGTTCACTGCGGCCGACATCCAGATGAGCTTTCCGCTCGAAGCCGCCCAAGCCCGCGGCGGGCTCGAGCAGGGCCATCCCAAGGCGATGGCGTTCCTGGAGCGCATCCACGCCCGGCCTGCGTACAACCGCGCGCTTGAGAAGGGCGGGCCGTACCAGGTCGGGCGGTAAGCCTACTCAGTCGTTCCGGCGCAGGTTACTGCCCCGCCGCCTCCGCGCCGCGCGTGCGCGGATCGGGCGCGCCGAGCGGCCCGTTCGGCGTCACCAGAATCGAGTTGGCCGATGTCTGCCCCATCGGCTCGACGACGAGGTGCCCCATTGCCTTCAGCTCGAGCAGCACGCCCTCGGGAAAGCCGCGCTCGAGGCGCACTTCATCCGGCAGCCATTGATGGTGCAGCCGCGGCGTTGCGACCGCGGCCGCAACATCCATCTTGTAGTCGAGCACGTTCACGATCACCTGAAGCACGGTCGAGATGATGCGGCTGCCGCCGGGCGAGCCCGTCACCAGCACCGGCTTGCCGTCTCTCAGCACGATAGTCGGCGACATCGACGACAGCGGCCGCTTGCCCGGTCCAGGCAGATTCGCCTCGAAGCCGACGAGGCCGTAGGCATTGGAGGCGCCGACCGCCGCGGTGAAATCGTCGAGTTCGTTGTTGAGCAGCACGCCGGTGCCGTCGGCGACCAGGCCGACGCCATAGCTGAAGTTCAGCGTGTAAGTGTTGCTGACGGCGTTGCCGCGCGCATCGACGACGGAAAAATGCGTGGTGTTGCTGCCCTCGCGCGGCGCGGCAGAAGCAGACACGAGCTCCTTCGAGGGCGTGGCGCGTTCGGCAGAAATGCCCGCGCGCAGCTTGGCGGCATAGTCCTTCGCGATGAGGGTCTCGATCGGCGCGTTGACGAAGGCGGGATCGCCGAGATAGCGGGCGCGGTCGGCATAGGCGCGCTTCATGGCTTCGATCAAGAGATGCAGCGACGCCGCCGATCCCTGCTTCAAATCGGCAAGAGGAAAGCCTTCGAGGATGTTGAGCGTCTCGATCAGCACGATGCCGCCGGACGATGGCAACGGCATCGAGACGATGTCATAGCCGCGGTAGCTGCCGCGCACCGGCGCGCGGACGACCGGCTGATAGGCCTTGAGGTCGGCCGGCGTCATGATGCCGCCGGCATCGGTCACGGCCTTGGCGAGTTTCTCGGCGACCGGCCCCTCATAGAATCCCCGCGGCCCCTGCGCGGCGACGGCCGCCAGCGTTTCGGCGAGATCGCCCTGCACCAGCCGACCGCCTTCGCCCAGCGGCGTGCCATCCGGACGCGAGAAGATCTTGGCCGAGGACGGCCAGCGTGCCAGCCGCCGGTGCCAGCTCGGCAGCGTATCGGCCATGTCGTCGCTGACGATGAAGCCGTCGCGTGCGAGCGCGATCGCGGGCGCCAGCAGTTGCGCCAGCGTGAACTGACCCGAGCCGTATTTCTCGAGCGCGAGCGCGAGGCCGGCGACGGTGCCGGGCACGCCGATGCCGAGCGCGGAATCCCGTGACTTCGTCGTGTCAGGCTTGCCGTCGGCGCCGAGGAAGATCTGCGGCGTGGTCGCGGCCGGCGCGGTCTCGCGATAGTCGATCGTGATGTCTTCATTGCGGTCGGCGGAATGGATCACCATGAAGCCGCCGCCGCCGATATTGCCGGCACGCGGATAGGTCACCGCCATCGCAAAGCCGGTCGCGACTGCGGCATCGATGGCATTGCCGCCGCGCCGCAGGATGTCGGCGCCGATCTGCGCGGAGATCTTCTCCTGCGCCACCACCATGCCGTGCTCGGCGGCGACGGCCCGCACCGCATCGCGTGCCGGCGGGACATAGCCCGACCGCGCGTCCTGAGCGGCCGCCGGCGTGAGAGCGAACGCCAGACTGGCGACGATCGCGAAAAAGGTTCGCCGTGTTGTATATGACGACATCATCGAAATTACCGTCGCACGCTCGACCCGGTTCACAGCTGTCTCGGTAATGCTATACGGTTTGCGCCGAGAGAGACAAAACTGTTCGTGATGAGGACTGCGTGATGACGACGATCGCCCCGGATGTGCGCATGGCTGGCGCGCCGCGGTCCTATCCGCCGCGCGCTGCCGTCGTCAGCTGGATCTTCTTCGACTGGGCCGCACAGCCCTATTTCACGCTGATCACGACCTTCGTGTTCGCGCCCTATTTCGCGACCAGCGTGGCACCAAATCCCGCCACCGGGCAGTCGCTGTGGGGCTTTGCGATGGCTGCGGCGGGCCTTGCGATCGCGCTGCTGTCGCCGGTGCTGGGAGCGATCGCCGACGCCGCCGGCCGCAGGAAACCGTGGATCGCGGGGTTCGGTGTGGTTCTGGTGCTGGCGTCCTGCACGCTGTGGATCGGCAAGCCCGGCGATGCCGCCGTCATTCCCCCGCTGCTCACTGCGGTGGCGCTCGCTAGCATCGGCGCGGAGTTCGCCACCGTCTTCAACAATGCGATGATGCCGACCCTGGTGCCACCGGAACGGATCGGCCGGCTTTCCGGCACCGGCTGGGCCACGGGCTACATCGGCGGCATCGTCAGCCTGATCATCGTGCTTGGCTTCCTCGCTGCCAATCCCGAGACCGGCCGGACGCTGCTCGGCTTCATGCCGTTGTTCGGGCTCGATCCCGTCACGCATCAGGGCGACCGTGCCGCCGGCCCGCTGACCGCGGTGTGGTTCATCATCTTCGTGACGCCGATGTTCCTGTTCACGCCGGATTACCCGGCGAAGCGGCCGTTGCGCGAGGCGCTACGCGAGGGTCTGTCGGAGCTGAAGCAGTCGATCGAGAGTCTGCCGAGGCAGAAATCGCTCGCGGCATTCCTGCTCGCCAACATGATCTACACCGATGGTCTGGTGTCGTTGTTCGCCTTCGGCGGCATCTATGCCGCCGGCACCTTTGGCTGGCACACGATCCAGATCGGAACGTTCGGCATCATGCTCGCGATTGCCGGCGCGTTGGGCGCATGGCTCGGCGGCAAGCTGGATGATCGTCTCGGGCCAAAGCGCGTCATCGCCGGCAGCCTGCTGGTCCTGCTGCTGGCGGTGGCCGCGATTCTTCTGGTCGACAAGGACAGTGTCCTGTTCGTCAAGACCGCGCCGCCGCAAGCAGGCGCTCCCCTGTTCTCGAGTGCGGCCGAGCGTGCCTATCTCGTGCTGGGCTGCCTGATCGGTGCTGCCGGCGGCCCGCTCCAGGCTGCTTCCCGCACGCTGCTGATCCACCTCGCACCCAAGGACCGCATCGCGCAGTATTTCGGCCTGTTCGCGCTGACCGGGAAGGTGACGTCCTTCATCGGCCCGCTCCTGATCGGCACGGTCACCGCGCTGACCGCAAGCCAAAAGGCCGGCATGGCCGTGCTGGTCGTGTTCTTCGTCGCAGGGTTCGCGCTGTTGATGCGGGTGCGGGATTAGCCACACCACGCGATCCCACCTCGTCATTGCGAGGAGCGAAGCGACGAAGCAATCCAGACTTCCTCTGCGGAAAGATTGCTTCGCTGCGCTCGCAATGACGAGGTCGATAGGATCGTCGTAGCTCTTGCAGCCCGCTCCGCAGATCGTGTCAATGCCTGAAGTGCCGCGTGCCCGTGAACACCATGGCGATGCCGTGCTCGTCGGCGGCCTTGATCACCTCGTCGTCGCGCATCGAGCCGCCAGGCTGCACCACGGCGGTGGCGCCGGCTTCGATGCAGGCGAGCATGCCGTCGGCGAACGGGAAGAACGCATCCGAGGCCACCACCGAACCCTTGGTGAGCGGCTCGGCGAGCTTCAGCTCGCTAGCAGCATCCTGCGCCTTGCGCGCCGCGATCCGGGCTGAATCCACCCGGCTCATCTGGCCCGCGCCGATACCGACGGTGGCGAGATCCTTGGCATAGATGATGGTGTTGGACTTGACGTGCTTTGCGACCCGGAACGCGAACTTCAGGTCGCGCATCTCTGCGTCGGTCGGCGCGCGCTTGGTCACGGCCTTGAACGTCATGTCGTCGACGACCGCGTTGTCACGGCTCTGCACCAGCAGACCGCCGGCCACCGTCTTGGCGGTCAGGCCCGGCGCACGCGGATCGGGCAGGCTGCCGGCGAGCAGCAGGCGCAGGTTCTTCTTGCCGCCGATGATGGCGATCGCCTCTTCGCTGGCATCGGGCGCGATGATGACCTCGGTGAAGATCTTGGTGATCTCGCGCGCGGTGTCGGCATCGAGCGGACGGTTCATCGCGATGATGCCGCCGAACGCGGACGTCGAATCGCAGGCCAGCGCCCGGCGATAGGCCTCGACGAGGTTCGGTCCTTCGGCGACGCCACAGGGATTGGCGTGCTTGACGATGACGCAGGCCGCGGTGCGCTTGGCGTCGAACTCGCCGATGCATTCATAGGCCGCATCGGTGTCGTTGATGTTGTTGTAGGAGAGCTCCTTGCCCTGGAGCTGCCGCGCGGTGGAGACGCCGGGGCGCCTGTCCGGGGTCGCATAGAATGCGGCACTCTGGTGCGGATTCTCGCCGTAGCGCAGCGACTGGATCAGGTGGCCGCCGAAAGCGCGGAAGTCGGGCGCTTCGATCTCGAGCTGACGGTTGAACCAGTTGGAGATCGCGGCGTCATAGGCCGCGGTGCGCGCATAGGCCTTTGCGGCCAGCCGCCGGCGCAGCTTCAGCGTGGTCGCACCCTTGTTGGCGGCGAGCTCGTCGAGCACGGCCTGATAGTCCTGCGCCTCGACCACGACGGCGACGTCGTCATGGTTCTTCGCAGCGGCGCGGATCATCGCGGGGCCGCCGATGTCGATGTTCTCGATGCAATCTTCGAAGCCCGCGCCTTTGTCGACGGTCGCTTCGAACGGATAGAGATTGACGACGAGCAGGTCGATCGGCGCGATGCCGTGCGCCTTCATCGCCTCCGCATGCTCCTTGTTGTCGCGGATCGCGAGCAGGCCGCCATGCACCTTCGGATGCAGCGTCTTGACGCGACCGTCCATCATCTCGGGGAAGCCGGTCAGCTCGGAGACGTCCTTCACCTTGAGGCCGGCCGCGGCGATCGCTTTCGCGGTGCCGCCGGTCGAGACCAGCTCGACATCGTGCGCGGCAAGCGCCTTGGCGAACTCGATCAGGCCGGTCTTGTCGGAAACGGAAAGGAGAGCGCGGGTGACGCGGCGGGGATGATCAGTCATGAGCAAGATCCTCTGTTCAGGGAGTGTCTATGCCCAGGCGCGCGGCTTATATGTCCCGCGCTTCCCGATGGTGCTCCATCCAAGGTCGCCAGTCGCGCGAGCGAGCGCTCGATAGCAGCTTTTGGCGTCGCTCTCAACGGGTAGATGGGGCCGGATCGCGCTGTTTACAACGGAAGTTCCGGCTCGCGCCGGGCGTTGCGGCGGGCATTGGTTACCGCGGGCGAGGCGGTGGAGCGGACAAAGCTCCAGCGGATCGAGGGCGCCTGGCGGGCGTTCTGACGGATCACGATCTGGGCGGTGCGGCGCGGGCCGTCATTGCCGGCCAGGAACACGCTGTCCTCGAGATCGACCTTGTCGTCCAACGCCTCGAAGGTCCAGACGTCGCGGTTCGGCAGCACCAGCATGACGCCGCGCGCATCCGACAGCCGGCTCGCCTTCACCGCCGGATGCAGATGAAAGCGCAGCGCGAAATCGGCATCGGCACCTTTGAAGCGTCCGCCCTGCGGCGGCGACAGCGTGTCTTCGCCGTCGATGCGCGCCCCGTCATTGCCGATCATCAGCACGCGGCGGTGGATCGCGCCGAACTTGCCGAGATAGCCGTCATGCGAAGTCGTGAGCAGCGTGCCGTTCTGCACGACCTCGCGATAGCTCTCGACCTCGACCGGGCCGCTGGTGACGGGCGCGCCGTGCAGGAGCCGCTTCATCGCCGACATCTCGACGAACTGGCATGACGACGTCTCGTGATAGGTCAGCGTCGAATGCGCCGCCGTGCTGCGCGCGAAGGGCCGCCAATTGTCGCGGCCGGTGGTCGGCATGCCGCAATTGGTGACGATGCGGCTGATCCCGGAGGACAGTTCGAACGACAGGCAGCCGGCATGGGCATCATGGCTGACACCGGCCGGCGGCGGCGGACCGGTGTCGATGATGACGGTGGTCTGGCCGGCATCGAGGCGCTGAAAGCCGGTATGCGGCATGTTCGCCATCGGCGCGCCGTGGGTGTCGTCATAGGCGAGCAGCGTCGCGAGCAGGTCGGACGAGGTCGCGCTCATGCCGTTGAACAGGGCGAAATTCCCGTCGCCGTGCCGGAAGAAGCGCAGCATCGGCATCATGCGGTCGATCGCATTGAGCAGCGCCGGCGGCGGCGCGATGTTGCGCGCGGCGAAAGTCTGCCGCAGCGGCAAGAGGTCGATCAGGAGTTCGATCAGCGCGCCCGGATTGCGCGAGATGTGGCCGCCATCGGGAAGGATCTGCCGCTGCAATTCGTCGGACAACTTCTTCGAGGCGGTGCGGATATGACGTGTCTGGTTGGCGAGGCACAGGGACGCATAGCACAGCGCGATCAGCACCTGCAGCTTCGGCACCCCGTCCGGAATGTCGACCATGGTGTAGCGCAGGAAGCGGATCTCGCGCGCGAGGGCGCGCAAGTAGCGGCGGTAGAACTTGTTGTCGGTCTCGTTCAGCACCAGCGGTGCCTGCGACAGCAGCGAGATCACGCGCCGCGCCAGCACGTCCGCGCGGCGTGCGACGGGACGGCGCTTGTTGGCGGGGTTGCCGATCCAGTCCTCGATGAGTGCGCGCGCATTCGCCCGCGTCAGCGCCGTGTCGGCGGCGCGCAAATGACGCAGCCAGCCGAAGCCGAGCAGCGCAACCTCCCAATCCTCCGACGGCGGCTCGAGATCGAAGATCGAGCGGCCGTGGCAATTGACGATCTTGCCGGCGAAGACGAAGCGACCGGCATAGATCTCGGCGGCGCGGGTCGCATCCGCGGTACGCAGATCGTGCGGCGCGATGATCAGCCGGTCGGTGCGGCCCGGCCAGACCCGCGACAGCACGACGGAACCGCCGCTGGCTCGCGCGAGCATGTTCCGCGCGAAGCGGTTCATGACCAGCGTCGAGATACGTCTGCGTTGAGCGACCGACACGCCTTGCCTTGATGGGGGAGAGGATCAGTGACGAATCCTTATTAATCCCAAAATCGGACGCCTGACACCACCTTGAACGGCGCGAATCAGCGCCGCGGTCGCAAAATCCAGTGCAAAATCAGGATTTAACGAGCCGGGCCGCGAAAAATCCGTCGAGGCCGCCGAGCCTTGCATCGGCGTTCGGCAGATGGCAGGGCAGGGTGCGCAGGTCGCCGTCCCCATTGAGGATTTCGTCGAGGCCCGCAACCTCCGATGCCGCGATCGGAGCGCGGCGAAGGGCCGGCTCGGCGGCGAGCAGTGCCGCCACCGCTTGCTCGCCTTCCTCGGGTTCCAGCGAACAGGTGCAATAGACCAGTGTCCCGCCCGGCTTGAGCAGCGAGACGGATTTCTTCAGCAGCCGCTGCTGGAGCGCGGCCAGGGGGGCGATGTCGGATTCCTGCCGCAGCCATGCGACGTCGGGATGCCGGCGGATCGTGCCGGTGGAGGTGCAGGGCGCATCGATCAGAATACCGTCGAACGCCTCGGCCGGGCCGGCCCATTCGACGGCGTCAGCGACGACGGTCTCGGCCTGCAGCGACAGCCGCGTCAGGTTTTCGCGCAAACGCGCCACCCGCGCGGGCGAGCGGTCGATCGCCGTCACATGCGCGCCTGATCGCGCCAGCTGCGCGGTCTTGCCGCCGGGGGCGGCGCAGAGATCGGCAATGGACTTGCCCTTGACGTCGCCGAACAGCCGGGCGGGCAACGCGGCGGCGGCGTCCTGCACCCACCATTGTCCTTCGGCGAAGCCGGGCAGCATGGTCACCGAACCGTGCAGCAGCATCCGCACCGTTCCCGTCGGCAGCGTCTCGCCATGCAGGCGGCTCGCCCATTGGGCGGGATCCGATTTCACCGTGAGATCGAGCGAAGGCTCGTGGCCGAGCGCCGCTGCCATGTCGCGTGCGGTCGCCTCGCCATAATGCGCGCTCCAGCGCGCGAGCAGCCATGGCGGCAGGTCCAGCGATTGTGTCGCGACCTCCTCGACCAGCGCCTTGCCCTCGCGCGCGCAGCGGCGCAGCACGGCATTGACGAGGCCGGCATAGCGCGCGGCGCGGCGGTCGGATTGCACGAGGCGGACGGAGAGATCGACCGCGGCGTGATCCGGAACGTCCATCCAAAGGATTTGCGCGGCTCCGATCAGAAGTGCGCTCTGCGCCCGCGGCGCTTCGGAGGGAATACCCTTGTCGAGCAGGCGGGACAGCACATGGCCGAGCGTGCCGAGCCGGCGCAGCACGGTGGCGACCAGGCGCCGCATCAGCGCGCGGTCGCGGTCGGCCAGCGTCTTCAGTCCGGGATGGGCACCGCCGCCGTCGAGCTGGTCGTCGAGCGTGCGGTGCTTGTGCAGCACGCCGTCGACGATGTCGGCGGCAATCCGTCGCGCCGCAAGGCCGGGCACTTCGGACGGAGGGACGAAACGTTGAGATGGCATGCGGAAGCAAGGTTCTGAACGAGCGGCAGTTCCGCCGCAATGGGCGCATGCCTTGAGAACTCGATCTCTGACACGCGAATATGCCAAATGTAAGAATCGCTTGCGGGTTTTTCAGCGCTCCGCGCCGATTTCAGGAATGCGTTATTGGGCGTCGCGTTACGCCCGGTCCTGCGCTAGAACGCGCGGCGATGAGTGACCCCGTTCCCGATCGCAAGCCGCTGCCGCCGGCCGCCCAGCGCGCGCTGGCAGAGGCCGAGGCGCGCCGGCAGGCTGCGGCCGCGGCTCATGAAGCGACACCCAAGGAATTGCAGGGACCGAAGGGCCCCGAGCCAACGCGCTACGGCGATTGGGAGCGTAACGGCATCGCTTCGGACTTTTGAGGCGCCGGGTCTGCACTCTCTTGCCGGTTCGGCCGACTCAGCCCTAGCGTGCGCGGATGCCGCGCTTCGATCCCAGCCGCCCATATCGGTCGTCCTACGGCGGCTCGCCTTTCAGCCGCCGTTTCTCTGGTTTGTTTCCCTGGATGTTCGTGGTCGGCCTCGCCGTTGCTATCGTGCTTACGTTCCGGCACGGAACCAATTGGCCTATTCCGCATGTGGGTGACGGAGAAACGCGAGATGCCGAGATCATCTTGCAGCGGTCCGGCAGTGCCGAGATGCGACAGCCGGTCGAGGTCATCCGCGCCGTCGATGGCGATACTTTTCTGGCCCGCATGCATCAGCAGGGCGGCCGCGATCTCGTCGCACGCGTTCGCCTGCGCGGCATCGATGCACCCGAGATGAAGGCGTCCTGCCAGGAGGAATTGAACAAGGCTGAAGCCGCGACCGGCGCGCTGCGTGCGCTGCTCGGCCAGGGCGGCGTCACGATCAGCAATCTCGGCGCCGACAAGTACGGACGCGTCCTCGCCGATGTTGCGACCAGACGGACCGCTGACGTCGCGGCCGCGCTGCTCGCGGGCGGCTACGTGCGCAGCTACAATGGCGGCCATCGCGACGGCTGGTGCGCGCGGGGCTGGCGCTTCTGGTAACAAGAAAGCCGCGTCGAGCGATGCGGCTTTGACTGTCTTCTGGCGATCACCTCGATCAGCGCGTCACGACCACCGTCGTGCCGACGGAGACGCGGCCATAGAGATCGGTGATGTCGTCATTGAGCATGCGGATGCAGCCATAGGAGACGAAGCCACCGATCGAGCCCGGCACGTTGGTGCCGTGGATCGCATATTCGCCGCCGGCGAGCGTCATCGCCGCAACGCCCATCGGGTTGCGCGGCGAGCCGCCCGGAATGACGTCGGGCATGTTCGGCTTGTCGCGCTTCACCTCGGCGGGCGGCGCCCAGGCCGGATTGAGATATTTGCCGTCGATCCGCGTCGTGCCGGCCCACTGCTTGCCGGCCTTGCCGACGCCGACCGGATAGCGCACGGCCTGGCCGTTGCCGAGGATGAGATAAAGCCGCCGCTCGCTGGTTTTGACCACGATGGTGCCCGGCGAATAATCGGCCAGGTGTGACCCCACCATTTCCGGCCGCGCCTGCGCCGCCGTCGACGTCAAGGCCCCTGCCGCGATGGTGGCGGCCAGTGCCACCGCAATCCTCATCGACATCGATGCTTCCCCTTAACCCCAAACGGATCGTCTAAAATGACGCAGAGCCCGGCAATCGCCGCCGCACCAAGCCCTCGTCGATGCTCATTCTTAACCGCGCCCGTTAACCCAATGGTTTCCACACGCGGCTGCCGAGGGCCGGCCAGCAGGGGGAACAAAGGAAATGTTCGAAATAAAGTAAATGACCTGAAAACAACACTCGGCGGGAAAGATGCCGGCGCGCCACCGCGCCCGCTGACAAGAGCGTGAGGGTGTGAATGGCTGTTGTCTTTGGGGAGCGCTGACGCGAAAACTATCTCGTGTCCCGGACGCGCTGCAGCGTGGAACGCTGCTGCGCAGAGCCGGGACCCAGGAAGCCACACGCTTTGTCGGTAGATGGGCCCCGGCTCAGCAGCGCACCGCTGAAGAAGCGCTGCGCTGCGTCCGGGGCACGAGCTTGCCTTACGCTGACTTCTTGTTCTGCCGGTTCTTGACGAGATCATCGACGACGGCGGGATCGGCGAGTGTCGAGGTGTCCCCTAAGCTGCCCGGCTCGTCCTCGGCGATCTTGCGCAGGATGCGGCGCATGATCTTGCCGGAGCGGGTTTTTGGCAGGCCCGGCGCGAACTGGATCTGGTCGGGCGAAGCGATCGGACCGATTTCCTTGCGCACCCACGTCACGAGCTCCTTGCGCAGCTCGTCGGTCGGCTGCACGCCGGCCATCAGGGTGACATAGGCGTAGATGCCCTGACCCTTGATGTCGTGCGGGAAGCCGACGACGGCCGCTTCCGACACCTTCGCATGCGCCACCAGCGCGCTTTCGACTTCGGCGGTGCCCATGCGGTGGCCGGAGACGTTGATGACGTCGTCGACGCGGCCGGTGATCCAGTAATAGCCGTCGGCGTCGCGCCGGCAGCCGTCGCCCGTAAAATACTTGCCCTTGTAGGTCGAGAAATAGGTCTGCTCGAAGCGAGCGTGATCGCCATAGACCGTGCGCATCTGGCCCGGCCAGGACCGCGTCAGGCAGAGGTTGCCGGTGGTCTCGCCTTCCAGCACCTTGCCGTCGGCATCGACGATTTCGGGCATCACGCCGAAGAATGGCTGCGTTGCCGAGCCCGGCTTCAGCTTGGTGGCGCCCGGCAGCGGCGTGATCAGGATGCCGCCGGTCTCGGTCTGCCACCACGTGTCGACGATCGGGCAGCGGTCGTCGCCGACGACGCGGTGATACCACTCCCAGGCTTCGGGATTGATGGGCTCGCCAACCGAGCCGAGCAGGCGGAGCGAGGCGCGCGAGGTCTTCTTCACAGGCTCGTCGCCGCTCTGCATCAGCGCGCGGATCGCGGTCGGCGCGGTGTAGAAGATGTTGACCTTGTGCTTGTCGATGACGTTCCAGAACCGCGAATTATCCGGATAATTCGGCACGCCCTCGAACATCAGCGTGGTCGCCCCGTTCGCCAGCGGTCCGTAGAGGATGTAGCTGTGGCCGGTGACCCAGCCGACGTCGGCGGTGCACCAGTAGATGTCGCCGTCGTGATAGTCGAAGACGTATTGATGCGTCATCGAGGCGAACACGAGATAGCCGCCGGAGGTGTGCAGCACGCCCTTGGGCTGGCCGGTCGAGCCCGACGTGTAGAGGATGAACAGCGGGTCCTCGGCGTGCATGTGCTCGAGCGGGCATTCCGTGGTCACCATCGCCGCGGCCTCGTGGTACCAGAGGTCGCGCGTCGGGTTCATGTCGACCTTGGCGCCGGTGCGCTTGACCACGACGACCCAGTCGACGCCGTCGGCTTTACTGAGCGCGGCATCGACATTGGCCTTCAGCGGCACCTTCTTGCCGCCGCGCAGGCCTTCGTCCGCGGTGATGATGACCTTGGACTGGCAATCGTTGATGCGCTGGGCAAGGCTGTCGGGCGAGAAGCCCGCGAACACCACGGAGTGGATCGCGCCGATCCGCGCGCAGGCCAACATCGCATAGGCGGCCTCGGGGATCATCGGCAGGTAGATGGTGACGCGGTCGCCCTTCTTGACGTTGCGGGTGCGCAGGATGTTGGCCATCCGGCACACCTCGTCGTGCAGCTCCTTATAGGTGATGTGCTTGGACTGCGAGGGATCGTCGCCTTCCCAGATGATCGCGGTCTGGTGGGCGCGCGCCGGCAGATGCCGGTCGATGCAGTTATGGACGACGTTGAGGATTCCGTCCTCGAACCATTTGATCGAGATGTTGCCGGGCGCGAAGGAGACGTTCTCGATTTTCGTCGGAGTCTTCATCCAGTCGATGCGCTTGGCCTGCTCCGCCCAGAAACCGTTCGGGTCCGAGATCGAGCGGGCGTACATCTCCTTGTACTTGGCCTGGTCCACCCAGGCGCGCTTCGCCCACTCCGCGGGGACGTCGTAGATCTTCTCGGACATGCTTCCCTCCACATGCGGCAAGCTCAGGCAATGCCGACAGCATCGTTTGACGGATTATGCGTCGGGCTAACCGGACCCGACAAGGAGCACAAGCTGGACCTTCGGCGGGCAGCCGGCCATGCGGAGGATCAAGGTCCGGAAGGCTCGCTGTCGCAATTCTGAAACAGGCCGACAGGCGCCTTTCGGCTCTTGACCCAAACCGCCAGAAGGGACGCCGCAGAGCCCTATGCACCGGTCGGAGGTATTTAGAAACCTCATCACACTGATTCGGGACTCGCAATAGCGTTCGGAACCCCCTAAATGGCCAACCCGGGTCCAAAGAGACCCTTCGGAACAAAAATCAGAACAGCGGCATTGATCGATAACAGACAGGGCTAAAGGCATAAGACTATGATGGATCAGCAGAATCTCGGGACGATGCGGCCCGCTTCAGCCGATCCTGCGGCCATTGCCCTGGCCAAGGCCCTCGGACAATGGCCGAAACCGAGCGGTTTCAGGCGCCCGAGCCCGAAGAAGACCTACGACACGGCGCCTGCCACGACGGTCGAGGCCCTCGCCAAGGAGCTGGGCTTGCGGCTCGGCGACCAGAACGAGCTGACCATCCGCCGTATCAAGCGCGGCAAGGGCTATTCCTTCGTCCGTCCCAACGGCGCGCATATCCGCGACGCCCGCACCATCCGCCGGCTGCACGCCATGGCGGTGCCGCCGGCCTATCGCGAGGTGCGCTACTCCGCCGATCCCAACTCGCACCTTCAGGCGGTGGGCCGCGATGCCGCGGGCCGGCTGCAATATCGCTATCACGCCGATTGGGAGAAGGTCCGCGAGCAGCGCAAGGCGCATCGCCTGGCAAAGCTCGTCGGCGCGCTGCCGAAAATCCGGCGCAAGGTCTCGGCGTTCCTGTCCGGTGACGAGCCGACGCGCGAGTTCGCGCTCTCGGCCGTGATCGAGCTGATCGCGCGTACCGCGATCCGTCCCGGCAATGAATCCTACGCCCGCCTCAACGGCACCCGCGGCGCCACCACGCTGCTGAAGTCCAACGTCACGCTCGAAGACGATTGCTTCGTGCTGACCTTCAAGGCCAAGGGCGGCAAAGCGGTGCGCAAGGAGTGCGACGCCGCCAAGCTGGTGCGCGCCATCGGCATTTTGCAGAGCGTTCCCGGCAAGCGCATGTTCCAGTATCGCGATGCCTACGGCATCGTGCGCGCGGTGAACACCACCCAGGTGAACGCGTTTCTGCGCGAGATCGCCGGCATCAAGATTTCCCTGAAGGATTTCCGTACGCTGATGGCGTCCGCCGTCGTGGTGGAATCGCTGTCGCGGATCACGCCGGCGAGCAGCCAGCGCGGCCGCAAGAAGCAGGTGCTGGACGCAATCCGCGCCGCCGCCGACCAGCTCTCAAACACGCCGGCGATCTGCCGCAAGAGCTACGTCCACGACACCATCGTCACCGCCTTCGAGGAGGGCATCCTCGAGCGCTTCGCCGCGACCATGAAGGGCCAACGCTCGCAGGCCAGGCGCGAGCAGCTGCTGGCGCAGGTGGTGGCGACCGCAGCGGTGTAACGGCGCGCCGCACTCTCGTAGGGTGGGCAAAGCGAAGCGTGCCCACCATTTGCTCATGGTGAAATGGTGGTGGGCACGGCGCAAGTGCGCCTTTGCCCACCCTACAAGAGCTACGTCTTGGCCGAGACACCCTTGTCCGGACCGGGATCGCCGCCCGCGGCTGCGATCGTGAGCCGCTCCAGATAGTGCGCCCATCCCGTCGCATGCGCGGCGGCCTGCGCTTCGTTCGGCAGGCCGCTATGGGTCATGCGCAGCAGCGTGCCGCCGTCCTGCTCGATCAGGTCGATCTCGATCAGGCTCGAGCCGGGCGGAACTTCCTGGCCGCCCTCCCAGCCGAACGTGTAGGCCAGACGATGCACCGGCACGACCTCGCGGAAGACACCGCGGGCGACGCCGCCGCGTGGGCTGACGCCCTTGAGCAAATAGAGCCCGCCGGGATACGGCTCGGTGGTCGCATCCGAGCCCATCCAGCTCAGGATCTTTTCCGGGTCGGTGAGATAGGCGAAGACGGTGGCGCGCGGGGCCGCGATCTGGGTCTCGCGTCGCACTATGAACGGCTCGGGCATCGGCGATCATCCCTGGTCTGACGATGGGACATGGCGGCGGCGCTGCGCTCCGTCAAGGATTACCCGTGACAAAGACGGCCCGGCTTCGTCATCATCGGGCCATGCACCTGTCTTCGACCCTCGCCTGGCTCCTCGATGCCGCCTCGGATTGTCCCGGGGCCGACCGCCTGCTCGCGGAACTCGGCGCGCATCTGGTCGCCGACGGCGTGCCGCTCGCGGCGGGCGCCCTGACGCTGGCGGTGCCGCATCCGCTGATCGCGAAGCGGACCTGGCTGTGGCGTGCCGATAGCGGCCAGGTGATCGAAGCGCTCGGCTTCGCGCCGGGCGGCCTCGCGCCCGATCCACCCAATGACGCCGGCCGTCGCTGGCTGCGCGACAGCGCGCGCGGGCAGGTGCATGAAGATGTCGCCGGACGGTCCGATGGGCCGCTGCTCGGCTGGATCGGGCCGCGTCCGTTCACGGCGGATGAGATCGAGCAATTGCGTCAGGCCGCGCGTTTCGCCGCGACGCCGCTTGCCGTGCTCGCCGCGCGCGCCACCTTGCGGGCGACGCTCGATGCTTACCTCGGCAAGCGCAGCGCGGAGCGGGTGCTCGCGGCGCCTCTGCGCCGCGATCTCGGCGAGACCATCCAGGCCGCGCTGCTCTATGCGGATTTGCGCAATTTCACGCGCCTGTCGGAGACCACACCGCCGGCCGACGTCATCGCGGCGCTCGACGCCTGGTTCGATCGCATCGCCGGCGCGGTTCACGCCTTCGGCGGCGAGGTGCTGAAGTTCATCGGCGACGGCGTGCTGGCGATCTTTCCGGTGCTCGAGGCGTCCCCACGTCGCGCCTGTGACGCGGCTCTGCGTGCCGCAGGCGCAGCCGAGGCCGGCATGGCGTACCTCAACAAGGAGCGCCGCGCGCAAGGATTGCCGCCGCTGTCGTTTGGCGCCGCGCTCCATCTCGGCGAGATGCTCTGGGGCAATATCGGCGCCGCCAACCGGCTCGACTTCACCGCGATCGGCCCCGCGGTCAATCTCGCCAGCCGCCTGGAGGGATTGTGCAAGCCGCTGGGCCGGACCGTGCTGGTATCAGGCGCGCTCGCCGCCGAAACGGAGATGCCGCTCGTTGCGCTCGGGACGCATGCGCTGCGCGGCATTGCCGCGCCGTGCGAGGTGTTTGCGTTGCCAGATCTGTAGGATGGGCAAAGGCGCACTCTACCCGCGCCGTGCCCACCATTCCACCGCGAGCTTTCATCCCAAATGGTGGGCACGCTGCGCTTTGCCCACCCTACAGATCCAGGGCAAGATGCGACTAAATCCCGCCCATCTTGCAGACGAGCTTCCATTCCTCCGCCGTCACCGGCTGCACCGAGAGGCGCGAATATTTCACCAGCGCCATGTCCGCGAGCTTCTTCTCGGCCTTGATTGCGGCCATCGTCACCGGCGTCTTCAGGGGCTTGTCGGCCTTGATGTCGACGCAGACGAATTTGCCGGTCTTGTCGGTCGGATCGGGGTAGGCCTCCTTGATGATCTCGGCGATGCCGACGATCTCCTTGCCCTCGTTGGAATGATAGAAGAACGCCCTGTCGCCCTTCTTCATGTTCACGAGGTTCTGGCGTGCGGTGAAATTGCGCACGCCGGTCCAGGCTTCGCCCTTGGCGCCCTTCGCAACCTGCTGGTCCCAGGACCACACCGACGGTTCGGATTTCACGAGCCAGTACGCCATGCTTATTCCTCTGCCTTGAAGGGGCGCGTCATCAGCCCCGAGATCGCGGCATCGATCGTGCTTCGGCCGCTCAGGATCGATGCGACCGCCTCCGATACCGGCAACTCGATGTTTTGCGAAGCGGCGAGCTCGATCAGCACAGGGGCGGTGAACTCGCCCTCGGCGAGCTTGCCGGCGGGAGGCTGCTCGCCGCGCCCGAGCGCGAGGCCGAGCGCGAAGTTGCGCGATTGCGGGCTCGAGCAGGTCAGAATGAGATCACCGAGGCCAGAGAGGCCGGTGAGCGTCTCGCGGCGTGCGCCGAGCGCGCGGCCGAGGCGCGTCAGCTCGGCAAAGCCGCGGGTCGTGAGTGCCGCCTGCGCGGAGGCGCCGAGCTTGCGTCCGACCGCGATGCCGACCGCGATCGCCAGCACGTTCTTGGCGGCGCCGCCGATCTCGACGCCGCGGATGTCGGTGGAGTGATAGGGGCGGAATGTCGGCGACCCCAGCGCCTGCACCATGCTGCTGGCCAGCGCCTCATCGCTTGCCGCCAGGGTCACTGCCGTCGGCAGGCCACGTGCGACGTCGTCGGCAAAGCTCGGCCCCGACAGGATCGCGGGCTGCGCGTGCGGCGCGGCCTCGGCGATCACGTCGGTCATGAACTTGTGGGTGCCGTGCTCGATGCCCTTGGCGCAGGCGACGATCGGCATTGGCTTCGTGATGTGCGAGGCCAGCATGTTGACCGCGCCGCGCAAATGTTGCGCCGGTGTTGCGATCAGCAGCATGTCCGCACGCGTGGCAAGCGACAGATCGCTCGTGACGACGATCTCAGGCACGAGCTGGACGCCAGGCAGCCTTGGATTGTCACGCGTCGATGCGATCCGCGCGGCATGCTCGGCATTGCGTGCCCACAGCGTCACGTTTCGCCCGGCTCGCGCCGCCACCGTCGCCAGCGCCGTGCCCCAGGCGCCCGCGCCGATTACTGCGACGGATTGCGGCGCGGTCATCGCTAATATCCCGCCCGCGTCTTGCCGTAGCCGGCCGGCGCCGTTGCGTTGGCATCGAGCAGCCAGCGTGCGCGCGGCTGCGCGTCCATCGTATCGGTCAGGCCGAGCGCGAGGCGCTCGGCGCCGGCCCAGGCGATCATGGCGCCGTTGTCGGTGCAAAGCGCGGGCGGCGGCATGATCAGCTGCGTCCCGGCCTGCCTTGCGACATCATCAAGGGCGCCGCGGATCGCCTGATTGGCGGCGACGCCGCCGGCGGCGACCAGCGCGCGCGGTGCGCCGAACTGCTCGCGGAAGAGCCTGAGGCCGACGCTCAGCCGGTCGGCCGTCGAATCGAGCACGGCGGCCTGGAAGCTCGCGCAGAGATCGCTGATGTCCTGCTGCGTGAGCTCGCCCAGCCGGCTCGCTTCGGTGCGCACCGCCGTCTTCAGTCCCGACAGCGAAAAATTGGCATCCGGGCGTCCCTGCATCGGGCGCGGAAACGCAAAGCGCGTGGCATCGCCGCCTGCGGCCGCGCGCTCGACCTGCGGGCCGCCGGGATAGGGCAGGCCCAGCATCTTCGCGACCTTGTCGAAGGCCTCGCCGATGGCGTCGTCGACCGTGGTGCCGAGCCGCACATATTGGCCGACGCCGGTGACCGCGACGATCTGGGTATGGCCGCCGGAGGCGAGGAAGAGGCAATAGGGAAATTCGATACCGTCGGTGAGGCGCGGCGTCAGCGCATGCGCTTCGAGATGGTTCACGGCGACCAGCGGCGTGTCGTGCACCATCGCGATCGCCTTCGCGGTGGTGAGCCCGACGATGACGCCGCCGATCAGCCCGGGCCCCGCGGCCGCCGCGACGCCGTCGAGCTGGGCATAATCGATGCCGGCCTCGTCCATGGCACGGTCGATGATCCCGTCGAGCACGTCGACATGCGCGCGCGCGGCGATCTCCGGCACCACGCCGCCGAAGCGGGCATGCTCCTCGATCTGCGACCGCACGATGTTGGACAGGATCTTGCCGCTGCCGTCGGCCGCGCGTTCGATCACGGCCGCAGCGGTCTCGTCGCAGGTGGTTTCGATGCCCAGCACCAGCATTGGCGAATTGTTATCCAATTTGCGCCCTTGCGCTCATCCGTAAAGCAGAGTTCTGGTACGTCCGGTAGCATCCCGGGGTCCGCTTGCGCAATCGTCACGCGCAGGCGTTCTGGTCAATGCGTCACCGCCAAATGGTCCGGGAACACCAGCGATGTCCATTCTCGTCACACGGCCGCATCCCGACAACGAGGCGACGGCGGACAATCTGCGCGCGCGGGGGCATGCGGTGCTGCTTGCGCCGGCGCTCAAGCTTGAGCCGGTCGCCTTCCAAGGCGAGAGTGACGTTTCCTATGATGCCGTTCTCGTCACCTCGGCCAACGCGATCCGCACCGTGGCGTCGCAATTGTCCGACCTCGGTCTGTTGCAGCTGCCTTTGTTCGCGGTCGGCGAGCATACGGCTGCTGCGGCGCGCGAGGCCGGTTTTGCCGAGGTGATCGTCGCCGGCGGCGATGCCGCGTCCTTGCGCGACAAGGTGATGCAGAGCGCGCGCGACAAGGTGCTGAAGAAAAAGAGCGCGCTGCTGTATCTCGCCGGCGCGGATCTGTCGCGCGACCTCGGCGGCGAGCTCGGTGCGGAAGGTTTTCGCGTGGTGACGCAGACGACCTATCGCATGGCGCCCGTGAAGCATCTGCCGCGCGAGGTCTGCGAAGGCTTTGCCGCCCACGGGATCGAGGCGGTGCTGCACTACTCCCGGCGAAGCGCGCGTGCGTTCCTCGATGCGGCGCGGGACGAAGGTGTTGAAATTTCCGCGCTGGCGATTCCGCATTGCTGCCTGTCCGAGACCGTTGCGGGTGTGCTGCGCGAGGCCGGCGCGTCGCAGGTTCTGGTGGCCGCAACGCCGGACGAAACTGCCTTATTCGACTCCTTGGAGCGTGCGTTGCGCACCCGTTTGGCGTAAAGGTCGGGCCGAATCCGACGCAATCTGATCCACCCTGGTATGGAAGTGTGAGGAACCGTCACGATGGCCGACGACAAGCCTGAAGACGCTGGATTGGCGCCCGATCCGGGTCGTGCCAAGCGCACCCCGCCCACCATTGACCTCGAGGCGACGGAAGTCTCGACGCAGCCGCAGCAGGTCGCCGGCGAGCCCGAGCCGTCCGAGCATGTCGCGCAGGAGCAGGCCAGGGTGGAAGAGCCCGGCTCGGAAGAGCTCAAGGCCGAGCCTCAGCCCGAATCGGCAGAGCAGCAGGCGTCCTCGGCGGCGCCCGTATCGGCGCCGATCTCCCCCTGGGTCGTTGCGCCGTTCTCCGGCGCGGTCGCAGCTGCGGTCGTGATCGCGGTCGGCTGGATGCTGGGCTGGCCGGCGGTACAGGCCCCGCCGGCCGCGCCGCAGGTCACCAGTGCGACCGTCGACGCGCTGAGCGGACGCGTTGCCGCGGTCGAAGCCAAGGCCGCCAAGCCCGCGGCCGATCCGGCCCAAGTGGCGCGAATCGATGCGTTGGAGAAAGCGGCGAGCGCCCTGCGCGGCGACATCGCCAATTTGCGCGCGCAGTTCGACAAGACGGCGAGCGCGCTGAACGATACGAAATCCGCGCCGCCGAGTGCCGCGCCCGATCTTGCCGCGCTCACCGACCGCATCGCTCAGCTCGAGCGCGCCAGCAAAACCGAGCGGGCCGAGCTCGCGCAGCAGGGCGAGAAGATCGCCGAGGCCAAGACGATGGACGACAAGCCGCTCCGTTATGTGGTGGCGGCGTCGCTGCTCGACGTCGCCGTTCGCCACGGCGATCCCTATCAATCGCAATTGGCCGCGGCGCGGTTGCTGACGGCCAAGCCCGACATGCTCAAGCCGCTCGAGGCGTTTGCATCGTCCGGCATCCCGACATCGGCTGCGCTGAGCCGCGAGCTTCTCAACATCGTGCCGAAGCTGTCGCCGCCGGCCGAAGCTCCGTCGAGCGAGGCCGGCATTGTCGAACGTCTCCAGGCCGGCGCCTCAAAGCTCGTGCGGATCGAGCGCACCGACGGCGTCGGCAACGATCGCGGCGCCATCGTGTCGCGCGTGACGGCGGCGGCGCTCCGCAGCGATTTCGCCGAGGCGCGGCGCGAGCTGAAGACGCTGCCCGTGGCAGATCGCGCCGCGGCGCAGGCCTGGCTCGACAAGGCCGACGCCCGCGACGCCGCGCTCGCCGCGTCCCGCAAATTCGCCGACGATGCCATGGCGGATCTCGCCAAATCTACTCAATAAGATTCGCGCAACAATCGGCGCGTATAGGGATCGACCATGCTTCGCATCGTCCTCTTTCTCGTCTTGATCGCACTGGCGGCGGCCGGCGCGGCCTGGGTTGCCGACCAGCCCGGCGATCTCGTCCTGACCGCGGGCAGTTTCCGCATCTCGACGACGCTGCCGAGGTTCGTGTTCCTGCTCGGCCTCTTTGCCGCTTCCGTCGTGCTGGTCTGGAGCATCCTGACGATGATCTGGCGCATGCCGGGGCGCCTGCGCCGCCGGCGTCATGACAAGCGCCATGCCCGCGGCCGTCACGCCATCACCCATGGCCTGCTCGCGATCGGCCACGGCGATCCCGCGCTCGCGCGCCGGCATGCCGAGGCGGCACGGCGGCATGCACCGAACGATCCGCTCGCGCTGCTGCTGCACGCGCAGTCGGCGCAGCTCGAAGGCAATCGCGACGAGGCGCAGCGCGTCTTCCGCGTCATGGCCGAGCGCGAGGATACGCGGCTGCTCGGCCTGCGCGGCCTGTTCATCGAGGCGCAGCGCGCCGATGATGCGGTCGGCGCCGTGATGATCGCGGAGGAAGCCATCAAGCTGTCGCCGTCCGCGACCTGGGCCTCGCACGCGGTGCTCGGCTTCCGCTGCGCGCGCGGCGACTGGAGCGGCGCGCTCGCGATCCTCGATTCGAATCTCTCCGCGGGCCTGATCGACAAGCAGACCTATCGCCGGCAGCGCGGCGTGCTGCTCACCGCGCGTGCGCTGGAGCTGGAAACGATGGACCGCGACGTCGCGCGGGAGAGCGCGATGGAAGCGGTCAAGCTCGCCCCGACCCTGGTGCCGGCGGCCGTGCTCGCGGCAAAATTCGAGAGCGAGGCGCATCAGGTGCGCCGCGCCATGAAGATGGTGGAAGCCGCCTGGCTCGCCAATCCGCATCCCGATCTTGCGGAAGCCTATGCGCATGTGAAGCTCGGCGATACCGCATGGCACCGCTTGCAGCGGGTGGAGACTCTCGCCGCGAAGACCCCCGCCGACAAGCTCGGTTATGTCGAAGGGCAGCTCGCCATCGCGCGCGCTGCGATCGAGGCCTCGGAGTTCGCCCGCGCGCGCGAGGTGCTCGCGCCTTATCTCAAGGATCCGACCCAGCGCGTCGCGCTGCTGATGGCCGAGCTCGAGCGCACCGAGCATGGTGACGGCGGCCGAGCCCGCGCCTGGACCTTGCGCGCGGTGCGCGCCCGCCTCGATCCCGCCTGGACCGCGGACGGCTATGTCAGCGACCGCTGGCGTCCGGTCTCCCCGGTCACCGGCCGCCTCGATGCGTTCCAGTGGCAGACGCCGGTCGCGAGCCTGCCCTCGGACAGGGGCCCCACGCTCGAATCCTCCGCCTTCGAGGAAGCCATGCTGGCCGCTCCGCCGCCGAAGCGGGTGACTGCGGTTCCCAGCGAGGCCTCGGTGGAACCGCCGGAGGTGGCCCCGGTGCCGGCACCGGCCGCGCAGGACAATTCACCCCCTCCGGCCAAGGAGGCCGCGAAGGAGGTTGCCAAGGAAACTGCCAAGGAAGCTCCCAAGGAAGCTCCCAAGGAAGCTCCCAAGGAAACCGCGGAGCAAGTTGCGAAGGAAACTGGGGAGGTCGACGAGCCGGCCGTCACACCCGCTGAGCCGGCGAATCCGGCTCCGCCGCCCGCCGAATCATCGCCTCCGGCGGCAACGCCCGTCTTCCGGACCCGGGCCGACCTCAGTAAGCCCACCTCGGCGCCGATCCAGACCGTCATTCCGATCGTCCGTGCACCCGACGATCCCGGCATCGACGACGAGGGCCCAAGCGACGAATTTACGGAACAAATCGGCACGCCCAAAGCCCACGCAAAGGCGCAGGCGGGCGGCTGGCGCGGATTCTGGTCCCGCTGGGGCGCGTGAGCCGCATTTCGCCCCCGGCTTGTCCTTGCCAATTCGGGCCATGCCCGATATCAGGAGCGCGCGTATCGGGGCCGGCATTGCTTCGGTCTCGGCAGGTTCGCCGCAATAGCTCAGTCGGTAGAGCACGTCATTCGTAATGACGGGGTCGGGGGTTCGAATCCCTCTTGCGGCACCAGCGCCCGATTCGGATCCCGCAATCTTGCTGTCATGCCTGGGCTTGGGCATCCACGTCTTCGCTTGATCCAGACACGCAAATGGCCGGGACAAGCCCGGCCATGACGCAAGAGTTTGGATTGATCGCGCTTACTGCGAGACCGTCTGCACCACGCTCGCGATCGGGCGGGTGTTCGTGCCCGCGGTCGGCACCTTCATGTCCTTCATCAGCGCCTCGTCATATTCCGGCAGCGTCTGGAAGGTCGTCTTGGCCTTCATCTGCACGACCTTGTAGCCGCCGGCCTTCAGCCGCGCGAGCAGCGTCGGCAGGGCGAGGCCCGTGTTCTTCTGGAAGTCGTGCATCAGGATGATGCCCTTGCCGAGCTTGTCCAGCCTCGTCATCACGGTCTCGACGATCTTCTCCGGCGTCGCGCCCTTCCTGAAGTCGAAGGAATCGATTTCGGTCGAGAACATCGCGACGTTGCGGGTGCCGAAATAGCTCACCATCGCGGGATTGTGCTGCAGCTGCGGAAAGCGGAAGAACGGCGCCGGATTGGTGCCGAGCGCGAATTTCACCGCGCTGAAGCCCTTCTCGACCTCGTCCTTGACCTGCTGCTCGGTCAACTTCTTGCTGTTCAGATTGACATGCGACCAGGTGTGCGTGCCCACCGTGTGGCCCTGGGCCAGCACCTGCTTCAGGATCTCCGGATGGTAGGTCGCGTGCTTGCCGACGGAGAAGAACAGGCCCTTGGTGCATTCGTCCGCGAGCGCCTTCAGCACCGTAGGCGTGTTGACCGGCCACGGACCGTCGTCGAAGGTCAGCACGACCTCCTTCTCGGTCAGGAAGTCGAACTGCTTGAAATGCTCGAAGCCGAAGCCGGGACCACCCGTCGTGTCGATCTCGACGACGCGGGACACACCCAGTGCGTTTGGATTGGCGCAGACCTGTTTCGGCTGCATCGGCATGACCGGCGCAGGTGCCGGAGCGGCTGGCTTGGCCGCGACGGTCGCGGTGGTCTCGACGTCGTCCTTGGCGGCGAGCTTCGCCTGTGCCGGCAATGGGTCGGCGGCACGGGCGGCAACTGTCTTCGGAGCGCCCTGGTCGGCGCGCGTGGAATAATAAAACCAACCGCCGGCGGCGATCACGACCGCCGCAACTACACTGGCCAGCATCAGGCCCAACGCATTACGCATCGCTAATCTTTCCAATTACGCAACCAAACCGGCGGAATTTCCCGCGCGACGAGCCATTAATGCGAACCAAGAGTTAACGTGACACCAACACGACATCGGTTGCGGTGGAATTTCAGTAGGGTGCGCCAAAGTGACCGAGATCACAGAGGGTGGGTCTCCCGTGACTGTCATCACAGTGGAAACGGTTTTGCCGGAGCATCGTAGCTCCCATCGATAACGGGCCCGCTGAGGCGGTGCCAATGGGAGCTTCAAATGACCAAGTCGTTTACCAGCAAGATCCGCGACACCAGCCTGGCCTTGGGCTTTGCCGCCATTGTCTCGATCGCTTCGACGAGCGCGAGCTTCGCCTTCACGGCTGAGGCGCAGCAGATGTGCACGGGCGATGCCTTCCGTCTCTGCTCGGCGGAGATCCCCAACATCCCGAAGATCACGGCGTGCATGATCAAGCATCGCTCGGACCTCAGCGCCGGCTGCCGCGCGGTGATGGACAAGGACCTCGCCAAAGGCGCCTCGCGCAAGGTCGCTGACGCCCGGGACAGCCAGTAAGAGCGCACGCAACAACGATCGTCGCGCTGGTCAGCTCCCCCCTTGCGATGTGCCCCGGTGTCATGCCGGGCCACGCGGTGGCTTGCCTCCAGCCCGGCAATAAAGCCGTTGCAGCCTCCGGATCGTCGCACTAGCTTCGCCCGCACTTTCTTCCGGGTAGAGGCATTACGCGATGACCAGATTTCTTTTCATTCTTCCTTTGCTCTTGTGCGCATCGGCAGCATCAGCGCAACAGCAGCCCGGCCATGACGCCTGCGCGCGCGATGTCAGTCGCTTCTGCCGCGCCGTGATGAACAATGGCGACGGCGCCGTGCTCGCCTGCCTGAAGCAGAACCGCACCCGGCTCAGCAAGGGCTGCGACAAAGTGCTGACGGATCACGGGCAGTAAACACATCCTCGTCATTCCGGGGCGCGCCGTAAGGCGCGAGCCCGGAATCCATTTCTCCACGCTTATGCTGCTCGATGGATTCCGGGTTCGCGCTTCGCGCGCCCCGGAATGACGAGAGTTACGTACTGCTCCCGGCCGCGACCACCGGCAGCACCTCGCTGTTGGCACGGTCCGGCGTCTCGTCCTTCCAGCGCACCGAGCCGAATGGACGCTCCAGCATGCGGCGGATCCGCACCGGCTCGGGGCCGATGTGGAAATCGATCGCCTGCTGATGCAGCGCGCGTTCGGATTGGGTCGAACGGTTGCGCTGACGCAAATAGTCGAGCCAGGTCGGGCAGTGATAGCGCTCGGTCCACAGCTCGGGGTCGGCGATGTCGCGCGCGATCGACCAGCCATAGGCGCCGTTGCGCTGGCGGGAGAGCTGCACGTCCTGCATGACGTTGTGGAACGCGCGCGCATTCTCTTGCGCGACCCGGTATTCGATCTCGACCACCAGCGGTCCGCTGCGTCCGGTCAGCGACAGCTTCACCTCGGGATCGGCTAGCACGTCCGCATCCTCGTTGCGCGCGCCGACGCGCGGCATCGCAAGCCAGATGCCGAGCAGCGGCGAGACCAGCATCAGGCCTGCCGCGGTCAGCAGCGCGATCTCGACGCCGGCATAATCGGTGAGATGGCCCCAGCCCCAGGCGCCGATCGCGATGCCGCCGGAGATCGAGGCCTGGAACGCGGCGAGCGAGCGGCCCGCGACCCAGCGCGGCGCCGAGAGCTGCACGCCGATGTTGAACAGCGCGATCGCAGCCATCCAGACCGCGCCGGCCAGGACCAGCGCGGTTGCCGTCAGCACCGGCTCCGTGCTCAAAGCGAGGGCGGCCATGGCGAAGGCCATCGAGATGGTGCAGGCGCGGATCGCGGCCTCGCCGCTCATGCGCTTGCGCAATTCGTGGATATTGAGCGCGCCGATCACTGCGCCCATGCCGAAGGCGCCCAGCATGATGCCGTAGGTCTGTGCGCCGCCATGCAGGAGGTCGCGCGCGACCAGCGGCATCAGCGCCATCACCGCGCCGCCGATCAGGCCCATCACCAGCGTGCGCAACAGCACGATCTTGATCGGCGGCGAATTCGTGATGTAACGCACGCCCGAGACCATGGCGCGGTTGAGCTTTTCCCGCGGCAGGCGCGACGGCTCGTTGCTGCGGCGCCAGAGCAGCAGCACCACCAGCAGCGGCAGATAGAGGATCGCATTGCAGGCGAACGCGGCTACCGCGCCGAGTGCCGCGACGATGACGCCGCCGACTGCCGGACCGAAGCTGCGCGCGATGTTGTAGCTGATGCCGTTGAGCGCCACCGCGGACGCCAATGCCTCCGGGGGTACCTGTTCGCTGACCGAGGACTGCCAGGCCGGGCCGAACAGCGCATTGCCGCTGCCGACGACGAAGCAGAAGGCGAGCAGCAATTCGGGGGTGATCAGGTTGAAGCCGGCCAGCACGGTGAGCGCGCTCGCGCCGATCAGCGCGACCGACAGCGAAATCACGCTGACGATGCGACGGTCATACATGTCGGCGATGGCGCCGGCGGGCATCGAGATCAGCATGATCGGCAGCATCAAGGCGGTCTGCACCAGGGCCACCTTGTCTGCCGAGGCTGCCATCTGCGTCATCGCCCAGGCCGCGCCCACGCCCTGGATCAGGAGGCCGAGATTGGAGAGCAGGCTGGCGAGCCAGATCCGCCGGAACACGGTGTACCGCAGGGGCGCAGTGATGCCGTCGGCGGCCATTTTCGGGCGGTTCGGCTGCTCGGTCATATCCCCTTCCATGTCGGATGGCAGAAGTGGTCGTGGTGATTCCGGCCAATTCAGTGATGCCCGCGAAAGTCCTTCGCTGTCCAGTGCTTAGGCCGCTATAAGCAGTGCAAAGAGGCGGGCTGCCGGGAGGAACAGATGAAGCTGTCGCGACGGACGATTTTGCAAGGGGCTGCGAGCGTGCCTTTCGCACTTGCGAGCTTGCGGACGGGCGCGCTTGCCCAGACCGCGCCCGCCGCCGCGGTGGGCGCCGAGCTGCCGCCGATTCTGTTCGTCCACGGCAATGGCGATTACGGCGCGCTCTGGATGACCACCTTGTGGCGGATGGAGTCGAATGGCGTCGCACGCGATCGCATGATGGCGATCAATTTCACCGACCCCCTGGCGCGCAACGACGACAAGGTCGAGCAGGCGGGCCGCTCCTCGACCGAGGACCAGCGCCGTGAGCTTGCTGCCGCCATCGCTGAACTGAAGCGCCGCACCGGCGCGCCTCGCGTGGCCTTGGTCGGCAGCTCGCGCGGCGGCTACGCCATCCGCAACGTCATCAGGAACGGCGGCGCCGGCGATGTCAGCCATGCCGTGCTGTGCGGCACGCCCAATCACGGCGTGTTCGCGACCGACGACCAGCCCAACAACGAGTTCAACGGCCGCGGCACGTTCCTGCGTAGCCTGAACGAGGGCGAGAGCGAAGTGACTCCGGGCGTTGCCTTCCTCACGCTGCGCAGCGATGGCATGGACAAATATGCGCAGAGCGACGGCCGCTTCATCGGCAAGCCCGGCACGCCGATCAATGTCACCGCCGAAGGACCGGAGCTGAAGGGCGCCACCAATCTCGTGCTCGGCGCGCTCGACCATCGCGAGGTGGCTTTTCACCCGCGCGCGTTCCGGGAGATCTACAAGTTCATCGCCGGCCGTGAGCCTGCGCGCATCGCGATCGCGCCGGAGACCAGTGTGACATTGAGCGGCCTGGTCACCGGCACGCCGGGCGGCGCGCCGACCAATCGCCCGGTCGCCGGTGCAACCGTCGATGTCTTCCGTGTCGATCCTGATACCGGTGAGCGCAAAGCCGGTGCGCTGCACAGCTCGAAGACGGACTCCGATGGCCGCTGGGGGCCGGCGCAGGTCGATCCCGCCTGGTCGCTCGAATTCGTGCTGACCTCGCCGGATGCGCCGACGACGCACATTTATCGCTCGCCCTTCCCGCGCTCGTCCGAGGTCGTGCATCTGCGGCCTGCGCGCCCGCTCGGGCCGGCCGACAAGGACGCCGGCGCCGTCGTGATCATGTCGCGTCCGCGCGGCTATTTCGGTCTGCCGCGCGATGTGGTGCTGTTCGACGGCAAGGAGCCGGCCGACGTCAAGCCGGGCGTGCCTACGGATGCGGCAGCAACCCTGCGGCTTCCCGTCAGCGAGGTTGGGCGTAACATCGTAGCCCAATTCGGCGAAGAACGGATTGTGGCGCGCGCCTGGCCTGCGTCCGAGAACCGGATTGCCATTGCGGAGCTGACTTACTAGCTATTTACCTGCGTCCCACCTTGCGGGAGAGAGCCATGAACATCGCCAGCGTGCGTCGGCCCATCATCCCTCCGGCTCCCCCGCGGGCGCCCGACGATATGTCGTTCTTCGGCCGGCTCGCGGTCATCAGGCAGAACATGATCGCGACCTGGGGGCAACGCGCCTATGAGGAAGAGGTCATCCCGGGCCGCTTCTTCTTCCGCAACAGTTTTATCCTGAACCAGCCGGACGCGATCCGGCACGTCCTGCTCAGCAATTACGAGAACTACACGCGCACGCCGGCCGGCATCCGCATGCTGCGCCCCGTGCTCGGCGACGGCCTTCTGATCGCGGAAGGTCATTCCTGGACGTTTCAGCGCCGCACGCTGGCGCCGGCCTTCACGCCGCGCGCGACGGCAAATCTCGTTCCGCATATGACGGCGGTGCTCGACGAGACCATCGCCAAGCTGGACGCGAAAACCGGCGAGCCGGTCGATCTGCGCCAAATCATGCAGCGCATGACGCTGGAGATCGCCGGGCGCACGATGTTCTCGTTCGGCATGGACCAGCACGGCGCGACGCTGCGCGACTTCATCATGGAATATGCCGCGCGGTTGGGACGTCCCTATTTCCTCGACATGGTGCTGCCGGTGTCCTGGCCGAGCCCGATGGATTTTGCCCGCGCCCGTTTCCGCAAGCGCTGGACCGAGTTCGTGGCCATGCTGATCGCCGAGCGGCGTAAGGCCGGCAAGAAGGACGGCGCGCCGCCGCGCGACCTGTTCGATCTCATGGACGAGGCACGCGATCCCGAAACGGGCAAGGGCTTCTCGGACGACCAGCTCGTCGACGAGGTCGCGACCATGATCCTCGCCGGTCACGAGACCACGGCAACGGCGCTGTTCTGGGCGCTCTACCTGCTCGCGCTCGATCCTGATACGCAGGAGGAGGTGGCGTCCGAGACCCGCGGCGAGCATCTCGACAGCATGGCTGACATCGATCGCCAGAAATTCACCCGCGCGGTGATCGACGAGACGATGCGGCTCTATCCGCCGGCCTTCCTGGTCGCGCGTGCCGCGCGCGACAAGGACGACGCGGCGGGCGTCGAGATCGGCAAGGGCGACATCATCATGATCGCGCCCTGGCTGTTGCACCGGCACGAGAAGCTGTGGGATCAGCCGAACGCCTTCATTCCGAAACGCTTCATGTCAAAGGAGGCACCGGATCGTTTCGCGTACCTGCCGTTCGGCGCAGGTCCGCGCGTCTGCATCGGCGCGCCGTTTGCCCAGGCCGAATCCGTGCTGGCGCTGGCGCGGCTGATCGGCGCATTCCGTGTCGAGCTCGCGGACGCGGCGACCCCTGTAATTCCGCTCGGCGTCGTCACGACCCAGCCGGACCATTCACCCCTGTTCCGCATCACGCGTCGGTGACAGGCGCGCGTCTGGCCGTTGGCGTGACCCACCCTAGATAGAGTTTCGCCATGAGCGACATCCAGGCCCAGTTCTCCGTTCTGAAGCAGACCGCCGATCCAGAGGTGGTCGATGCGATCGCGCAGCTGATCGCCAATGGTCATGATCGCGATCTCAACCGCATCAATGTGCTCGATTTTGCCGATCGTACCGGGCTCGATCAGGAGAAGGTCATTTCCGGATTCCTGCATGCCTCGCGGCTGGGCCTCTTCGACATGAGCTGGAACGTGCTCTGTCCGGGCTGCGGTGGGGTCTTGGGGGCACATGCAACGTTGAAGTCGCTGAAGCACGAGGACTACAACTGCGCTCTCTGTGCGGCCGGATACGAGGCGTCCGTCGACGAGATGGTCGAAGTCGCCTTCACCGTCAGTCCGCGGGTACGCCGCATCGGGGCTCACGATCCCGACACGCTGCCGATCTGGGAATATGTGCGGCAGATGTTCTGGAGCTCGGGCGTCGACATCAACGAGGAATCGTTTTCAAGCCTGATCAACGAAGTGACGCTTGAAGCACTCGAACTGCCTGCGGGAGAAAAGGCGATCCTCTCGCTGAACCTGCCCAGCCAGTTCATCATCGTTTTCGAGCCGGTCACCCATTCCGCCCACTTCCTGGATGTCCAGGGTGAGCCGACCAGCGAACGCCAGCAGCTTTCGATCATGTTCAACAAGCTGGAGGCGCCCACAGGGACCACCGTGATGCGTCCCGGACCGCTGCGTCTCACGCTCGAGAACCAATCAGGCAATCGCGTGTTGCCGTCGGTCTGGATTGCCGCCGACGCGTTGCATGAGATGATCGGCAAGCGCAAGCCGATCCTGACCGCCAAGCGGATGCTGTCCAATCAGACCTTCCGTGACGTCTTCAAGGCCGACAATCTCAACGTCGACCAGCGGCTGAAGATCACGTCCCTGACGTTCCTGTTCACCGACCTGAAGGGCTCGACGGCCTTGTACGAGCGCGTCGGCGATCTCAGTGCCTTCGATCTCGTGCGAGCGCATTTCCGTGCGCTGCTGGAGATCATCGCGGCCGAGAAGGGCGCGGTGGTGAAGACGATCGGCGATGCCGTCATGGCGACCTTCGTCAGGCCCGAGCACGCCATCACCGCGGGACTGCACATGCGTGCAGCCATGGACGAATTGAACAAGCAGCGCGGCGCCAACGATCTCATTCTCAAGATCGGCATCCATGAAGGCCCCTGCCTTGCGGTGATGCTCAACGAGCGGCAGGATTATTTCGGCCAGACCGTCAACATCGCCGCCCGCGTGCAGAGCCTGTCGACCGCGCAGGAGATCCACATCACCGGCCCGGTGCTCGACGTGCCGGCGGTTGCCGAAATCCTTCAACAGCGCGAGATCAAGCCGATTCAGAAACAGGCCGCGCTCCGCGGCATCGCCGACAAGATGGTGGTGTACGAGATACCGTGAGGCGGCAGGAGATCGCCACATTCTCCGTCATTGCGAGGAGCTCGCGACAAAATTGCGAAGCAATTTTGCGCTGATGCGACGAAGCAATCCAGGCTGCCTCAGCGGAAAGATTCTGGATTGCTTCGCTGCGCTCGCAATGACGATGCTGAGGTAGATGGGTGATACATCCTCCATCGTCATGGCCGGGTCAGGCCCTGCCATGAGGGCCGAAGGCCCCTCCCAGATTGCCGAAACGTAATGCGCGCGCGGAACTGACGCACGTTGCGGCGGTTGAGTTTCCCGCTCATATAATGCTGGTAACGGCCGCGCTCCTTGCGGCGTCATCGATCTCGGTAGGACCTATGCTCGACGGCTTGCGCCAATTCATCGCCGACATTGTCGGCCCCCAAGCCCGGGACCGCGCCTTCGGCGACAGCGATTATCGGCTGGCCGCGACCGCGCTGCTGGTCCACGTGGTCTCGCTGGACGGCCAGCCCAGCGCGGCCGAGCAGCGCAAGCTGCACAGCCTGATCGAAAGCCATTTCGGGCTCGACCGTGGCACCGCTGACCGTCTGATCGCGGATGCCATCCAGGTCGAGGGTGAGGCCGTCGACCTCTATCACTTCACCAGCGTCATCATGCGCTCGCTCGACGAAGCGGGCCGCAAGCGGATCGTGCAGATGATGTGGGAGCTGGTCTATGCCGACGGAGAGGTCAGCGAGTTCGAGGACAATGTGGTCTGGCGCGCGTCCGATCTGCTCGGCATTTCCCAGCGCGACCGCATCGAGCTGAAGCACGCCGTTGCGGAGCGTGCCGGTGGCAAGGTCAAGGATCGCGCCGTCGGACCTGTCCCCGGCGGATTGCCTGGCCTGCGCGCCACATGACGAAACTTTAATGTAAGCCGGGCGGCCCCGCATTTCTGGATTCGGCTGCAAATACCGGTCTTTGCTGATCCCCTGTCGCCTTCTCAAGCAGCCATGCTGCCTGCGCCGCTTGCATGGCGCGCACGGCCTATGCTCTCGTTCAGCCATTGCCGGGGCCACCGACTTCAATTCAAGAGAATTCGATCGTGACTGAGCGGGTAACGTTGATCACCGGTGCCTCGGCGGGCATCGGGATGGAGCTGGCGCGTGTGTTTGCCGCCAATGGACATCGCCTCGCATTGACCGCGAGACGCGTGGATCGGCTCGAAGCGCTCGCGAGCGAGCTCGCCGCCAGGGGCGGCAAGAAGCCGATCGTGATCGCCTGCGACCTCGAGAACGCGGATGCCGGCGAGAGGATCGCCGCAGCACTTGCCGTCGAGGGCGTCGAGCTCGATCATCTCGTCAACAATGCCGGCTTCGGCGTGTTCGGTGATGCCATCGAGCGCGATCACGACACGCAGCTCGGCATCGTCGACGTCAACGTCCGGGCCCTGACGGATCTGTCGCTGCGCTTCGCCGATCAACTCGTCCGGAACAAGGGCGGTCTTCTCAACGTCGGCTCGGTTGCAGGCTTCCTGCCTGGCCCCGGCATGGCGGTGTACTACGCGTCCAAGGCCTATGTGATCTCCTTCACCGAAGCATTGCGGGCGGAGCTCGCGCCCCGCGGCGTCCGCGTCACCGTACTTTGCCCGGGCCCGGTGCCCACGGAATTCCAGGCCCGCGCCGGCGTTGGATCGCAACATGACACGGCCATGCTCAACGTCTCTGCAGCCGAAGTTGCGCGGGAGGCGTATCGCGGCCTGATGGCCAACAAACGGGCAGTGCTGCCAGGTCTTGGCATCAAGATTGTGCCGTTCGCGCTGCGCTTCTTTCCGCGCGGCTTCATCCTGGCCGCCACCAGCCGGTTCCAGAGGCAGCGGCGCTGAACAACGCCGGCGGCATCCGTAGTGGCCCGGAGCTTGCTTCAAGCACGCGGAGTGTGTGCGCAAACTCACACGATGTTAACTATCGCTTAGCTATGCTGGCGGTCTGAACCGATAGCACTCGCAGAGGCCATGTCGTTCCGGACGTACAGGTTTGGTGGCGCAGAGGTGGTCGCCTTCCCACAGAGGGCGCCGCGCGCCGCGGCCGCTGAAACCCGGCTGCCGGTTCTGATTGTCCTGCATCAGGAATGCTCGACACCCGGCCGCGTCGGCAATGCGCTGCGCGCGCTCGGCCATCGACTCGACATCCGCCGTCCCCGCTTCGGCGATCCCCTGCCCGAGACGCTCGATCAGCACGCCGGCGCCGTGATCTTCGGCGGCCCGATGAGCGCCAACGATCCCGACGATTACATCCGCCGCGAGATCGACTGGATCGAAATTCCGCTCCGCGAACAGCGGCCGTTGCTCGGGATTTGCCTCGGTGCGCAGATGTTGGCGATGCAGCTCGGGGCCCGTGTCGCGCCGCATGCGCAGGCGCTGACGCAGATCGGGTACTACCCGATCAGGCCGACCGCCGCAGGCCGCGCGCTCTGCCCGCATTGGCCGGCGCAGGTCTATCATTGGCATCGCGAGGGCTTTGAGCTGCCGCTCGGCGCCGACTTGCTCGCCGAAGGCGATGATTTCCCGGTGCAGGCGTTCCGCGCCGGCAATGCTTTCGGCGTGCAGTTCCATCCCGATGTGACCTACGCGATGATGTGCCGCTGGACCACGCGCGGCTACGACGGCTTCAGCGCGCCTGGGGCGCGGCAGCGGCATCATCACTTCGCGGATCGTGCCGTCTACGATGTCGCCGAACGCGCCTGGCTCGATCACTTCATTGATGGCTGGCTGGAGCGCCGGCCGGTGCTGGCGCAAGCCGCCGAGTGATCGCGCCTTCGCGCAGGTTCTTGGCGCAAGTCCTTGCCTCTTCCCTGGATATGCTAGGCTCTCTGCAAACGATCGCGCACCAATGCGTGCCGGCAAGCAAGGGAGAGCGCCGTGGCCTACGAACACATTCTCTATGAGGTGAGCGACAAGATCGCGACCATCACGCTCAATCGTCCCGATCGCATGAATGCATGGACGCCGATCATGGAGCGCGACGTGCGCCACGCGATGGAGGCGTCGAACGCCGACGACAATGTCCGCGTCATCGTCCTCACCGGCGCGGGCCGCGCCTTCTGCGCCGGCGCCGACATGGATGCGCTGAAGGGCCTCGATCCCAACGACGTCAGGCGTGCCTCGAACCTGCCGCCGTTCGACATGAATCGCCGGCCGGACTGGCAGACGCGGTACGGCTACTATCCTTCGATCAAGAAGCCGGTCATCGCGATGCTGAATGGCGCCACGGCCGGCATCGGGCTCGTGCATGCGCTCTATTGCGACCTGCGCTTTGCTGCCGACAATACTGTGTTCACGACGGCTTTCGCGCGGCGCGGTCTGATCGCCGAGCATGGCATCAGCTGGATGCTGCCGCGCATCGTCGGCCACGCCAATGCGCTGGATCTGTTGCTCTCGGCGCGGCGCGTCTCCAGCGATGAGGCGTTGCGGATCGGGCTGGTCAACCGGCTCTCTCCACCGGAGAAGCTGCGCGAGGACACTTACGCTTACGCGCGCGATCTCGCCGATTTCGTCTCGCCGAGCGCGATGGCCGTGATCAAGCGTCAGCTCTACGAGGTGCCGTTCCAGACGCTGGCCGAGGCGACGATCGAGGCCAACCGCGAGATGATGGTGGCGTTGAACGGGAGCGATTTCCGCGAGGGTGTAGCGAGCTTCATGGAGAAGCGGCCGCCGAGGTTTACGGGGAGGTAGGGGGGAGTTCTAGGGAGAGGGTCCGCCGTCGCCCTTCGGGCTATGGCGGGACAGTCTTCGCTCACTTCGCTACGATGGACTTCCCCAGGCTTGCCGAGCCGAAGCTCGCGAAGCGAGCGAAGGCTGGTGGAGCCAGGCGGGATCGAACCGCCGACCTCGTCATTGCGAACGACGCGCTCTCCCAGCTGAGCTATGGCCCCTTTGCTGGCCGCTCTGGTGAACGCGGCCGACAACCGGGCGCCATTTAAGTCCCCGCCAAGGTCAAGTCAAGGACGCGTGTAACCGGGTTTTAGCCATCCGGGCGCCGACTTCCCTTGTTTGGGCCGGGGGGAACCGATATCTAGCAAACGGGGCGTCAATCCCGACCGAGCCAGAGTTTTCAAAAGCCAGAGGCCTCAAAAGCCATGCGTGCCGTTCTCGACATCGTCATCATCGTGCTCGATCTCTACGTCTGGCTGCTGATCGCCTCCGCGATCCTGTCCTGGCTGATCGCCTTCAACGTGGTCAACACCCGCAACCAGTTCGTCTCGGCGGTGGCGGAGTTCCTGTACCGGATCACCGAGCCCCTGCTTGCGCCGATTCGCAATTTCCTGCCCAGTCTCGGCGGTCTCGACATCTCGCCGATCATCCTGATCCTGATCATCATGTTCATCGAGCGGGTGATTCTGTACTACATCTACCCGAACGTGATCTAAGCGGGCGGGAGCGCCTTGGTTGCCAACAAGGAGCCTTGGCGCTACTCGGCCGCAGGGATCAGCATTGCGCTGCGGGTGACGCCGCGCGGCGGCCGCGACGACATCGACGGGATCGAGCAACTTTCCGATGGCCGCAGCGTGCTCAAGGTGCGGGTGCGCGCCATCGCCGATGGCGGCGAGGCCAACAAGGCCGTTCTGCTGCTGCTGGCGAAATCACTCGGCGTGCCCAAGGCCAGCGTGAAATTGCTATCCGGAGCCACGTCGCGGCTGAAGCAGATCGCGGTCGACGGCGATCCGGCGCGGCTCGGCGAAGCCCTGCGCCGGCTTGTATCGGCAGAATCGAAGGACGGAGGGAACTGACATGACCGCTGAGATCATCGATGGAAAAGTCATTGCGGCAGAACTCCGTGGCCGCGTCACTGAGGAGGTCGCCCGCGTCAAGCGTGAGCACAACCTGGTGCCGGGCCTTGCAGTGGTCCTGGTCGGCAATGACCCCGCCAGCGAGGTCTATGTCCGCTCAAAACACACCCAGACTCAGGCCGCGGGCATGGCCTCGTTCGAGCACAAGCTGCCGGCCGATGTCTCGCAGGCAGATCTGCTGGCGCTGGTCGCAAAGCTCAACCGCGATCCCGCCGTGCACGGCATTCTCGTGCAATTGCCGTTGCCGAAGGGATTGAACACCGAGGCCGTCATCAACGCCATCGATCCCGGCAAGGACGTCGACGGGCTGCATCCGAACAATGCTGGCCGGCTCGCCGGCGGCTTCGATGCGCTGTCGCCCTGCACGCCGCTCGGCTGCATCATCCTCACCAAGAGCGTGCATGCCTCGCTTGAGGGCATGAACGCGATCGTCATCGGCCGCTCGAACCTGGTCGGCCGCCCGCTCGTGCAATTGCTGCTGAACGAGAACGCCACGGTGACGATCGCGCATTCGCGCTCGCGCGATCTGCCCGGCCTCGTGAAGAAAGCGGACCTCGTCTATGCCGCGGTTGGCAGACCAGAGATGGTGCGCGGCGACTGGCTGAAGCCGGGCGCGACCGTGATCGATGTCGGCATCAACCGCATTCCGAAGGAGGACGGCAAGACGCGCCTCGTCGGCGACGTCGCCTATCAGGAAGCGCTTGCCGTTGCCGGCGCGATCACGCCGGTGCCGGGCGGTGTCGGCCAGATGACGGTGGCGTGCCTGTTGGTGAACACGCTCCGCGCGGCCTGCGCGATCGCCGGCCTGCCGAAGCCGGCGGTGTAGGTCTGAGCGTCATTCCGGGGCGGCTCGCAGAGCCGAACCCGGAATCTCGAGCCGCCAAACTTCTGGATTCCGGGTTCGCGCTTCGCGCGCCCCGGAATGACGGAGGCGCCTCAACCCTTCTTCTTCTTCTCGCGCTCGATGCCCTCGAGGATCAGCTTGTGCGCGTCCTCCGGGCCGCCCCAGCGCAGGATCTTCACCCACTTGCCCTTCTCGAGATCCTTGTAGTGCTCGAAGAAGTGCTGGATCTGCTGCAGCGTGATGTCGGGCAGGTCGGAGTACGATTTCACCTTGTCGTAGCGCTGCGTCAGCTTGGACGACGGCACCGCCAGGATCTTCTCGTCGCCGCCGGCTTCGTCTTCCATGAACAGCACCCCGACCGGGCGCACGCTCATGACGGCGCCGGGGATGATGGCGCGGGTGTTGATGATCAGCACGTCGCAAGGGTCGCCGTCATCCGATAGCGTGTGCGGGATGAAGCCGTAATTACCGGGGTATCGCATCGGCGTGTAGAGGAAGCGGTCGACCACCAGCGTGCCGGCCTCCTTGTCCATCTCGTACTTGATCGGTTCGCCGCCCACGGGGACCTCGATGATGACGTTGACATCGTGGGGGACGTTTTTTCCGATCGAGACCGCATCGATACGCATTCAAGGCTCCGTTGTTGCCGAGGATAAATCGCGCCCGGCAGCGATTTTGGCGCTGTCATACGCGGGCTTGGCCCGCTGATCCATCGCGTTCTTGTGAAATAATGAATCCGGCGATCACCGGCTCGAGCGGCCGGCGGTATCGACGGATGGGAACGCTGCCCAGTTAGGGTTTCAGCAGCTCAATTGGTCCAAGCGAAGGCAACCTTGTCGAGCGCCTTCGGCCCGAACCGCTCCGACGAGCGTGCCACCATGCGGCCACCCAGGGCCCGGTAGAACTCGGTGGCGGGGTCGTTGTCCGAGAGCGCCCACACCACCATGCTCTTCAGGCCGCTCTGCATGAGGTCGCGGCGGGCGGCGGCGAACAGGCGGCGGCCGAAGCCGAGGCCCTGAAATTCGGGCCGCAGATACAGCTCGTAGATCTCGCCGTCGAAATGCAGGCTGCGGGCCCGGTTGCGACCGTAATTGGCGTAGCCTGCGATCTTGTCGCCGAACACCAGCACGCTGACGCGGCTACCTTTGCGGATCGCGCTGTCCCACCACTGCGGACCGCGGCGGTTGATCAGCTTCTCCAGCTCGGCGCCGGGAATGATGCCCTGATAGGCCGAACGCCAGGCTTCGTCATGGGTCGACGCCACCGCAGTTGCATCTGCGGCTTTGGCCGGCCGGACCTCGATCAGGGTTGTGCTCATGGACGCGATCAAACCAAGTCGCCGCGCCGGCGGCAAGACCTATCGTTAATTATCGGTTAACCTGTGGACTTTCTGCATCAGTATTTCGGCCATGTTGTGCCGAAAGAGGACAAGCCGCCATGTCAAACGCCAACCGCAGGGCCGGCGTCGGTGCAAAACTACGTCGCGGCAACGAGGGGACGGCAATGGCACCGCAGAAAGGCGGCCGATAATGATTCGTTCCTACTAATCTGGCTGTCGCTGTTCGCGCTCGCTCTCGGCAATTCATGCGGCTCCTCAACATCATCGCGCTCCTGCCTCTGCTGGCCTTGCTGACTGCGCCGCCTCTGTGTGCGCAGGTCAGGTTTGGTCCATCGGGAGAAGAGGGCGAGCCGTTGCGTCGGCAGGACTGGCGCGTGCCCGCGCCGGATACCGACCTTGCCGCGCATGCCGTGCTGTTTCGCCCCTCCGGCCCAGGTCCGTTCCGGCTCGCGGTGATTGCCCACGCCTCGACGCAGAACACGTTGCGTCGGGCGCAAATGCCGCAGCCGGAATACCGTCCGCTTGCCGCCTATCTCGTCGCGCGCGGCTTTGCCGTGCTGGTGCCGGAGCGGCCCGGCCATGGTGCAACCGGCGGCCGCTACCTCGAGGATCAGGGCGGCTGCGACGAAGCCGATTACGCACGCTCGGGCCGCGCAACGGCCGAAGCAATCTCGCTGGCGCTGGTTCATCTGCAAAAGCAGGACTTCATCCGCAAGGACGGCGCGATCGTGATCGGCCATTCCGCCGGCGGATGGGGTGCGCTGGCGCTCGCCAATGCCGATCCGAAGGTGATTTCCGCCATCACGTTGTTTGCTCCGGGACGCGGCGGCCACGCCAATGATGAGCCGAACAGAATCTGCGCGCCGCATACGCTGCTCGCCGCGGCAGCGGAGTTCGGCAAGACCGCGCGCATTCCCGTCACCTGGCTTGTTGCGCGCAATGACAGCTATTTCGCGCCTGCATTCTCGCAGAAACTCGTCGATGCGTTTCGCGGCACTGGCGGCAAGGCCGAGTTTCGCCCGCTGCCGGCCGTCGGCAGCGAAGGCCATTGGATGATCGAAACCGAAGCCGGCGTCAAAGCCGCCGGCGGCGAGCTCGCGCGCGCGCTGAACCCGCCCAAGCCTGTGGTGACCAAGAAGCCATGACGCTGTATTTCCTGGTCAAATTTTTTCACGTGCTCGGCGCCATCGTCATTCTCGGCACCGGGACCGGCATCGCCTTCTTCATGCTGATGGCGCATCGCACGCAGGATCCGGAGTTCATCGCCCGGACCGCTTCGGTCGTCGTCATCGCGGACGCGATCTTCACGCTGTCGGCCGTGATCCTCCAGCCGGTCAGTGGCGGCGCGCTGATGATGCTGTCGGCGACGTCGATCACGGAGCGTTGGCTGCTGGCTTCACTTGCGCTCTATGCGATTGCCGGCTTGTTCTGGGTGCCGGTCGTGTTCATGCAGATCGAGATGCGCGACCTCGCGCGCAAGGCTGCTGCGCAGCGCAGTGCGCTGCCGCCGCGCTATTTCGTGCTGTTCCGCCGCTGGTTTGCGTTCGGCTTCCCCGGCTTCGGGGCGACGATGGCCATCCTGTGGCTGATGATCGCGAAACCGTTTTGAGACACGTGATGAACCAGCGCACCATTCTCGTGCTCGGCGCCTCCGGCCTGATCGGCCGCTTCGTCACCGACGATCTGCGCACGCGGGGCTTTCGCGTCGTCGGCGTGGCGCGGAGCCTGTCGCCGGCGCAGAGGATGAGCGCGCTGGACATCGAGTTGCCGATCCTCATCCTCGACGCGGCCGCGCTGATGCGTTTCCTCAGCGAGCATGCGGTAGATGTCGTCGTGAACTGCCTCGGCGTGCTCCAGGATGGCCCCGGCAGCAACACGAGCGCGGTGCATTGCGATTTCGTCGCCCGGCTGCTTCAGGCGATCGGCGGCTGCGGCCGCGCAATCCGACTGGTGCACATCTCGATCCCCGGCGCTGCGGAGGCGGATCGCACTGACTTCGCCACGACCAAGCGCGAGGCCGAGCGCCTGATCGGGGCTAGCGGCATTCCCCATGCCATCCTGCGGCCCGGCTTTGTGGTCGCACCCTCGGCCTATGGCGGCAGCGCCATGCTCCGCACGCTTGCTGCCTTTCCGATCGATTTGCCGGCCAAGGAAATGGCACCGCCATTCCAGCCCGTGGCGATCGAGGATATTTCGGCGACCATCGCCTGGCTCGCGGCATGCGACATCGACGATGCCTCGTTAAGGGCGGTGAGCTGGGACCTGATGGCGGCCGAACCGGTCACCATGGCCGGCGTCATCAAGCCGTTTCGCCTTGCATTCGGCACGGCCGGCTGGCCGCGCATCGCGATGCCGCGCCTCATGCTCGATCTCGGCGCGAAACTCGGTGATATCGCCAGCCATCTCGGCTGGATGCCGCCGATGCGCTCAACCGCCATTGCCGAGCTCCGTCGCGGCGTGACAGGCGATCCGTCAGCGTGGATCGCCGCGACGGGCATCGCGCCGAAGACGCTGCCTGAGACGATCGGACGCCATCCTGCCAGCATCCAGGACAAATGGTTCGCGCGCCTGTTTCTGGTCAAGGCACTGATCTTCGCGAGCCTGGTCGCGTTCTGGATCATCTCCGGTTTCATCGCCTTGTTCGTGTCCTATCCTGCCGCCGCCGGCATCTTGAGCGCGCACAATTTTCCGCCCGCGCTGGTCGATCCCATCACCATCGGCACCAGCCTGATGGACATGAGCATCGGCGTATTGATCGCCTTCCGCCGCACCGCGGCGGTCGGGCTCGTCACGGGAATCGTCGCCTCGCTCGGGTATATGGTGGGCGCGGCGATCCTGACGCCCGACCTGTGGATCGAACCGCTCGGCGCGCTGGTGAAAACCGGGCCGGCAATCGTGCTGATGCTCGTTGCGTTGCTCATCCTGGATAATCGATAGCGTTTTCGAGCGAAGTGGATTCCGGTTCGCATGAAGAAAACGCGTCAAAAAGAGAGTCTGATGCCAAAATGGCCCGACGATGACGTTATCCTGTTCGACGGCGTCTGCATCTTCTGCTCGCGCTGGGTGCGGTTCGTTGCGGCGCGCGATGAGGCGAGGCGCTTTCGCTTCACGCCGATCCAGTCGGACTATGGGGCGCGGCTGGCACGCACGTTCGGCATCGATCCCGGTGATCCCGACACCAACGCCGTGGTGCACGGCGGCGAAGTGTTCATGAAGTCGGATGCTGCGCTGACGGTGCTGTCGCAGCTCCCCGGCTGGGGCTGGGTGCGTGGGCTGTTCGCCGTGCCGAAGCCGCTGCGGGACCTCGTGTACAGCCTCGTCGCGCGCAACCGCTATCGCATCTTCGGCAAGTACGACGCCTGCTTCGTGCCCGACGCGGACTTGCGGGCGCGGGTGATCGAATAATTCGTCATTGCGAGCGCAGCGAAGCAATCCAGAATCTCTCCGCGGTGGCAGTCTGGATTGCTTCGCTACGCTCGCAATGACGGAAGTGTGGCGCTACGACTTGCCCAGAGTCGCGAGCACTTCCCCCGCCGCCCGCTCCCCACTGTCCCGCGCGCCATGCGCCGTCGTGAAGAACGTTGGGGACGTCGCTTCCCCAGCAAAAAATAATCGCCCATCCACCGGCGCGGCCAGCACAGCGCGATCTCCGGCATGCCCCGGCAATGCATGCGAATACGACCCCCGCGCAAAGGGATCGCGAGCCCAGCGGGACTCGCAGAGCGGCTTCAGTTTGCGCCTGATATCGTTGCCAAGGAAACCCGCGATCTCGTTGATAGCTTGCGCGGCGATGGCGCCGGCGCCGGCGTGTTCCAGCTCGCGGGCAAAGCTGCCGCCGAAAAAGCCCTCGATACAGGGCTGGCCGAACGGGCGGATGTGGTAGGTGCCCATCTCGGTGCGCATGGTGGCGCCGCGCAGGTTGCCCTCCTTCGGGAAGGCCTCGGCGTCGTCGAGCCCCAGCGTCACCTTGTCGTCGACGCCGAGCGGCAGGCCGGCCGCTGCGTTCACCTTTGCGGGGAGCGGCGGTGAGAAGCGGATCGCTTCATCGGCGATCAGATTGGTCGGCACGGTGACGATCACCTTGTCCGCGGTCAGCGTGCCCCGCGACGTCTCGATGCGGATGCACTTGTCCGAGTGATCGATCAGCGTGACGTTGCAGTTCAGCGCCACCGGGCAGGGCGCACCATAAGCCGCAATCAGCGCGCCATAGCCGCGGCGGACGCGCCAATTGAAGTTGGTGTCCTCATAAGCGTCCCAGTCCAGCGTCGACATATCCTTCAGCTCGCAGCCGTTGATATAGGTCGAGATCGCGTCGATCATCGGATTCCAGCGATTGCCAGGCTCCAAATGCGAGCTCGTGGGCTCGTCCTTGCCCGTTTGCGCGGCCTTCCACACGCGCTGGTAAAACGCGTCCATCGCACGCATGAAATCGTCGCGCTCGCCTTCCGGAAAGGCGTTGCCATAGGCGCGCTCGCGCCAGGGCGGCAGGTCCTTGTTCAGCTCGAAACCGAGCTTTCGCGCGATCGGCACGAAGGAGTTCTTGTCCGCCGAATGCAGCCAGCCGCAGCCGACGTCGAACGTCACCTCGGGCGAGGCTTGCACCGTCCAGGCCCGGCCGCCGAGCCGGTCACGGGCCTCCAGCACGATCACGGAGAGGCCGGAGCCCTGCAGCGCATGGGCTGCGCCGAGGCCGGCGGCACCAGCGCCGATGATCGCGACATCGACGGAGGAGGGGAGAGAGGTCATGGACGGGCTCTAGCACGTTCGCCGGGTGTGCTGAAGTCAGTCAGGTATGCAGCTCTCGTGTCCCGGACACGCTGCAGCGCGGAGGTCTCGTAGGGTGGGCAAAGGCGCTCTTGCGCCGTGCCCACCATTCTCAAGTGGTGGGCACGCTTGCGCTTTGCCCACCCTACGGCACTGAGGCGCCGCGGCCTTACGCCACCGCTTCCTTGGCCTTTTCCGCGCGCTTGCGCTCGTTCGGGTCGAGGTGCTTCTTGCGCAGACGGATCGACTTGGGGGTGACCTCGACCAGCTCGTCGTCCTCGATATAGGCGAGCGCCTTTTCCAGGGTCATGCGGATTGGCGGGGTCAGGCGCACCGCTTCGTCCTTCGAGGTCGTGCGGATGTTGGTGAGCTGCTTGCCCTTGAGCACGTTGATCTCGAGATCGTTGTCGCGGGTGTGCTCGCCGACGATCATGCCGCGATAGACCTTCCAGCCCGGCTCGATCATCATCGGGCCGCGGTCCTCCAGCTTGAACATGGCGTAGGCCACCGCCTCGCCCTGGTCGTTGGAGATCAAGACGCCGTTGCGACGGCCCTGGATCTCGCCCTTGTACGGGGCATAGCCGTGGAACAGGCGGTTCATGATCGCGGTGCCGCGGGTGTCGGTGAGCAGTTCGCCCTGGTAGCCGATCAGGCCGCGGGTGGGCGCGTAGAACACCAGGCGCTGGCGGTTGCCGCCCGAGGGCTTCATCTCGATCAGCTCGGATTTGCGCTCGCTCATCTTCTGCACGACGACGCCGGAATGCTCCTCGTCGACGTCGATCACGACCTCCTCGATCGGCTCCATGGTGGCGCCGGTCGCTTCGTCCTTCTGGTAGACGACGCGCGGACGCGACACCGAGAGTTCAAAACCCTCGCGGCGCATGGTCTCGATCAGGATCGCGAGCTGGAGTTCGCCGCGGCCCGATACTTCCATCGCGTCCTTGTCGGCGGATTCGACGACGCGCAGCGCGACATTGCCCTCGGCCTCGCGGAGCAGACGGTCGCGGATCATGCGACTCGTCACCTTGTCGCCTTCGGTGCCGGCGAGCGGGGAGTTGTTGACGATGAACGACATCGACACGGTCGGCGGGTCGATCGGTTGCGCCGGCAGCGGCACCTCGACGGTCGGGTCGCAGAAGGTGTCGGCGACGGTGCCCTTGGTCAGGCCCGCAATGGCGACGATGTCGCCGGCTTCGGCTTCGTCGAGCGGGGTGCGCTCGAGGCCGCGGAACGCCAGGATCTTGGTGATGCGCCCGGACTCGACCAGCTTGCCGTCGGCGTGCAGCACCTTGACCTGCTGGTTCGGCTTGAGCACGCCCGACGAGATGCGGCCGGTGATGATGCGGCCAAGATAGGGATTGGCTTCGAGGATGGTGCCGATCATGCGGAACGGACCTTCCTCGACCTTCGGCGGGGCGACGTGGCGCAGGATCAGGTCGAACAGCGGCTCCATGCCCTTGTCCTGCGGACCTTCGGGGCTGTCCGCCATCCAGCCCTGCTTGGCCGACCCGTAGAGGATCGGGAAATCGAGCTGCTCCTCGCTGGCATCGAGCGCCGCGAACAGGTCGAACACCTCGTTGATGACTTCGGTCGGACGCGCGTCGGGGCGGTCGACCTTGTTGATGACGACGATCGGCTTGAGGCCGACCTTGAGCGCCTTGGAGACCACGAATTTGGTCTGCGGCAGCGGGCCTTCGGCGGCGTCGACCAGCACCAAGGCGCCGTCCACCATGTTCAGGATGCGCTCGACCTCACCGCCGAAATCGGCGTGGCCAGGGGTGTCGACGATGTTGATGCGGGTGTCCTTCCACTGCACCGAGGCCGCCTTGGCCAGGATGGTGATGCCGCGCTCGCGCTCCAGATCGTTGGAGTCCATGGCGCGATCGGTCACCTTCTGGTTCTCGCGGAACGTGCCGGACTGCTGCAGGAGTTTGTCGACCAGGGTCGTCTTGCCGTGGTCGACGTGGGCGATGATGGCGACGTTACGAAGATTCATGAGTGAGCTTCTTTGCGGTCGAACAATGGGTTAAGCGCGATCTCGCCGGTCGGACCGGGACCTCTTCTCGAAACAACGCTGGAAGACTGGAAACGGGGCGCTTTGCGCCCAAAAGGAAGCCCGGCCATATCAGACCGGGCGCCCTGCGCGTTGCGGCGCAATATATGCAAAAACGGCCAAAAAACAATGTGTTCTTTGGCCGTTGGTTGACTGAATTTTGTCCGGGAATCCCCGGGGCTTAGGGCTGGTTCGGGGGATGGGCGGGGGCCTTGCGCCCCTTGATCGCCGCCCAGATCATGGCGACCCCGCCGATGCCGATGACTAGTCCCAAAAAGACCAGCGACGCGATGTCGGAGGGGATCTTGCCGTCCTCGACCACCGACATTCCGCCGAACAGCAGTGCGCAGAGGCCCGGCAGCAGCATGAAGATCCCGGCGATCGCCATCAGGGCGGTGAGGCAGCCGCCGCGCTGTTGCGGCGCCTGCGGAGGCACTGCCGGCGGGTTGGGGCTGGAATCGCTCATGATTTCTTTCTCGCGGCCGCAATCAGCAACACGCCGGCGAATGCCGCCAGTAGTGCAAGGACGAGGGGCGGGACGAATCGGCTATCGAGGTGGAACGACGAGTCGGCGACGAAAATCAAGGCGCAGATGCCCGGCAACAGCAGGATCACCCCGAAAATCACCATGAGCGCGGTGGCGCATCCGCTTCGGGGCGGTGGAGGTGACGGCGTCTCGCTCAACGAGGCATCTCCTCGCTCTGCCTGGCTTCTCGAAAGGTGTCGCCGGCCAGCGCGGCACGGATGCCGTCGATCTTCCCGTTGCGGTAGAACAGATTGTAGGTATCGAACGGAATGATCGCGCCTTGCTCCGTCACAAAATGGATGCAGCTGCGCTTGACGTTGCCGACGCAGAAATTGAAGCGGTCGAGAAACTGCACGATGGTGACGCGAAAGACGTTCTCGTAGGTGAGACCGTCCGGCACCTGAAAGCTCGGCAGGCAGCACAACAATTCGCAGACGCGCTCGGACGTGTTGAGAGGCCCTGAGGACAGCGAGAACAGGTCCAAGAACTTTTCCTGGAACTTTTCCCGCAGCATCGGATATTTTTCCGGGCTGATGGTGTTGGGCATCACCGCCACCAGCTGCTCCTGCGGGATCAGCGACGTCAGCGGCAGCACCTTCTCGCCGTTGCGCAGGCCATAGCCTATCGAGATGCTCTCGGGGTTGCAGGGCAGCGGGATCATGTCCTTGTCGCCGAACACGCCGGTCTCGACGACGCGCTTGCGGATCTCCGACAGCATGATGCGGTCGGTGTTCTTATCGAAATTCTCGTTGCGGCCGGCATCCTGGACCGGCTGCAGGGTCACGCCGCGCACGCATGTCCAGGTCAGTGCGTGGCGCACGATGTCGCCGATCTCGGCATCGTTGACGCCGCGCTTGATGGTCGCGACCAGCGTGGTCGAGATGCCGTAATGCTCGAGATTCTCCAGCGCCTGCTGGCGGATTTTTCGCAAGTCGGCGCCGCGGAGGTTGATCAGCGCATCGCGCTGCAGCGAATCGAACTGGAGATAGACCTCCAGCCCGCGCCTGTTCTCGGCAAGCCGCGCCACGAAATCCTTCTCGCGGGCGATGCGCAGGCCGTTGGTGTTGATCATGACATGGCGAATCGGGCGGGCGCGTACCGCGTCCAGGATCTCGAAGAAGTCAGGATGCAGCGTCGGCTCGCCGCCGGAAATCTGCACGAGATCGGGCTCGCCTTCGCTCGCAACCAGCGCGTCGAGCATCTTCTCGACCGTCGCGAGCGGGGTGAATTTCGTTCGTGCCGGCGAGGATTCGGCGAAGCAGACCGGGCAGGTGAGATTGCAGTGCTCGGTGATCTCGATCAGCGCCAGGCAGGAATGCTGCTCGTGGTCGGGACAGAGGCCGCAATCATAGGGGCAGCCGAATTGGGTGCGCTCCTGGAATTGCAGCGGCCGGTCGCCCGGCTTGATAAAATCCTTGCACAGCCGCCAATAGGCGGCATCCGTCGACACCAGCGTCGATTGCACGCCGTGCTCCCGGCAGCGCTTTTCGTACCAGACCTCGTTGTCCTGGATCTGGATCTTGGTCGGCACCAGCTTCAGGCAGGTCTCGCACAGGGATTGGGTCTGGCCCCAGAAGATGTAGGGACGCGACTTACGCAACGGCGCGTTCATGCAGGGGTCTCGCTTTGGGCGCCGTCGCCAGCATGAAAGCGGCGTAGAGCAGGATCGACAGCGACAACAGGTGAAACAGGGTCAGGGGCCCGACCAGCGTGCCATAGGGCTTGAGGAATTCCCATAGGAAGCGTTGCGCTCCGTAATAGGCGAGCACCAGGTAGAAACCATTGGTGATCGCAAACGCGTTCCGGTTCAAAACCGCCAGCACATAGACGAGCGCGAACAGAGCCATGGCCGCGCTCTCATAGAGCTGCACGGGATGGCGGCGAACCCCATCGCCGAAATCATGGCCGAAGGGCAGGGCCGTCGGCGTGCCGTAGGTGAAATCGTCGAGACCCGCGAGGTAACAGCCGACCCGGCCGATTGCGATGCCGAGCGCCAGCGGCAACGCGAACCGCGCGCCGGTTCGCACCGTGACGCCTGCGGACCATTTGTACAGCTCGATCGCCACGATGCCGCCGGCCAGCGCGCCCTCGACCGAGCGCGCAATGCCGCTTTGCCCTGACAGCCACAGATTGGCGGAGCCGAACAGATAGGCGCCAAGGCCTGCGCCAAACACCAGCGTGGCGACATAGGGCAGCGCGAAGGATTGCGCCGGAAACTGCAAGCCCCGTCGCGACAGCCAATAGACGGCGGCCGCCGCCGCCAGCCAGGCCAGGATGTCGAAGAGAGTGTGAAGGAAAGCCCCGCTCATGCGGGGGCAGTATAGCACGACCGCGGTTAGAACGGCGCGCCGCGCATTATCGCGCCACTAGGGAGAAGCAAGAAGCTACCCCGCCTCCCGCTCCTCGGTCGGATAAACCCCGCGCAGCACCTCCTCGAAATGCATCTTCACGGCATCGTTGCAGAGGCAGGCGCGCAGCCTCAGGCCGTCGCGGCTGCGGACCAGGATCGAGCCGCGCCTCGTGTCGAGCACGCCTTCGGCCTTGAACGACTGAAGCACGCGGCTGGCATAGGAGCGGCCCACCCCGAGCAGCGTCGCGAGCTGTTCATGGGTCAGCGGCACGCTGGTCTCGTCGCCGGTTCGCTCCATCGCAGCCAAAATCCATTTGGCGGTGCGCTGCTCGATCGAATGGATCGCGTTGCAGGCGGTCGACTGGAAGATCTGGGCCAGCATGCAGTCGGCATAGCGGGCGAAGACGTTGCGCAGTGACGCCGAGCGCAGCTTGGCCGCTTCCAGCTTGGCGACGTGAATGCGCGCAAAGGGCCCGCCGAATTTCACGCAGATCCGGGTATAGGCCGGCAGAAACCCCTCGCTGACGATGCCGCCGACCGCGCCTTCGCGGCCGACCAGAATGGTTTCGACGTCGCGGCCGTCCTCGTTGGGGACGAGGAAAGTCGCGAGCGACGGGCCGCAGGGGAAGTGGACGACCTGCACGTCATCGCCGGGATTGTAGAGCAAGTGGCCTGCTGCAGACTCCTCGACGATCACGTGCGATGCCAGGAGGCCGTAATCGACCTGGCTCAAGCGCCGCAGCAGATTGTTGGCCGGCCGGCTCTCGACCTCGGTGACCTTGCCGATACGCGCATCCATCCTGAACTCCTACCCTTCCTTTCACCTTAGCGAGTTCCATCCGTTTCCTGTGTGCACAAGTGGACAGACCAGAGAACGACGATGTGGTGAGTTTCGTTCCGGGAACCCTCCGATGCGCTGGGCGCAGGCATCGTGTCGCGGCAGTCCTGATCCAAAACCCCCAAACCAAGATGCGATCATGGCACCCGCACCCTCCAATGGCACAGGCTGGCCGGCCGATGTTCTGATCGTCGAGGACGATCCGATCATCGCGATCGATTTCGAGGATCGCCTGCTCGGATTTGGAGTATCCGCGGTGCGGACCGTGGGTTCGGTGACGCAGGCGCTGGACGCCATCGCGAAACGGACACCCGATTTCGCGCTGCTCGATGTCGAGCTGATCCGGGAGACGAGCTTTGCGATCGCCGAGCGGCTGATCGCGCTGAAGATTCCGTTCGTCTTCGTCACCGGCTACGGCGCCGAAGCGCGTATTCCGTCCGAATTGGCGGGCCGGCCGCGGCTGCAGAAGCCGTGCTCAAGCGAGGCGCTGGAAGCGGCGCTTCAGGCGCGCGCCGCCGATTAGCGGTCAGCTCTGCTTCGGATCGAGCGTAGTCGACCACAGCGCGACGTCGGCGCGGTCGCGCAGGGTCACCGTCATCTGGCCGGAGGCGCCGTCGATCTTGACGTGGCCGAAGAACTGCATGCCCGCTGACGGCGCCAGGTTCTGGCTGTCCTTGCCCGGCGCCTTGACGAAGCGCACCTCGGGGCCAAAGGTGTTGTCGAGCGCGTTCGGACCGAACGTGCCGGCATGCAGCGGGCCCGAGACGAATTCCCAGAACGGCTCGAACTCCTGGTATTGCGCCTTGTTCGGATCGTAATAGTGCGCGGCGGCGTAATGCACGTCTGCCGTCAGCCACACCGTGTTGCTGATCGGCGCCAACTTGATGAAGCGCAGGATGTCGGCGATCTCGAGCTCGCGGCCGCGCACGGGGCCGTCGCCCTGCGCAACGGCTTCCGAGCCGCCCTTTGGTGTGTCGGAGACGATCAGGCTGATCGGCATGTCGGACGCGATCACCTTCCAAGTCGCGCGCGAGTTCAGCAGGCCGCGCTTGAGCCAGGCAATCTGGTCCGGGCCGAGGAAATAGCTGGCAGGGCCATAGGCGGTTTCGAAATTGGCGCCGTTCGGTCCGCGATAGCTGCGCTCGTCGAGCACGAACACGTCGAGATGCGGGCCGTAGGAGATCTGGCGATAGACGCGGCCGGGCTCGGTGATGCTCTCCCGCAGCGGGTACATCTCGTGGAAGGCGCGGCCTGCGCGGGCCGCGAGCAGCGAGATGTCGCGCACCTTGTAGGCGGCCGGCAGCTCTTTCGAGAGCGACCAGTTGTTGGTGACCTCGTGGTCGTCCCACTGCACGAAGATCGGCACCTCGGCATTGAAGGCGCGGAGATTGTCGTCGGTGAAATTGTATTTGTGGGCCGCGCGGAACTCGTCCAGCGTCTCGGCGACCTTGGCCTTCTCCGGGATGGTGAGGTTCTTCCAGATCTTGCCGTCGGCGAGCTTCACCTCGGGTTGGATCGGGCCATCGGCATAGATCGTGTCACCCGAATGCAGGAAGAAGTCCGGCCGGTGCTTGCGCATGGTTGAAAAGGTGAACATGCCGCCGTCGTCGGGATTGATGCCCCAGCCCTGCCCTGCGACGTCGCCGCCCCAGACGAAGCTGACGTCGCGGCGGTCGGCGGGCGCGGTGCGGAAGCGGCCGGTCACCGGCTCGCCCTCGATCGCGCTGTGGGAGAGATCGCGAAAGCGGACGCGGTAAAAGATGTCCTGGCCGGCCGGACAATTTTCGACCAGCAGCTTCGCGGTGAAGTCGCTCTCGGGCAGCGCCGCGATCGGCGGCAGCGCGCGGGCATCCTTGAACGACTCGGTCGTCGCCACCTCGACCAGCATCTGCGATGGACGGTCGGCGCGCGCCCACACCACGCCGCCATGCACGGTGACGTCGCCCGATTGCACGCCGTGGGTGACCGCCGGCCGGTCGGCCGCGCGGGAAAGATATGGCATCGCCATCGTGCCGAGTGCACCCGCGCCGGTGGCGAGGAAGCGGCGGCGGGAGAACCTAATGCTCATGAAGATGGCTCCGGACCCGAGCTTGCAGGAAGGCCCGTCATTCCGGGGTTCGCGCGTTGCGCGCCCGGGATGACGGGGCAAGCTATATTGAGACAATGTGACGCAGCAATAACGCGCGCAAGCGCAGGCTCAGGCGTTGCCGGCGGCCCGGAATTGCGCGCCGGCGCGCTGCAGGTTCTGCGGCAGGCTCATCAGCAGGGCCTTGCGGTCGGCGACCGCCGAATGAAACTGGTCGAGTGCAATGTTGAAGGCGGTGAGCGCGCCTTCCTCGATCGCGCCGTGATCGTAACAGCGCAGCGTATCGCGCAGGATGTCGTCGGCTTCGGTCTGCATCTGGTCGAGCTCTTCGGTGGTCTCGCACTTGCGCGCCGCCGCGATCATGTCCAACAGCCGATCACGCAGATGGCTGTTGTTGTCGCGCTCGTCCTTCTTCAGATAACCCGCAAACCACGCGCCGATCGAGCCCATGGCGGACAGCGCCATCAAGCCCCACCAGATGTAATCGCTGTATTTGTCGAGGAAGGTCTTCTCCTCGCCGTCGACGAAGGCGGCCGCACCCGGATGCACCGGGATCACGGCGTCCTTGTCGGTATCGGGCGTTTCGATCTTTGCCGCCAGCGGGAATTCCGTCACCAATTGCTGCCGCACGGCGAACAGCTGGCGCGTGAACGCCGCGATGGTGGTCTCGGACACGCCTTTGCGCGCCACGATGTGATGCGAAAAGCTGATGGTCTTGACCTCGTCCTCGGGTCGAGCGGGCGAGCCGCCATAGGTGCCGGCAGGGATCTCCGAGGCTTCGTAGACCGGGTGGTTCTGTGCGATTGCGTCCGCCGAATCGATCTCGAGGAAGGTCGGCGTGCCCCCTTCCTTGATCGATGCCGCGATCGCGTCGGCCGTGATCTTGCTGTTGACCGGGCCGGCCGCGAGATAGACGTCGGCCTTCTGCGCCTTGATCGCGTCGGCAACCTCGTTCGCCGGGAATTGCACGATCTCGACCTTGGCGGAATCGACGCCGTATTGCTGCAGGATCACCTTGAGGAGGTTGACGTTGGCTTGGGTGCGGCCGACGACGCCGATGCGATGGCCGGCGAGCTGCGCGATCTTGGTGATCTTCGCGCCCTTCTTCTTGCCCTTGGCGGGCACGGACCACAGCACCACGACGTTCTTGCGCAGGGTCGCGACCGCCTGTGCGTTCTTCGGCACCTCGAGGTCGCCGCGCACGATGGCGAGGTCGACCTTGCCCTCCGCGAGCGCACTGGCGCTGGCGATGGCACTGTCGGTCTGGATCGGGCGCAGCCGCACCTGGCTCTTGTGTTGCGCGAAGCCTTGCGTCAGCGTCTGCACGACCTTGACGTCGTCGCTGTTGGCAGGGCCGACCGCGATCCTCAGCGTCACCGGTCGCATCGCGAAATAGTAGCCGCCGGCGAGCGCGCCGATGATCGCGAGCACCAGGGCCAGAGACACGAGGGCCGTCTTCCGCGCCGCGGATCGCGGCGAAGGCGGAGGGGGCGCTTCGGCCAGGTCCAATCCCCCGGTCATAGATCTCCCAAACAGGCGCTTCAGGCTCAGTTTCATCTTGGCCGGCGATTTACGCCCGCAATTGTAGCAAATTTCTTGTCCGGCGGGGTTACATCTCCGTCATGGTTAGCGGATCGAGGAAATCCCCGTGTGAACCCGGGCGTCAGCGGGGTGTTAGGGTAAAGTTCCCCTGAAGCACGGAGATGGTCATGTCAGAACGGCTCTCGGCAGAGGCACGCAGGCAGGCGCTGGGCGGACTACCCGGCTGGTCCGACGTCCAAGGCCGCGACGCCATCGGGAAAACCTTTGTCTTCAAGGATTTCAACGAGGCGTTCGGCTTCATGAGCCGCGCCGCGCTGGTCGCCGAGAAGATGGATCATCACCCCGAATGGCGTAACGTCTACAAGACCGTGGAGGTGGTGCTGTCGACCCATGATGCCGGCGGCGTCACGGCGCGCGATATCGAGCTCGCCAGGGCGATGAACACCATCGCCAAGTCGACGGCTTAGCTGACACCTAGCTGACATCTTGCAGCGTCCGGCCGCATCCCCATCTTGTGATCAGCAGGGCATGCGGCGATCCGCCGCCCCTTGCTGAACGGGGAGTTGAAGCATGGCTGCCGAGCACAGTGTTGGCTTCGAGCCGGCCGATCGGCTTGCGGAAGATCGCGAGAGCGTGCGCCGCCGCTTCTGGCGCAAGCTGAAGCGCGTCGCCGCGCGGCTTCCGTTCGCGGAGGATCTGCTTGCCGCCTATTACTGCGCGTTCGACCGGCAGACGCCGCGCCACGTCCAGGCCTCGCTGTTAGGCGCGATCGCCTATTTCATCCTGCCGTTCGACTTCGTCGCCGACGTCATGCCGATGCTCGGCTTCGCCGATGACGCCGCCGTGCTCGCCACCGCCATCCGCATGGTTGCCGGCCACATCACGAACGAGCACCGCGAAGCCGCCCGCGCCGCGCTGAAGCGCGGGGTGAGCGAGGCGGACGTGGAAGCGGCGTAGTCAAGGCGGATTCAACCACACGTTCCGCTGTCATGCCCCGGCTTGACCGGGGCATCCAGTACGCCGCGGCCTCTCGATCGATAACGACTGTCTCTGGAATACTGGATCGCCCGGTCAAGCCGGGCGATGACACTGAGCGTATGGCTGCTGCTGCCGCGAGCATCGTCATTGCGAGCGAAGCGAAGCAATCCAGACTCTTTTCGCGGAGGGATTCTGGATTGCTTCGTCGCTCCGCTCCTCGCAGCGACAACCGCTACTTCTTCTCCGCCCGCGCCTTCTCCGCGTCCCACGCCTGGAATTGCCTGAACAGCGTCTCCTTGTCCGCATCGGAGACCGTTGCGGCCGCAGGGCTCTGCTTCAAGAACGCCTCGAAGCGCTGGCGTGTCACCGGCTCGATGCCGTGCTTGTCGAGCCATTGCTGCGCCACCGGCAATCTGTTCCAGCCGGATAGCGGCGCCGCCAGCGAGACCTCCTTCCACTTGGGATGGAAGGGCGGGTTCTGCAGTGCAGTGAATTTCGTGAAGAACGCGTCCACGAACAGCGCGAGCTTGCGATAACGCTCGGTGTTGGGCGCCCAATTGTAGGCCGCGAGCACCGCGGGCACCGCGATCGTGTCGACGCTCTCACCCTCCTTGATGAGATTCGGGTAGTCCTTGGCGGTCAATGTTGCCGGCAGATAGTCGCTCTGCAGCGGCTTTGCATAGTCCACCTTCGCGAGATGGAAGCGGCCGTCATTGCCGAAGGTCGAGACCGACTTGTACGGCTTGCCGCCGACCACGATGACGGCATCGATCTGTCCGGCCTTCAGCTTCTCCATCGCGATGCGTTGCTCGACATAGACGAAGTTCGCCTTGATCCCGAGCCGCTCGAACACCGTCAGTGCGGTGACGAAGGTCCCGCCATTGGGCAGATCGACGCTGACTCTCTTCCCCTCGAGGTCCTTCAGTGTCGCGATCGATTTCGGCGCGATGACCTGCATCTCTTCATTGTAGAGCTTGGTCACGTAAGTGAACTGTTTCTTGATGTCCTTGGCGAAGCCCTTGCGCTCGAGATAGTCGAGCGTGTCTGCGCGCACGATGCCGAGATCGACGCCCTGCAGGAACAGGATGTCGGCGACGCTCTGCACCGAGCCGCGGCCGACGATCGGCAGCACGCGGATCTTGTTGCCGTCGTCGAGCACCGAGGCGAGGTCGGCGCCGAACTGCACATAGGTGCCGCCGATCGTACCCGTGATCAGCGTGACGGTGTTGGCATTCAGCGCCTGCTTGGTGGAGGTCGAGCCGAACTGGAAGATGGCCTTCAGGCTGTCCGAGACCTTGGCCGGATCGTATTCGGCCTGCGGCTCAGCACGTGCCGCGAAGGCACAGATCGTCACGATGGCGACAAGCGCCATTTTCAAAGCGTTATGCATGATGTCCTCTAAAAAGTACTAGTTTTGAAGCTGGGCGAGGCGCTGCCGCGCCTCCGTCGATCCGAGTACCGCGGCCTTCGCGTACCAGTCGCGCGCAGCTGTCGCATCGGCGGCGATGCGCCGCGCGTCGCTGGTGCCTAGCACGGCCGGATCATAGGTCTGCGCCAGCAGAAACGCCGCTGTCGCATCCTGGGCGTTGGCCGCGCGTTCGAGCAACAGGCGAGCTGCGACGATATCGCCGATCGTCAACAGGCTCTTCGCGCGCGTCATCAGCCCGGCCAGCGTGTCGGCGTCGAGCGTCTTCGCGGGCGCAGGCGGTGCAGGCGGTGGGGTCACCGGTGCGGGCTGAGGCACAGGCATCTGGGCTTGCAGCGCGGTCTGATAGGCGGTCGCAATCGCTTCGCGGCTCGGCGTTGACGGTGCAGGGAGATCCTGCGCGTCAGCGCTCGCCAGCCTTGCGTCGGTCACGCGCCCCGGATCCTTGCGCGGAGACTGAGGTGCGGCCGGCGCGATGGCCGAGGCCGCCGCCTGTTCCAGCGCGATGCCGGTGGAGCCAACGGCGGCGAAGATGCCGCGAAGGTCGGACTGAAACAGCGCGGCAAGAATTGCCAGGCTGGATGCTACCAGAACAGCCGCGAGAACATGCGAGACAATTCTGCGTCGGGAACGCAACTCCAGCGGGGCATATTCGTCCGGGTTTGGCGCACCGAGCGGATCGGACAGGAATAGTGGAATCGGATCGTCCGGGGACAGATCGATCCGTGCCGCGCGCGCACGGATGTAGGATGCGGTGGATGGATGTGATGCGGCTGGATCGGAATCGAAGGCTCTCGATTCCTTGGACGGGCGGTATGCCGTCGTCTCCATGGTGATGCTCCCCCTGAACTGACACAACGCGGGGCATACCGGTTTCAGTTTTTTTGTTGTTGTCCAGGAGCGCCCAGCAAACTGGAGCCGGTAAATCGCAATCTGAATCAGTCCAAAAAGCGACGGCGTTTGGAGCGAATCTGGAAAATTTTGGGTTTGATTCGGGCGAGGTTGTGGAATGCACCGCAGTTTTGCCAGCAGTGGTTGAGGAGACTTTACGATGGCCGAAGGCGCACTGCCAGCTCCGCTCCGCTGTCATTCCCGCGAAGGCGGGGAATCCAGTACGCTGTGGCCCATCGCTTCAACCACAACTATCTCGCAGTACGGGCCGCGATCGCCGGTCAAGGCCGGGCGATGAAAGTTGGGTATGTGGCGATGGCCTCGTGACGCCATTCGCCACTACATCCTCACGGATGCAGGATCACCTTGCCCATCGCCTGCCGGCCCGCGAGCACCTTCAGCGCATCCGCGGTCTGGGCCAGCGGAAAGGTGCGGTCGACATGCGATGAGATCTTGCCTTCCGCGGTCCACTTCACCAGTTTCTCGAGATTGGCGCGGTTCTTCGCCGGGTTGAGCCGCGTCCAGGCGCCCCAGAACACGCCGCGGATGTCGCAGCCCTTCAGCAGCCCGAGGTTCAGCGGCATCTTCGGGATGTCACCGGCGGCAAAGCCGATGACGAGGAAGCGGCCCTCCCACGCGATCGAGCGCAGCGCCTGCTCGGCATACGCACCACCCACCGGATCGAAGATGATGTCGACACCCTTGCCATTGGTGAGCTTGCGCAGGCCTTCCTTCAGATCTTCCTTGGCGTAGTTCAGCGTCAGCTCGGCGCCATGCGCTTTGGCGAATTCGAGCTTCTCGTCCGACGAGGCGCAGGCGATCACCTTCAAGCCCATCAGCTTGCCGAGCTCGCAGGCCGCAAGGCCGGTGCCGCCAGCTGCACCCAGCACGGCGAGCGTCTCGCCCGGCTTGGGGCTGGCGCGATCCTCCAGCGCATGCAGCGCGGTGCCGTAGATGATGATGATGCCGGCCGCGCGGTCGTAGTCGAGACTGTCGGGGATCTTCACGATCGATGCCGCCGGCAGCGCGATCTTCTCGCGCGCGCCATTGTGGCCGCAGGAGGCGACGACGCGGTCGCCGACCTTGAGGTCAGTGACGCCGGCGCCGATGCTCTCGATCACGCCGGCAACTTCCGCCGCCGGCGAGAACGGGAATGGCGGCTTGATCTGGTACTTGCCCTGGATCATCAGGATGTCGAAAAAATTCAGCGCCGCCGCCTTGATCGCGATCACGGCTTCGCCGGGCCCTGCCACCGGATCGGGCACCTCAGTCAGAACGAGTTCGTCGGGCTGGCAATATTGCGAGCAGAGGATGGCTTTCATGGCGGCACCTTGAGAGCGTTTCGAGTGGAATTATAGTTGGGTCGTTTCTGCCGGATTTACTGCGGCCGGACAATCCGGATTCTTTGTCTCGGACCACGCGACGGCCTAACCTCCCGTCATTGCGAGCGCAGCGAAGCAACCCAGAGTCCGTACCGCGGAAATAGTCCGGATTGCTTCCTACGCTCGCAATGACGAAATCCGCGGAGAAAGGATTCAAACGATGTTTGAAACAAGCCTGCTCGAGACCAAGCGCATCCTCGTCACCGGCGGCGGCTCGGGCCTGGGCGCCGCGATGGGCCGCCGCTTCCTCGCGCTGGGCGCCGAGCTCGTGATCTGCGGCCGCAAGCTCGATCGCCTCGAGGCAACGGCGCGCGAGATGCGCGAAGAGACCGGCGGCAGGGTCACCGCGATCGCCTGCGATATCCGCGACGGTGCGGCCGTCGACAACATGATGGATGCGATCTGGCGCGCGGCGCCGCTCGACATTCTCGTCAACAATGCCGCTGCCACCTTCATCGCACAAAGCGAGCATCTCTCCTTCCGCGCCGCGGATGCGATCCTGGCGCCGACGCTGCACGGCGCGATGTATTGCACGCTCGCCGCCGGCCGGCGCTGGATCGAGGCCAAGCATGCCGGCGTCGTGCTGTCGATCCTCTCGACCTCCACCATCACCGGCCGCGCCTTCACGGTTCCCTCGGCAATGGCGAAGTCGGCGCTGCTGGCGATGACCAGGAGCCTTGCGGTGGAATGGGGCCCGAAGGACATCCGCACCGTCGCGATCGCGCCGGGCCCGTTTCCGACCGCAGGGGCCACCGGGCAGCTCCGTCCCGAAGGCCGCGACGAGGGCTGGTCCTCGCGCAACCCGCTTGGGCGCACCGGCGAGCACAGCGAGCTGGCCGATCTCGCCAGCTTCCTGGTCTCGGACCGCGCCGCCTACATCAATGGCGAGATGGTAGTGATCGACGGCGGCGCGCATTTGCGCAGTTCCGGTGCCGAGGATCTGCTCGGCTGGACCGAGGCGCAATGGGCCGCTCAACGCGCCGCCAGATCCAAGGCGTAACCGCCGCCGATACCGCTAACTGCCTTCCCAAATTGGACTTTCCCGGCTATCCCTGGCCGGGGACAACGCGCGCTCGGGCCATCTTCCAGTCACAATATTGAGGGAACCACTGCGGCATGTGGCGGGTGCTGATTTTAGCTTTGACGACTGGCGTGGCGGCCGGGGGAATCGCCGTTTCTGCGCGGGCGCAGACGGCGCAACCGGCGCCCAAGTCCGGTTCTGCTCCAAAAGAGGCGACCCCCAAGCCGGCTGCGCCGCCGGCCAACACCAACGCAAAGGCGACCCCGAAGCCCGAGAGCAAGCCGGCGGCCCCGGCTGCGGCAGTTGCGGGGGGCGCGGAGCCGACCCTGATCGGGCAGTTCGGCACCTGGGGCGCCTATTCGGCGACGCCGAACGGCAAGAAGGTCTGCTTCGCGCTGGCCAAGCCGTCGTCGTCGAAAACCAACCCGCCGAACCGGCCGCGCGATCCGGCCTATGCCTTCGTCTCGACCCGGCCGGCCGAGAAGGTCAACAACGAAGTCTCGGTCATGATCGGCTATGCGCTGAAGCCCGGCTCGGAATCGACCGTCGAGGTCGGCGGCGCCTCCTTCGCCATGTACACGCAGGGCGACGGGCTCTGGATCAAGAACGCGGCCGAGGAGGAGCGGATGGTCGAAGCCATGCGCAAATCCGCCGATCTCGTCGTCAAGGGCGTCTCGGCCAAGGGCACCGAGACGACCGACACGTTTTCGCTGAAGGGCCTCGCCCAGGCGCTCGACAAGATCGCGCAGGACTGCCGGCGTTAAGTCTGCTGGCGATAAGGTCGCAATCGGCGGTTCCGGTTGCTATATAGGGGTATCCCAAAGGTGCTGCCGTCATGGCCGGGCTTGTCCCGGCCATCCACGCGCTGGTTCCGGCGGGGAGAACGTGGATGCCCGGGACAAGCCCGGGCATGACGAGACAGCAGCAATCTCAGGCAATCGATGACCGAGCCGCACAACGCCATCCTGGTGGAGAAGACTCCGCTCGAAACCTATGTGCCGCCGGCCAAGCCGTCGCTGATCGGCCTGTCGCGCACCGAGCTTGCCGATCGCCTCGGCGAGATCGGCGTCGCACCGGCCCAGCGCAAGATGCGGGTGCAGCAGCTGTGGCACTGGATCTATTTCCGCGGCGCCCAGAGCTTCGATGACATGACCTCGATCTCGAAGGGCATCCGCGCCGATCTCGCCCAGCATTTCACCGTGGACCGGCCCGAGGTGGTGGCCGAGCAGATCTCCAACGACGGCACCCGCAAATGGCTGTTGCGCCTGCCGAGCGGCGACAATGTTCAGAAGGCGCATGAAGTCGAATGCGTCTACATCCCCGAGACCGACCGCGGCACGCTGTGCGTCTCCTCGCAGGTGGGGTGCACGCTGAACTGCGCCTTCTGCCACACCGGCACGCAGCGCCTGGTGCGCAACCTCACCGCCGGCGAGATCGTAGGCCAGGTGATTGTCGCGCGCGATCGCCTCAACGACTGGGCCGATCGCGAGGACGGCACCCGCCGCGTCACCAACATTGTGATGATGGGCATGGGCGAGCCGCTCTACAATTTCGACGCGGTGCGCGATGCGCTCCTGATCGTCGGCGACAACGAAGGCATCGGCATCTCCCGCCGCCGCATCACGCTGTCGACCTCGGGCGTGGTGCCGAACATCGTGCGCGCCGGCGAGGAGATCGGCGTCATGCTCGCGATCTCGCTGCACGCGGTGCGCGACGAGCTGCGCAACGAGCTGGTGCTGCTCAACCGCAAATATCCGATCAAGGAGCTGCTGCAGGCCTGCCGCGACTATCCCGGCGCCTCCAACGCGCGCCGCATCACCTTCGAATATGTCATGCTCAAGGGCGTCAACGATTCGCTCGACGATGCCAAGCTGCTGGTGAAGATGCTCAAGGGCATTCCGGCCAAGATCAACCTGATCCCGTTCAATCCCTGGCCCGGCACCGCCTATGAATGCTCGGACTGGGACCAGATCGAAAGGTTCTCCGAATACATCTTCAACGCCGGCTATTCCTCGCCGGTGCGCACCCCGCGCGGCCGCGACATCCTCGCCGCCTGCGGCCAGCTCAAGTCGGAGACCGAAAAGCTCTCGGCGCGCGAACGCCAGGCGCTGCGCGCCATGGCGATGACGGATTAAGTTGTTCATGCCGTCGTTCTCGCATTCCTGTCATTGCGAGCGCAGCGAAGCAATCCAGAATATCTCCGCGGCGGCAGTCTGGATTGCTTCGTCGCTGCGCTCCTCGCAATGACGACTGAGTTGGCATCTTCGTCATGTCCCTGATCGGCCGCCTCGTCGTCATCTTCATTGGCTTTCTCGCCGCCTGTTTCGTCGGCGGCATGATCGTCGTCGTCGCGCTGCTGTTTCCGGAATTCGCCGATCTCGGCGCCGGTCCGGTCGATCAGGGCACGATCGACATCCTGCTCGGCTTCGGCTTCATCTTCGTCTCGGGCTTCGCGCTGGTGCCGGCGGCGGTGATCGTCGCGATCACCGAAGCGCTCTACATCCGCAGTGCGATCGCCTATGCCGTCGGCGGGGGCCTCGTCGGGCTGGCCTGCTATCTCGGTCTTGTTCCCTTCCACGCCGACACGCTGCAGTTCGAGGGCATCGTGCGGCGTCACCTGGAAATCATGACCGGCGCCGGCATCGTTGCCGGCGTGGTCTACTGGCTGATCGCCGGCCGCAATGCCGGAGCCTGGCGCATCCCGCCGCCCCCGCGCAAACCGCCGCCGCCATTGCCGTCGAATTCAAGGCCGGATTGAGACGCCGTCATTGCGAGGAGCGAAGCGACGAAGCAATCCAGGATCCCTCTGCGGAAAGATTCTGGATTGCTTCGCTTCCGCCTTCGCTCTTCGAGCTACGGCGGACAAGTCGCTCGCAATGACGGATTCCGGGGTTTCCATCCCCGCCCCACTCCGCTAAACCGCGCGCCATGAACCGGACTGGACTCTTCATTGCCCTGGCGCTGTGGCTCGTGATCGGCGTCGCCTTCGGCCTCTATCCCGAGCTCGACCTCAAGCTCGCTTCGCTGTTCTTCGACCCCGAGACCAGGACGTTTCCGCTCAAGCTGAACGAGTGGGCCGGCTTTGCGCGCGATGCGGCGATGTGGATCGCCTGGGCGTTCGCCCTTCCCTCGATCGTCGCGCTCGTGGTCAAGATGATCCGGCCCGACCGTCCGCTGATGGTGCCGGGGCGCACGATCATCTTCCTGCTGGTGACGCTGATCATGTCGGCCGGCATTTTGACCAACCTGACGTTCAAGACTTATTGGGGCCGCCCGCGCCCGGTGGTGGTGACCGAGTTCGCGGGCGACCAGCAATTCGTGCCGTGGTGGGATCCGCGCGGCGGCTGCGGGCGCAATTGCTCGTTCTTCTCCGGCGAAGGGGCAACGGCATTCTGGACGCTGGCGCCGGCCGCGCTGGCGCCGCCGGCGTGGCGGCCGCTCGCCTATGCCGCCGCCGTGGTGTTCGGTGCCGTCACCAGCACCCTGCGCATGGCCTTCGGCGGACACTTCTTTACCGATGTCTCGATCGCCGGCCTCGTCACCTTCGTCGTGATCTGGTTCGCCTACGCGCTGATCTACCGCTGGCCGCGGACGCGGTTCTCGGACGAGGCGGTGGATGCCGCCCTGACCCGGCTGAACATGCCCGCCTACCGGCTCCGCCAGCGCCTGTTCGGCCGCAAGACCGGCCCCGAACCCTCGGTTTGAGCCATTAAAGGGGTGCCGAGCCCCGCGAAATTTGATATTCGCGCGGTCAAACCCATCCGTCACGTCAGCTTGAGACCCGATTGGAAGCCCCATGACCACGATCCTGAAAAGCCTGCCCAAGGGTGAGAAAGTCGGCATCGCTTTTTCGGGCGGCCTCGACACCTCTGCGGCGCTGCTCTGGATGAAGCAGAAGGGCGCGCGCTGCTACGCCTACACCGCCAATCTCGGCCAGCCGGATGAAGCCGACTACAACGAGATCCCGCGCAAGGCGATGGAGTTCGGCGCCGAGAACGCGCGCCTGGTTGATTGCCGCACGCAGCTCGTCCACGAGGGCATCGCCGCGATCCAGTCCGGCGCCTTCCATATCTCGACCGGCGGCATCACCTATTTCAACACCACGCCGCTCGGCCGCGCCGTGACCGGCACGATGCTGGTCGCGGCCATGAAGGAGGACGGCGTCAACATCTGGGGCGACGGATCGACCTTCAAGGGCAACGACATCGAGCGCTTCTATCGCTACGGCCTGCTCACCAATCCCGGCCTGAAGATCTACAAGCCCTGGCTCGACCAGCAGTTCATCGACGAGCTCGGCGGCCGCGCGGAGATGTCGGCATTCATGACCGCGCAGGGCTTCGCCTACAAGATGAGCGCAGAGAAGGCGTATTCGACCGACAGCAATCTGCTCGGCGCCACGCACGAGGCCAAGGATCTCGAAAGCCTCGACAGTGGCATCAAGATCGTCAACCCGATCATGGGCGTGCCGTTCTGGCGCGACGATTGCGCCGTCAAGGCCGAGAAGGTCGTGGTGCGCTTCGAGGAAGGTCAGCCGACCGCGCTGAATGGCCAGACCTTCTCCGATCCGGTCGCGCTGTTCCTCGAAGCCAACGCGATCGGCGGCCGTCACGGCCTCGGCATGAGCGACCAGATCGAGAACCGCATCATCGAGGCCAAGAGCCGCGGCATCTATGAGGCGCCCGGCATGGCGCTGCTGCACATCGCCTATGAGCGCCTCGTCACCGGCATCCACAACGAGGACACGATCGAGCAGTACCGCATCAGCGGCATGCGCCTGGGGCGCCTGCTCTATCAGGGCCGCTGGTTCGATTCGCAGGCCCTGATGCTGCGCGAAACCGCGCAGCGCTGGGTCGCCCGCGCCGTCACCGGCGAGGTGACGCTGGAGCTGCGCCGCGGCAACGATTATTCGATCCTCAACACCGAGAGCCCCAACCTCACCTATGCGCCGGAGCGGCTCAGCATGGAGAAGGTCGAGGACGCCGCCTTCACGCCGGCCGACCGCATCGGCCAGCTCACCATGCGCAACCTCGACATCGCCGACACCCGCACCAAGCTCGGTCTCTATTCGAAGACCGGCCTGTTGTCGGGCACGGAAGGCTCGCAGATATTCCGGCTCGAGAGCGACAAGGGCTGACGCTCTCGTAGCCCGGATTTCGCTTCCGATCGATCCGGGCTACGGGCTTAATGACGGTGTCATGCTCGATCGCTAGGTTCCTGTGTCCATCGGAACGGAATTGCGGAGCATCAAACATGGTCAAGAGGTCGGCACTCGCCTCTCTCATCGTCCTTTGTTGGACATCGTCGCTACAGGCGCAGACGGTCTATCCGATCGATCGTGCCGAGATCCTCGCTGGAGCCAAATTCGACTTCAAGGTCGAGCTTCCCGGTCTGGTCGATCCCGCCAAGTTGAAGGTGACGGTGAACGGTGCCGATTATGCGGCCGCGTTCGGCCGTTCCGGGAGCTTCATCGAGCGCGAGGACGGCAAGCAGCAGTCGGCGCTGATCCTGCGCGACGTCACGCTGACCAAGCCCGGCAGCATCGTGGTGGACGTGAGCGACGGCACCCGCCAGCGCAGCGTCACATGGAATGTTTACGACACCGGCCCGCGCAAGGCGAAGAACGTCATCCTGTTCATCGGCGATGGCATGTCGCCGGCGCATCGGGTTGCCGCGCGAATCCTGTCCAAGGGTATTTCGGAAGGCAAGAGCCGCGGCAAGCTCGCCATCGACGACATGCCGCATATGGCGCTGGTGGCAACCGCCGGCTCGGACTCGATCATCACGGATTCCGCGAACTCGGCCAGCGCCTATGCGACCGGGCACAAGAGCGCCGTCAATGCCCTCGGCGTCTATGCCGACCGCAGCGCAAGCCCGCTCGACGATCCCAAGGTCGAAACCATCACGAGCCTCGCCAAGAGGCAGCTCGGCATGGCGATCGGTATCGTCACCAATACCGAGATCGAAGACGCGACGCCGGCGGCGATGGTTGCGCACACCCGCCGGCGCGCCGCCTATGACGAGATCGTCGAGCAGTTCTTCGCGGCGAAGCCGGATGTGCTGTTGGGCGGCGGCAGCGCGAATTTCCTGCCGAAGTCGGCGATAGGCTCGAAACGCAAGGACGAGACCGACTACATCGCGAAGTTTCGCGACGCCGGCTATCAGGTGGCGACCACCGCCAGCGAGCTCAGCACCTCCGCCGCAAAACAGGACACGAGCAAGCTGCTCGGCCTGTTCGCCACCGGCAACATGGACGGTGTGCTCGACCGCAAATTCCTCAAGGGCGGCGGCGTGAAGAAATTTCCCGAGCAGCCTGACCTGACCGAGCAGGTGCAGGCGGCGCTGAACATCCTCGCCAAGAACGAGGGCGGCTTCTTCCTGATGGTCGAGTCCGGACTGATCGACAAATATGCGCATGTCCTCGACATGGAGCGCGCAGTCTACGACACGATCATGCTCGACAACGCGGTGCATCATACGCGCGAATGGGCACGCGCACGCGGCGGCGACACCCTGATCCTGGTGCTGGCGGATCACAATCATCCCAATAGTCTGGTCGGCACGATCAATGACGACATGGGCACGACGCCCAACGTGCCCTTGCGCGAGCGCGTCGGCGTCTATGAGCAGGCCGGATTTCCCAACTATCCGGCGCCGGATGCGGAAGGTTATCCGTCACGCGTCGACGTGAGCCGGCGGCTCGCCATCTTCTCGGCGAGCCTGCCCGATCATTACGAGACGTTCCGTCCGAAGCTCGACAATCCCAACGAGCCGACCGTCAAGGCCGGCGATGACGGCACCTACAAGGCCAACGACAAATACAAGGAGGTCCCGGGCGCGGTGCTGCGCCCCGGCAATCTGTCGGCGCTGGTCGGCGCCAGCGTGCATTCGGGCGAGGATGTCATTCTGACCGCGACCGGACCGGGCAGCGAGCGTGTGCACGGCTCGATGGACAACACCGAAGTGTTCCGTGTGATGGTCGACGCGCTCGGGCTTGCCGCCGGACAGTAGCGGCTACACGTCGTCAATTGAGACGACGGCGGCTCGTTCACCTCTCCCGCTTGCGGGAGAGGTCGGCGCGAAGCGCCGGGTGAGGGTTCTCTACTCTTGTGGAAACACCCTCTCCCCAACCCTCTCCCGCAAGCGGGAGAGGGAGCGCACCGCCGTCGTGGCGGCGATCAAGCCTCATCTCATCCCGCTCAAAACAAAATGGCCGGGATCGCTCCCGGCCATTTCGCCATTTGTACGTCGCCTCAGCGCGGCGGTGCGGTGCCGGGCGGGGGCGGCGGCAGCGAAGCCTGGCCGCCGTTGAGCAACGGCGTGATGTTGCGGATGGTGACCCGCCGGTTGATCACGCTCGGCCCTTGCGTCTGCTCCTTCAGATATTGCTCGCCATAGCCTTGCGACGTCAGGTTCTCGGCCGGCACACCGAACTGCTGCGTCAGCAATTCGGCCGCGGCCTGCGCACGGCGGTCCGACAATGAGAGATTGTCAACCTCGTTGCCGACCGCGTCGGTATGTCCCTCGATCAGGAAGACCTCGCGCGGATTGCGCTGGATCGCCTGGTTGAGACCGTCCGCGATCGTCTGCAGCCGGGCCGCCTGGTCCGGCGGGATGGTCCACGATCCCGTTTCGAAGACGATCGTGTTGACGTCGATGCTCGGCATCTGCATGCGAACATTGGGGCTGTAGCGGATCTCGTCGAGCGAGTAACGCCGATCGATCCGCTGCACAGGCGGTGCCACCATGGTCTGGTAGATGACATCAGGTGACGCTTCCTGGGCGTCGACGATGTAGCGGTCGTAAGGGATGTTCACGACTGGCGGCGGCACGTCGACATAGAAGCCGCCGACCGCCCGTGGATCGCGGTAGGTGTTGTCGATGATGATGAGTTCGTGCCCACGGGGATCCCTGCGGATGCGCCGCATCAGCCGACCGTCGGCGCCGACGACGGTGATGATTTCGCTGCCGTCAGGACGAACGACGACCGTGCGGGTTTCACCGCCGACCGTGTCCGTGCGGATGTCGCGCGCGCCGTAACGGAAACGATAGAGGTCGTTGCCGCGGACATAGGCCTGCCCGCCCGGATCGCGGATGATGATGCGATCCGGCTCGGTGTAGACGGTGCGGCCGCCCTCGATGGTCTCGCGTCGCTGACTGTGCATGTCAGCGATGGTCGCGCCGATCACGGCGCCGGCCACCACGCCCGCACCGACCGCGAGCGGGGTCAGGTCACGCTGTGGCGGACGCGGGGCCGGCGGCAACGGCGCTGAGACCGTCGGCGCAGCCCGGAAGGCCGGTGCGACCGTCGGCGGCCTGTATTGCGCCCTGTCGGGTGGCGGCGCTGCGGCCGCCGAGCCGGGGACCACCGTCGGCGCCGCGGCACCGGGCGGAGGAGCTGCTGGCCGCGGCAGGCTGCCGGCCTG